>CAYNVX010000012.1:0-19546 GCA_964400755.1 uncultured bacterium | reverse complement strand
GTATTTGAGATAATTAAAAATATTGAAACTCTTACAAAACAGAAAGTAAACTTCAGCTTTGTTAAAAGAAGAGAGGGCGATCCTGCCATTCTATATGCAGATAATAGCAAAGCAAAAAAAATATTAGGATGGTCACCAAAACACTCCGATCTAGAAACAATTATAACAACAGCTTATAAATGGCACAAAAAAAGACAAAAAGAAACAACCTAGTAATTATATACTATTTATTAGCTACCTTCTCTGCATTATTCCTCTCAAGCATTCTCCCCGGTTTTAAACTTATTTATTACTCTCCTTTTCTGGTAATTTTATTTTTTAACACAACCTATCCAAAAACTCTTTGGCTTGCTTCTCTTGCCGGACTTACTATAGATTTGCTCTCGTCTACTACTTTTGGTATAAACGCTATAAATTATACTTTGACAGCCGCTCTATTATATAGATTCAAACAGTTTTTTAATGACAAACCTATCAATTTGTCCATCTTCACATTAATTGTTTCTGTTGTTTATTCAATTTTGCAGATTTTACTTCTTTTTATATTTGATAAAGGTATATTGATTTCTTGGGGGTGGATAGTAACCGACCTGCTATTTATGCCTCTTTTAGATGCTCTATATGCATTTATTTGGTTCTCCTGCCCCATAATTTTATATGAAAAAACTAAGAAAATAACGAAAAACAATTATGAACTATTTAAAAAAAGAAATTTTTTCAGATCTAACAAATAATGCTGTTGAAATAGCCCTTAATGCAGGCGCAGTTTTAAAAAAAGGCTTTTCAACCTCTTATAAAATATCTAAAAAAGAAGGAATACATAATCTAGTTACCGAATATGACCTATTAAGTGAAAAGGCAATAATTGCCGCCATCAAAGAAAAATATCCCCACCATGTGATTCTATGCGAAGAATCAGGTCTTATTAAAGAAAATAGCGAATATAAATGGATAGTAGACCCTTTGGACGGAACGGTAAACTTTGCTCATAGAATACCTTTTTTCTCAGTAAGCATCGGGGTTCAAAAAAATGAAGAAACCCTATCCGGTGTTGTATATAACCCAATGACAGAAGAGCTCTTTATTGCCGAAAAAAATAAAGGGGCCTATTTAAATGGGAAAAAAATATATGTATCTAAAAATCAAAGATTAGAAGATAGTCTTGTTGCAACTGGATTTCCCTATAATTTACTTGAAAATCCAAATCACTGTATAGAAAGTTTTTTAAACATAGCCAGAAAGGGCACACCTTTAAGAAGACTTGGCTCAGCCGCTATTGACCTAGCATATGTTGCCTGCGGCCGTTTTGATGCATTTTGGGAAACTGACCTTTGCCCTTGGGATGTAGCTGCGGGAAATTTATTAATAGAAGAAGCAGGCGGCCTAGTAACCCACTGGGATAATTCCTTATTTAAAATGCAGATGAAAAATGCCATTTTGGCTTCTAATAAATTAATACATGAAATATTAACTAACCTTTTGACGAAAATATGATTATTGATGGAAAAAAAATTGCTGAAGATATTTACAAAGAAGTAAAAGATGAAATAGCGAAAATGAAAAAAAGAAAACCTTCTTTGGCAGTTATACTAGTCGGCGACAATCCTGCTTCATTGACATACATTAAAATGAAGAAAAAAGCCTGTGAAAAAGTAGGTATAGACTTTTCACTTATAGAATTTAAACAGGACATATCAGAAAAAAAATTATTAAATGAGATCTCAAGATTAAACCATGACAAAAATATCGACGGCTTACTAGTTCAAATGCCCCTGCCCATTCATATCAGCTATTCAAAAGTTATAGAACTGATCGATCCTAAAAAAGATGTAGATGGATTCCATCCGACAAATGTTGGGAAAATGCTGATTGGCGAAGAAGATGCTATATTGCCATGCACACCACATGGCATAAAAGTCCTTTTAGAAAAAAGCGATATAGATGTCGAAGGAAAACATATAGTGATTGTAGGCAGAAGCAATCTTGTTGGAAAGCCCTTGGCTGCAATATTAATGCAAAAGAAAAAAGGATGTAATGCCACCGTTACTATCTGTCACAGCAAAAGCAACAACCTCAAAGAGATCACAAAATCAGCTGATATCTTGATAGCAGCTATCGGCTCTGCTAATTTTATCACTAAGGACATGGTTAAAAATAATGCAGTTGTTATCGATGTTGGAATCAATAGGGTTTCTAACAAACACTTGTGTAAAATAGAGGGAGATGTCGACTTCGAAAAAGTTGAAAAAATAGCTTCGAAGATAACACCCGTTCCCGGCGGCGTTGGTCCAATGACCATAGCCATGCTTTTAAAAAATGTTCTTTTATGCAACAAATTAAATAACCCCTTAAGCTTATGACAAAGAAAGATCTTATCATTGGCATACTCAGAACAAACCCTAGAGGGTTTGGCTTTGTTGAATGTAAAGAAAAAGGACAAGAAGATGTTTTTATACCCAAAAGCGGCATGCTGGACGCTATTGATGGAGATACTGTCGAAGTAGAAATAAATTCTATTATCTCCCCTAAAGGTCCAGATGGAGTCATAACAAAAGTTATTAAAAGAGAAAAAACACATCTTGTCGGCATAATACAAGCGAAGATTCATAAAAAATTTGTAGCCTATGTTCCAATTTTAGGATTTGACTGGCCTGTTTCTGTCTTATCACAAAAAGAGCTTAATATCGGAGATAGGGTTTTATTAAAAGTTCTTTCTTGGGAAGACAAAAATGATGAAACAATTTGTGAAATTGAAAAAAATTTAGGGAACATTTCAGATCCTTCTGAAGACATTAATGTTGCAATTGAAGAATTCCGATTAAGAAATCTATTTTCTGAAAAGGTCTTAAAAGAAGCAAAAGCCTTTGGCGATGAGCCTAGAGCTTCCGATTTAAAAGATCGGGACAATTTAACAGATATAACAACTTTTACCATTGACCCTGAAACTGCTAAAGATTTTGATGATGCCCTTTCAATAAAAAAAGATGCTACGGGCTATCATCTCGGTGTTCATATCGCCGATGTTGCCCATTATATCAAACCTAATACTCTTCTAGATGAAGAGGCTGCTCTAAGATGCAACTCCGTATATTTTCCTGGAAGATCTATTCCTATGCTACCTAATGAGCTCTCTTCCAATTTATGCAGTTTAAAGCCCCATGTGATCAGGCTTACTGTTTCAGTACTAATGGACTTTGATGAAAATGGAGATTTAATCGGACATCGGATTGTAAGATCATATATAAAAAGTAAAAAAAGGTTCACTTATGAAGAAGCCTTTAAATTACTCAACTCAAAAGAACAATCCCCTATAAAAGATGATCTAACGCTTCTTGTCGAACTCTGCAATCTGCTTAAACAAAAAAGATTAAATAGAGGAAGCATAGATTTTGCATTAGATGAAAGTGTTGTTATAATCGACAAAAAAGGCGATCCTCAAAAAATTATCATTGTCCCTTATGACATTACCCATCAGCTTGTAGAAGAATTTATGTTAAAGGCAAATGAAACTGTAGCCTACAATCTGATCAAAAAAAATAAGATTTTGATCTTTCGTATTCATGAAGAGCCTTCTGAAGAAAACTTTAAAGACTTTTTTGATTTGGCAAGAAGCATGGGATTTAAAGTCCCAAAAGATCCTAACCGACATGATATCCAAGATCTTTTTGTTCAGGCTAAAGGAAGTCAATATATCCAGATCTTATCAATATCCTTTATCAAATGCATGAGACTTGCCTATTACTCTCCTGATAACCTTGGCCATTACGGCCTCGCTTTAGAACATTATTGCCATTTTACCAGTCCAATAAGAAGATATAGCGACCTTATTACCCAAAGGCTGCTTTTTAATGAAGAAGATAAAAAGCTAGATCTTAATGAAATAGCTGCTCTTTGCTCTAATAAAGAACGTGTTGCTATGAGAGCTGAAAATTCTGTTATCCTGTTAAAAAAAATGAGGCTTTTGAAAAAATATCATGATAAAGATCCTCATCAGCATTACCCGGCTGTTGTAACAAAAATTATGCCCTTTGGATTTTTCTTCGAACTATCCGAACTGTCAATAGAAGGATATATACATGTATCTGAGCTTCACAATGACTATTATGTCTATGAGCAGCAGTTTCATCATCTGCATGGAACAAATACAAACAAGATCTATGCCTTCGGCACAAAAATTGAAGTTACCCTTTCTAATATCGATTTTATCTTTTTAGAAACTTCATGGAAGATTATACTTCCGATAAATAGCAGCAAAAAGAATAGAAGAAAAAAGAAACGCAGATGATCTTTCCTCTTACTTTTTATCAAGATGAAGATACAGTTAAAATCGCTAAACAGCTACTCGGCAACTACCTTTTTACAAATATTGACGGCAATAAAACCGGTGGTATTATCGTTGAAACAGAATGTTACCTTGGCATAAATGACAAAGCTTCTCATGCATACAACAACCGAAAAACAGATAGAACAAAGATGATGTATGAAATCGGCGGAACAGCTTATGTATATCTTTGCTATGGCATGCACAGCCTATTAAACGTCGTAACTAACAAAAAAGATATTCCCCATGCTGTTCTAATTAGAGCTATAGAGCCTACTCATGGAATCGAAACAATGGTCAAAAGAAGAAATAAGCCAAAACTTGAAAGGTCTTTAACAGCAGGACCCGGAGCCTTGACAAAAGCTTTGAAAATAGGACAGGAGCATAATGGCCTCTTATTTAACAGCCCTCTTCTTTGGATAGAAGAGAGTTCTAATAAGATCTTAGAAAAAGATATTTTGAAAAGCCCAAGGGTAGGGGTCGAATATGCCAAAGAAGATGCTAAATTACCTTATCGTTTTAGAATTAGAAATAATAATTGGACAAGTATTGCCAATTAAATTGGTAATAAATATATAATAGAGTTGATTATCGGAGACAATGATGAAAAAATATTTTATAACAGGACTAGTAATACTACTCCCTTTAACACTTACTTTACTGATAGTATTTTTTGTAGTTAATTTTTTAACAAAGCCTTTTATGGGGCTAGTTACAAAAATACTTACTGAAACAAATCTTTATCACTTAAAGCTCCATTTTTTAACTAATGAACAATTGGTGCGCTATTCCAGCCAAGCAATTATCTTGATCGGGCTTTTCTTACTGACAATTCTTTTAGGCTTTTTGGGAAGATGGTTTTTATTTAATGCTTTTATCCGTCTTGGAGATAAAGTTTTGCATAAGATCCCCCTTATCAATAAAGTATATAAAACATCTCAAGACATTATAAAAACACTCTTCGTTACCGACAAGAACTCTTTTAAACAGGTTGTCATGGCTCCTTTCCCCTACAAAGGAACTTATAGCATTGGCCTAGTTAGCAGAGAGTCTCCTCAAACTTGTCAAAAAGCTGTTAATGCCGAAATGGTCTCCGTATTTGTACCAACTACGCCCAATCCTACAACCGGTTTTTTATTGATGTTTAAAAAAGAAGACTTAATCTTTATAGATATGAAAACTGAAGATGCCGTCAAATATATTGTCTCTTGCGGGGTTATCCTTCCTCAAGACAAGGAGAAAATAATCTTAAAAGAAAAAAAAGAGGATAAATGAGAAAATATATAATCGCCGGTCTTATTATATTACTTCCTCTTGCTTTAACACTGATGTTAATTATTTTTTTAGTCGATCTATTCACCTCTCCTTTTTTAGACTGGTTTGTTAGCTTTTTATCACAATATAAGCAATCAATTCCTTTTTTACAGTCCCCAAATGTCTTAACAGCTATTGCCCGCATAACTATTTTAATAGGTCTTATTATCGGTATATTTATTCTAGGCGTTATAGCTAGATGGTTCTTCTTTAGAACCCTGCTGAACTGGACCAATGAGATCTTTTCAAAAATCCCATTTGTTAAAACTATTTATAAATCAATTAGAGATATAATCAGATCTTTTATCACCATCGACAAACGAAAGGCTTTTCAATATCCCGTCATGGTCCCATATCCTTCTAAAGAAATCTTTTGTATAGCTTTTGTTTCAGGAGATATCCCAGAGCAATGCCAAAAACATTCTCAAGAAAAATTAGTCTCTGTATTTATACCAACAGCTCCACACCCTATCTCAGGATACTTATTAATGATCCCGGAAAAAGAGCTCCTTAAAATCGACATGACAAATGAAGAAGCTATAAAATTTACCGTCTCCTGCGGAATTATCACTAGAGAGAGTGCCTTAGATGAAAACAAATAATATAAACTCACCTAAAGCAGTTTTTTTTCAGATAAAAGATGTAAAATCAAAAGTTATAAAACTTATTCAGACTGCCCTTTATCATTTTCAAAAAAAAGAACCTATTATTATCTTCGTAAATGATTCTATATCAGAAACGTTTGTCGATGAGATTCTGTGGAAACAGCCCCTAGAATCTTTTTTGCCCCATGTAGTATCTCAAGAAAGCTCTTCTGATTTTATAGTAATAACTAAAACAGATAAAAATTTGAACAATGCCCACTTTATTTTCAACTTATGCCCCCAAATCCCCATGATAGATAAAACTTTTAAAACAATTTATGACTATGACGATCTCACAAGCCAAAAAAAACAAGAACTCTCAAAAAAAAGATTTGACGACTACCGTAATATGGGATTTGTTATAGAATCTCGTTAAAATCATTTTTTCTCACTTGAAACATTATCATTTTCTTTTTATACTTTTGTCAAAATATTATAGTTGAGGAAATTCATGACACGAACATCAAAGCAAGAAGAAAGAAGGCACGTAAGCCCTAAGAAAAGAAAAAAAATAATTACTACTAAAACAGGTCCTAAAAAAGACAAGTTAAAAGGTGGCTACAAAGCCCATTTAAACAGTTTAGAAAACGAACTTGCAACATTTATACCTAAAATTAAATAATTTATATAATCAGAGGAAACTAATGTCTAGACACCCAAGCTACGGAAAAGCCAGCAAAGGCGAAAAAAAACGCAATGTATTAAAAAGATTTGAAAGAGTTGAAGCCCTAAAAAAATTAGGGAAATGGAAAGATGGCGTTAATAAAAGAGTAACCAACCTTCCTAAAACCCCTTCAGCTTAATTGACATTGACAACTTTTAATTTTATTTATTGCTTAAATTTTTTAAAACAGATGATTTTTTGTGAAAGTTAATATCTTTAACCATCAAAAAGCTTTACATGTAGATGAAAAGATTTTAAAAAAACAGGTAACAGCTGTTTTAAAAAATGAAAAAATATCTACTGATGAAGTTAATATCTATTTAGTTAATAAAAAAAAGATTTGCCAGCTTCATAAAGAATTCTTTAATGATCCTGAGCCTACAGATTGTATATCCTTTCCCATAGATCTTAATGATGAGAGCTCTCATTACAAGATCTTGGGAGACATCTTTGTATGTAGCGATGTAGCTCTTGAATATGCTCAAGAAAATGAAATCAACCCCATTAATGAGCTTACTTTATATGTCATTCATGCTCTTATGCACTTGATCGGATATGATGATATAGCCCCGAAAGATAAAAAAATCATGCGAAAAAAAGAGAAAAGTTGTATTGATCTATTAAAGAGTATGAATTTATATAAAGAGTAAAAATGGAGCATCATTTCAGTTTTTTTGTTAATACCCTAATTCTCCTGATTCTTTTTTTAATCGGAGCCTCTAGCTTAACCGCTTTTAACTCTGCACTTTTAAAGTTTGGGAAGTTCCAGGTAAAAGAGTTACTTAATATAAAATATTCAAAGTTTTTTTTAGGACGCCTCTTTTTAAAATATAAGTGGGAAAAATTCTATTTTTTAGTCAGTATCACCAAACATATTTTATATATACTTTATGCTATTACAGCCTTTTTATTTATTATGCTGATACTTCCTTCATTGGAATCTATCCATAATAATCTTCTAATAGTGCTGATTATTATTATGATCCTACTATTTTTTATGATCGTTGATTTTATCATGCGCCTTATTGCAATGTTCTATACAAGATCTGCCCTGGTTGGTTTCGCTCCTATCTGTTCAATCTACATGTTAATACTATTTCCCCTTACGGCTCCTCTGCTCTTCTTAATAAGACTGTTTTATAAAAAGGTCAAAACTCATGAGTATTCTAAAAGATGTTTAATGATTAAAGAAAAAGTCCTTGAAATGATCAAAGACTCTGAACTCAGCACTATCCTTTCAGTTCATGACCAGAAAATCATTGCCTCGTTTATCACCTTTAGAGAAAAGGTAGCAAGAGAGATAATGATACCTCGAGTCGATATTTTCTCTCTTTCTAAAGAAACCACCATCAAGGAAGCCAGTAAAGTGATGTTATCGGAAGATTACAGCCGAGTACCTGTATATAGTGAAAACATGGACAATATTGTCGGAGTTTTAATGTATAAAGATATTTTAAAAATTTATACAAAACTTGAGACGGCCCAAAATAAAACTGAAATATTAAACACACCTATCGGAAAAATTATAAAACCTGTCCTCTATGCTCCGGAAAATAAAAAAATAGCCCAGCTTTTTCAAGAATTTAGAAATAAACATATTCATCTAGCTATTATTGTAAACGAATATGGCGGGACAGAAGGCATTGTCACTATCGAAGATATTTTAGAAGAGCTTGTCGGTGAAATAAAAGATGAATATGACATCAATGAAGATAAGCAATTCTGGCAGCTCCCATCCGGAAGCTGGATAGTAGATGCAAAAATGAGCATTATCGACATAGAAGAAAAATTAGGAATAAAGATACCTTCAAGTCCTGAATATGAAACTATTGGAGGATATGTCTTCCACCGTGCAGGAACTATCCCTTCAAAAGGATGGAGCATCCATCATGATAATTTTGAAATTGAAGTCCTTCTTTCAAACGAAAGATATATTGAAAAAATTAGAATTACGGCCCTTCCCCCTAAATCTTAGACAAAAACAAATATTCTTATTATTGCAAAAGAATAAAATCTATTATAAAATAGGTGTTCATAATTATTATAAATGGAGATATTTGAATGCGTAGATCGATTTGTTGTTGCGATCCTAACATTGCCATAGCAGGAGAAAAAGCTACATGGAAGTTTATTTACACTCCATCTACTGACCTATTAAAACAAAGTAAATTATTATTTGATTTGAATAGCGAAGGAAGAGACTTTGATTGGGAAATGCCGCAAAACAGCCTAAAGAAAAAAGCTAATCTTATCTGGGCTCAAATTGGCAGTGACAAACCTATTGAAGCTAAAATTATTACAGTCAAAGAAACTAATAGCCAAAAATTTGAATTTGAACTGCCAAGAAATATGCAGGCCGGCGAAAATTTTATAATTTCTATAGGCAACCCGGATAACAATGAAAAAAAAGGAAACCTTTGTCAGTCTTTTGTCCAAAGAAAAAGACTTTTTAATCTTACTATCATTCCCAAAGGAAAAAAAGAAACCGAAGAAGAAGTTTTCCATTTAGACGTTAAAGGAAATAAATTATACAACATTAAAATCATAACCCCCTCCTATGTCTCCAGAAACAAAAGATTTGATGTAATCGTCCGTTTTGAAGACAAATTTGGAAATCTTACAAATAACGCCCCGGAAAAAACCTTAATTGAACTTAGCTATGAACACTTAAGAGAAAACCTAAACTGGAAGCTATTTATTCCAGAGACAGGATTTATTGCTCTTCCTAACTTATATTTTAATGAACCTGGCATTTATAAAATTCAGCTAAAGAACTTAGAAAACGACTCAATATTCTTTTCTCCTCCAATTAAATGTTTTGCTGACTCAGATATAAGTATGTTTTGGGGGCTTTTACATGGCGAGTCTCAAAGATTTGACGCTAGTGATAATATTGAAAATTGCTTAAGACATTTCCGTGATGACAGTGCTTTCCAATACTACGCTACATCTCCTTTTGACGGTGATAAGGAAACAACAACCGACCTTTGGAAAAATATCACTCATCACTTAGCTGAATTTAATGAAGATGAAAGATTTGTAACTTTTTTATCATTCCAGTGGAAAGGCACTCCTCAAGAAGAAGGAGTCAGACAATTTGTCTATTCAAAAGACAATAAGCAAATATTTAGAAAAAAAGATCTTAAAAGCAACTCTTTGAAAAAAATATATAAGCTATATAGCCCAAAAGATCTTATTTCTATTCCTACTTTTACAATGGGAAAAGAATCTCTTTTTGATTTTAAAGATTATAACTATGACTTTGAAAGGGTTGTTGAAATATACAATGCATGGGGGTCTTCGGAATCAACTCCAAAAGATGGCAATTTACGCCCTATAAAAGGTTCGAAAAAAACTTCTGACGGCATGGCTGAAGGCGCTGTTTTAAAAGCTCTAATGCATAACTGCAGATTTGGTTTCGTTGCTGGAGGATTAGATGACAGAGGCATATATTCTGATTATTATAATACAGACCAAGTACAATATTCCCCTGGTTTAACTGCAATAATAGCAAAAACCCATTCTAGAGACTCTCTTTTTGATGCTCTATATAATAGATCCTGCTATGCAACTACAGGAGCAAGGATGATAATCGGATTGAATGTAGCAAATGAGCCTATGGGAAAAGAACTTAATACAACATCTAAACCGGGCCTTGTGTTTAACCGTTATATCTCCGGATATGCTATTGGGACAGAGCTTCTCGAAGAAGTCCTTATCTATCGCAATAATCAACTTTTAAGAAAATTCACTCCAAAAGAAATGATCTTTGATTTTGATTTTGATGACACTGAAATACTATCAAATATTGCTATAGATGCCAAAGATGGTAAACCTCCCTTTGTCTTCTATTATATCAAAGCTATTCAAAAAGATGGTGAGATAGCATGGGGATCTCCTATTTGGGTAGACTGCTCAACAAATAATCTACCAAAAACTAATGGAAAAAAAGTTAAGAAAAAAATAGATTAGAAAAATTCAAGAAAACTAATCGATTTTTCTATTGAGACGGCTCTGCAAGCTGTCAAGATATATTTTGAATTCTTAGGCCATAATATCAAGTGAAGAAAATATTTTAGTCATCTATGAGTGTTTTTTTTACCAACCCCTCCTTAAGTCCTTATGTGTCAGCATCTTAGTTGTTTTTTTAAAAAAAATTATTATTGTAATTAATTCACAATATGTTTTATAATAAATAAATATGTTAATTTTTATAAATTAATAATTAAATAGAATTAAAGGTTGGTGATTATGAGTGCTTTAGTAAGCATTTGCGGAAGAAGTTTAAATTGGATGCATGCAAAAGCCAGTGAATCTAATAGATGGTTTGTTGACCATTTTGCTGAAGTGGTTCTTCCCCAAAAAGTGAACAGAATAATTGTTCCGGTATTTTATAAATTTTGGACAAAAGAAGTAAAAACTGAGTTTGTTGATAAACAGGTCAGTAATATGTTTAATTTCTTTCACGAACAATATTTTAACAGATTACATTTGTCATTAAATGAACGCAGAGCATTTTTAAGAAAAATAATTGAACGCGACGCTTCCCGCTTTTGCTCTAATGTCCAAGATTTAATTTTATCGGAAGAAGAAACGGAAGAATGCATTGAAATATTAATGGAAAAAAATATTAATTCTTTAGCGCGAGGCTTTAAAAATTTCTCATTATCCAATGAAAAACGTAAAGACTATGCTTTAAGGATATTGGAAAAGGCACCGGAAGCTTTATCTGATTTAGCAGATAGTTTTGAAAAGATCCCCTTTTCTAACGAAGAGCTTAAGGAATATGCGGCAATCCTGCTGGAAAAAGCGCCGAAAACTTTAGCATATATTATTCAAAAAATCCCCTTTTCTAAAGAAGAACTTAAAAAATGCGCTGAAAGTCTTTTGGAAAAAGAGCCGGAAGCTTTAGCTGCTAATATTAAAAAATTTCTCTTATCCAAAGAAGATCTTGCAGAATATGCTGTTAAATTATTAGAAGTAGTTCCTAAAGCTGTTATAGAAAATATTAAACAATTTTTATCTTCCAAAGAAGATCTTGCAAAATATGCTGCCAAATTATTAAAAAAAGCGCCTGAAGTTTTAGCTTCTAATTTAGAAGTTTTCCCATTGTCGGAAGAAGAGCTTAAAAGATATTTTGATGAACTGGTAAAAATTGTACCCGGGACTTTATTTGATAAGATTGATAGATTGCCGATAATGATCAAATGGATGAAACAGGACATTGCAGATTTGATTATAAAAGCCCCCAGAGAATTTGTTAGAAATATTCAAAAATTAGCTTCAAGCGATGAAGAATTAAGAATCTATATTGAAGTTTTAAAACGAGAAAAATTATTATATTTGTTTTCAGAAACTAACTCATTAAACAATCTAAATCTTTCAAAAGAAGACAAAATCGAAATAATAAAACATTCTTTTTTAAGAGAAAACAATTTATGTTTCCCAAATTTCTATTTTAATAATATTATTAGCTATTTTTGGTGGTTTAAGTCAGAGAAATTTTTAAAAGATTCTAAGTCACATGTAGAGTATAGCAACATTCCGTCTATATTGGATTTTCTAATAAATGCCTGCGGGCTTTATTCAAATCGTTTTGATTTAGTAAATCTTTTTCAGCATATGTTGAATACATTCAATAATAATGAAAATCATCTTTTAACGCCTTTATTGGTCAGGTTTATATTATTAAACGGCAAGAATTTTTCTGTTATTAAAGATATGATGGGTAAATTAGAGAAAATGAATGTTAACAAAAAGCTGCAGTCATTAATTTATTCCATATTGTTTTTAGATGTGGACAACGATATTAAAGAGCGATTGATAGCTGAAATCACCGACAGAAAAACAATCTTTAAGGATACCAGAAATTCAGAAATTTTAATGCGCCTCATATCTAATATATCTTTTATGGATAAAAAAGAATTAATTTTAAGTCAAATTTTTGAAGATAAGAATAAAGATGAGATATCAAGGATCCGATTTATCCAAGCATTAATTGATCTTCATAAAGAAGAGCATATTGCAAAAGAAGAGTTTTTAAGCTTTGAAAATATTTTAGAAATATTTAAAAAAAGCTTTTTTGAACAGATGGATATTCAACAAAATGCTGAAAATTTAAAGCTTATAGATAAAATGCTAAGAGACAAATCGATTGATCCAGCCGGTTTGCTGGTATATTTCGGAAAGATCAATAGCTTGCAGAATAGGGAAGAAAAAGCAATGCTGCAGCAATTTTTTAAAAAATTACTAATGGCATCATTACAAGGAAATTATAAAAATTTACAGGGCCAAAGCCCCCATCTTAAAAGGCTGGCCGAATTAGGAATAGAAAAAGATGTTTTGGATAGGTGGCAGCAAGATCAAATATCGGATTTCTTTACAATTGAAAGTAAGAATAAGATTGAACCTAAAAACCTCAGGTTTAAAAAATTTTTAAAAGAGAGGTTGATTGAGCAGGGACATTTGGCAAATTTAGCAGAAAAATTCCCTAGATTGCATGCATATCTAAAGGGCAATGAAACCATCGAGATTAAAATCTCGAAAGAAAGTTCTTCTGATGAAAGACTGGAGCATCAGCTAATATCTGCCTGCAAAAATGAAGGATTTAGTAATTGGCCAAGATTATCTCTTCTATTGAAGGGCTGTGAAAATTCAGAGACATTTATGCAGGATATTGAAGAATTTAATAAAACTTTAACAGTTTCAAATGAATCACCATCTTCCAGATATCATTTTACAAGCTCTTCTTCTCTACAAGATCTAATGAGATTGGGAAGAGAGACCGGGGGATGTCAGAATATTGACGGAACACCTGATTTAAATAAAGCCCTTTTAGGGATATGCAGATGGTAAAAATAAGATCTGGGCTATGCGCTCTGAAGAAGGTGGAATGGTAGTCAGATCAATAGCCAGACTCGTTTGGGCAGATGGCTATTCGGAAGATAAAAAAGAACCTGTTATTTATCTTGAGCCGATCTATTCATTAAATCATGATCCAATGCTTAAAAAAGCTTTTATTGAACAGGCCCGCATGTTAGCCGGCAAACTTGGTATAAGGCTGCTTTTTTCAAAAACTTTTGAAGATAGAGAAAGTGATTCATTTAAAGATACTCTGCAAATGTTTGGTTCTATGGCTCCCTATGAATATTGCGATGCATTAAGGGGAATTATTGATTGGGAACATAATTCTTCGCATCAATCTATCAAATTATAAAAAATTAACCTGTTTATAATTTTTGAGACCTTATTCATAGGAAAAGAAGTTGAAAATTGGCCATTAGGCGTCAAGCTGGGGAATCATACAATAAAAAAACCGGGTAAATGCCCCGGTTTTTTTATTTAAGACTTAAATCTTATAATAAATTTATTTAGGAGCTCTTTCTTGAGCTTTTAAAGAACGAATTCTAGCATCCAAAGCTGATCTAATATATGGTATAGCAATTCTTGGGTTTTGCTTAACTGCTTTGTCACCTAGAGTATTATAAGTATTAACAAAAGGAAGGCCAGGTATAATACCTCTTAATACTGCAACTCTTCTTCCTTTCTTCCATTCGAATTCTCCAATTGTCGAAATCAAATTATATTGCTGAACTTTTGCTTTTAGAGCATCTGCACTTAAAGTATTCAAAGAACGGATTTCTGATCTAACTTTTCTGATATCTTTTGATTCTCTAGTTAAAAAACAGCAAACTACCCTTTTCACTAAATTATAAGAACCTGTAACTAACCATGAGATATAATTAGTTGTAGTTTTGCAGATTCCTCTTCCCTGTATAGTTCCTTGGTTAGCGCCCACTCCTGCTGGAGCCGCTCTTCTAACTTGTTCTACAGGTTGTTGCCCTTGAGCAGCTTGATTTACTCCTACTGGTTGCACTGGCATATAAATATCTCCTTATATAATTTAAATATTTCTGTTTAAAAAAATTTCTCTTAATCGATAAATTTGTTAAAAAACGATACTATTTTTTAATCATTCTTTAAAAGAAAAAAAAGAAACCTTATTAATAAATAATTGAAAAGTTTGAGCCATATAAATTTTATTTATTAATTTAAGAATTAAACATTTATAGAAATATTATCCTTTTTAAGAATATTCAAAAAAAAATTATTTTTTTTATTGCTTTGGCTGAGAGCCCGATTTATGCTATAGAAAGTAATAAAAGTTAATTTGTATAAAAGGTCATAAATCTTATGAATTTTTCTAAAATCATTATATTTTTTGTAACTATCACTTTATCTTTTCTTAATATACGAGCTGAAGAACCTACAGATTGCCGCCATGTCTTATATCTAATGCATTCAGGAGAATTTGAAAAATCATTTTCTGAATATCAGGAAATCTTTAAACAAAATAACAAACATGATTTTGAAACCCTTCAGCAGATGGCTTTGTCCATATTGCAAAATGGAGCAAAAAGCGAAGACCCAGAAATACAACAATTGACCATGTTCGGCGCAGGTCTTGCCGCATCAAATGCATCTATTGATATTTTAGAAATAGGAATTTCAAGTCCTATTGTACAAACCCAGCTTACTTCACTACACTTCATCTCTTTTTTACATGATGATAGAACAGACCAGCTTTTATCGAAGGCCATGAGCTCTGAATTTTTACCGACTAGAATGCAGGCCGCATATAATATGGCTATAAGAAAACATCCTCACGCTATCGGACAAATCGAATCCTTAATGTATAGGCTTCCTCCATTTTTAAAACCTTATTTTCCTTCTCTTTTTGCAATAGTCGGAACTCCTGACGCTATGACATATTTAAAGAAGTTCCTAAATGATTCAATTAGCGATGTAAGAATTGAGGCAATATTGAGCATTGCCCATTATAGAAGAGACGACCTCTTGGTTCCTTTAAGACAAAAAATTAATGTTACAAATATTGGTGAGCTGGAAGCTTGCTGCTTTGCACTAGGACAGCTTAAAGACATTTCCTGTAAAGATAGAATGATTAAACTCTCCACGTCCTCTTCTGACAACGTAAAAATCGCTGCCAGCAAGGCTCTTTATGCCCTTGGTGAAAAATCGGCTAAGGTAAACATAGAATATTTAGCAAAAAATAATAATCCTCATGCAATAGCCGCTTTAGCTGAAGTAGAAGGCTCTGAAGATCTTTTAGCCTCTTTTTTAGATTCTAAGGATCTGCAGATCAGAATAAATGCAGCAGCTGCCCTCTTGAAAAAAAGAGACAGCCGCTCTATTAACGGTTTGAAAGAGATTTTTATAAGAGATTTTAGAGACATCGGCTTTCAGCCCAGCTTTTCAATTGGAAGGTCAATGATGTGCTGGAAAGTTATTTCTTCCGCAACTCAAAGATCTAAAGATCCTACAATAGATCTTTCCATGTCTCTTGGCATCAGAGAATCTATTCTAAAAGAAACTCTGGACCTTTCAGAGGAAGATTTTTTACAAGTAGCAAACATGATATTTGACAATCAGCAAAATGATCTTGTTCCATATCTTGTCACTCTGCTTGAAAACCTTGGCTCCGATAATGCTAAAGCATTATTAAAAGAGCAGGCTAAAAAAACAGGAGCTCCTTTAATTCGCGATTATTGTAATTTGGCCCTTTTCAAGTTAAAAGAAGAAGGACCTTATGAAAAACATATAACTTCTTGGCTAAAAAACCAAAACAGAGCTGAGCTCATTCAGCTAAATCCCATTCAGCAGCAGAATAAAAAAAGTAAAAAAGAGGATAATCTCTATCTTTTAACCTCTGAAGAAACCACTCGTCTTTTAATTGAGATCTATACAACTCTTGCCGGCAATCAAAATGAAAAGAACATAATGACCGTTATAGATGCAATTAAAACCGGCAACAGAAAAAATATGTATGCTTTAGCCGGACTTTTAATGCGGGCTACAGAATAAGATTTTTACCTTTATCTAAAATTTGTTAGAATATCTTTTTGACTAACATAAGAATTTAGATAATGCGGAAGTTTTTTTTAATTTTCTTACTTTTTACTTTTTCACTCTCTTACGCTAATGAAGAAGTTTTTGATGATGAGTCAAAACTTATCTCCGGTTTAAAAAGCCTTATCCTTAAACAAACAACAAAACTGACCTCTCCAAAAAATGAAGAAGATGAAAAGAGCAACAAGAAAAAAACTATAATTCCAAAGAAAAAAGAGAGCTTTAAACCAAATGAACTAATAGTTGACCTTAGAAACCCATCCTATATAAATGGCATTTTGACAACACATGAGGGAGGCGTAATCAAGGGTGAGGATATAAGAATACAGGCTAAAACAATCCAGTACATTAAAAGAGTAGAAAAAGGTAAGCCTGTGCATAAGATCGAAGCCGACGGCGATCTTATGATCCAGCATAACAATAAGATCTATGTCGGTGATGAGCTGGAATATAATTTCATAACAAAAACAGGAACCATTTTTGAAGGAAAAACTTTTGCTGCACCCTGGTATTTGGGAGGAGATAAGATCGATCTTTTTCCAGATGGCAACTATACTGTGAAAAATGTCTTTATTACAACCTGCGAAAACCGCGACAGCTCTTGGGATATACATGCCGGCTCTGTCAGTGTAAAAGATAAAAATTTACTTAAAGCAAAAAGAGTCCGTTTTAGGTTTTTCAAGTTTCCTGCATTTTGGCTGCCCTCATTTAAGGTAAACTTAAAAAAATTCATGGCAAAGCCCCTCATTAAATATAAAGTTAACTGGGATAAGTCCAGCGGACCTAGGGCTGGTATCCGTTATCAGCTATACTCTTGGAAAGAATTCTGCCTTTTTGCCAGACTTGATTATCGATTGAATATGGGCTGGGGCGGAGCTATAGAAACAGAATATTACCCCGAGAATCAAAAGACAAAATTTGAAACTAAAAACTATCTTGCCTCCGATGTAATTCCAAAAGATTTAAAAAAGAAAAGACGTTATCGGGTTCAAGGTGTTTATCATTCCATCAGTCCAACAGAAAAAACCACTTTAGATATTACCTGGGATAAATTTTCAGATATCAGAATGCCAAGTGACTTTAAGAGTGATGATTTCGAGCTTAATACTGCAAAAAGAACTGAATTGATATTTAGACATGAAGAAAATGAACTTCTTGGCATTTTTTATGCAAGACCAAGACTAAATCCCTTTTTTACCGTTAAACAGGAAATCCCCTCATTTTATGTTTCAATGAGGCCCTTTCAAATACCTTACGCTAATATCATTTCCTACAACTATGTTAAAACCTCTTACTTAGACTATTCCTATTCCGATAAATTATCCCCCTCTTTGCAGGATTTTCATTCGGCAAGACTCGAAGCCCATCAGGAACTTTACCGCCCGATTTATATAAACTCTTTTACCTTCACTCCTTTTATCGGAGTACATGGCATATATTATAATAACAATCCCCTCAACAGCGCCTCTGTTGGACAGGGATTAATATTATATGGAGGAAAATTTAATACACATATCTATAGAAAATTTAAAAGGCATAAGCACATTATTGAGCCCTATCTTGTATATAAAGGGATCAGCACGCCAACCAGAAAAGTTGATCAATATTATGTCTTTAGCATACAGGACGGATATAATAGATTAAATCAGATGCAGATCGGATTGAAAAATCAGATTTTTTCAATTGCTAAAAACAAGTCCATGCCATCTTTAGATATAGATCTTTATACTAACCTCTTTTTTGCATCTAATACTATTCCCTCTACGATCCCAAAAGTCTATCTTGATCTAAAATGGAACCTTCCCTCCCTTTACTTTTTAACCCAGACTGCTTGGAACATCCACTATAATATATTAGACTTTTCCAACCTTCGCCTTGGCTGGACTGTAAATAGAGATGTAGCCTTCACTTTAGAGTTCAGATACCGCTCTCCCTATGACTGGAGAAAAGCCAACCATGATAATTTCATACTAGACGTTTCGAGAACAGAGGATACTCTGAGAGACTCTCCCATCTCCGATAAAAGAAATACTATCCTAACCCATGCCTTTTTAAGGCTAAACCCCTATTGGACCTGTCATATAGAGTCCCACCATGGCTGGAACCGCTATAAAGAGCCCTTTTATAATGAATATAAATTTGATCTCTTTACCATGCTCTCAACCTCTTGGAAAGTGCGTCTTTCCTATCAACACACCACTACCGATGACAGATTTTCCGGCGCGATCTTTTTAATTAAATAAGAGACTGTATATCAAGACCTTAGCTTTAAAACACCCCTTTTAAATACATTTAGGTATAAAACCCCCGTCTTTTTCATTCCTTCAATAAAACTTATTTGAAATAATCATAGACTTTTTTTTAACAATTACTCCTTACCAACTTACAAATATCCTACTAAATAATTTATTATATTTATTAAAATTATTATTATATAAGCCATTAAAATTATGTATGTTACATAATAAATTGTTTGCTATAATTAACGTTATTATTATATAATTTAATATTATGAATAAAATATTAAACTTAATAAAACTTAATAATAAAAATTATTTTTTAATTAAACATAATAATATATTAGGAGGAAATTATGGCAATCCCAGCCAACCAAACTAAAAGTCCAATTATAAGTTTCAATTTTGAAAATATTAAAAAAGACTGGAATGAAGGAAA
>CAYNVX010000011.1:1022-19749 GCA_964400755.1 uncultured bacterium | reverse complement strand
AAAAACCGGACTGCTTCGTATTAATAATCATAATCAGATAAGAGATTTTTTCTCTGACAGGATTATGATCCCAATTCAGGATGCATTGGGATCGGTAATTGGCTTTTCTTCTAGAAAATTTAAAGAAGAAACCTTTGGCGGAAAATATATAAATACTCAAGAAACTCCTCTTTTTAAAAAATCGAAAATCTTATTTGGTCTTAACTATTGCAGAAAAAAAATTGCTAAAGAAAGAAAGGCCATAATCGTTGAAGGGCAGATAGATGCCCTAAGACTTATATATGCAGGCTTTTCCATTGTCGTAGCTTCTCAAGGAACAGCTTTTACCGAAGATCATGTCAAAGAACTTACCAACCTTGGTGTTAATCATATCTATCTTGCTTTCGATGCGGATGATGCAGGACAGGAAGCTGCTCTTAAAACAGGTCATTTGTTTCAGAAAATAGCAGTAGATGTTTCTGTTGTTCAGCTTCCGGATAATAGCGATCCGGATACTATTCTAATAGAACAAGGACCGGAGGTTTGGACAAAACTTTTGGAAGAGAGCGTTGATTACTTAACATTTTTAGTTAAATTCTTTTCACAAAAAATAGATGTAAATACTCCATCCGGTAAAAATGAGCTGGTTCGAACTATTGTGAAGCGTATCAAAGAATGGGAACAGCCCCTTATGGTACATGAAAGCTTGAGAAAGTTAGCTAAATTAACTAAAACCCCGGAATCTATTATCGGAGCAGATCAAGAGCTTCCTGCAAATATTCATATTAAAAGAGAGGGGAATCTTTCCTTTGCAAAAATAGATGCAGATAAAATTTTGGAAACAGATCTTTTAAGGCTTATCTTTTTAATGGGAGAGAGCAATACCAAGCTGGTTGAAATTGCTCAAGCAAATTTAAAACCCGAAAATTTTAAAATTTCTACCTGCCGCATACTCTTCGAAAAATATATAAAAGCTTTTTTAGAAAATAAACCAAGGGACCTACTCTCTTTAGCAATAGATATAGAAGAGTCGGAAGATCAGTGCTTTTTATCGGAAATCCTAGATAAAAAGATTAATAAAGAAAGAGTAGAAGAATCTTTTTTAAAAGCTGTTCAGGAAATCTTAGATAGGAACTGGATGGAAGAAAGAGAAAAAATAAGACAGCAAATACAGTCAGGCAACTGTACAGATGAAGAAGTCTTAGAGCTTGCTAAACAGTTCGATGAGATAAAAAAACTAAGACCTCAAGTCATCCTTTCAAAAAATTAAATTTTTTAAGAAATAATATCGATAGTTTTGATGGAATCATAAGGTACAATATTTCCAATACTTCTAGTTTGGAGCTCATTACCAGCATAGATTACGTAGCTATTTTGGGGGGAATTATTAGAAAGGTTATTCCAATACTTTATACCATCAAAAAAGTTAATATTTATCGTTTTTGCAGATTTTATTTCTATTGGAGTAAGTGTTTTTCCTTTTTCAATTATACAATCTATTTCATGACCATTTAAATCTCTCCAAAAATAAACACTGGCATTTATCCTTTTATTATTAATAATTTTAATTATTTCACTGATTGCAAAGGATTCAAAAATTCCACCTCTTAAATAATGTGTGTTCAGTTGATTTGAAGATTCAATGTTTAATAAATAACACAAAAGACCTGTATCATAAAAATATATTTTTGGGGATTTTATAAGACGTTTATTGAAATTTTTATAATGAGGTCTTAATAAAAAAATTATGAAACTTGCTTCGAGAATATTTATCCATTCTTTTACGGTATTGTGTGAAATGCCGCAATCATTTCCTATGGAGGTAAGATCTATTATTTGTCCGCAGCGGGCAGCACACATTTTTAAAAATATTTGAAAAGTTCCAAGATCATTAATATTTTTTAGAGTTCTCACATCTCTTTCTACATAAGTCTGAATATAATTTGCATACCAGTGCTGTGCTTCAAGATTTTTATCATAAATTCTTGGATAAAAACCTGTAAATAACTGTTCTTCAATATTAAATGCTTTGTAGTTAGCAACAGATAATTCATCCATGCTCAAGGGTAATAAATGAAAAATGGCTACTCGGCCGGCTAAGGATTGGGATATTTTTTCAAGTAAAAGAAAATTTTGTGATCCGGTTAAAATAAATTGTCCAGGTTTATTGTTTTCATCTACTAGAACTTGAATATATGAAAATAGCTCAGGAACATGTTGAGCTTCATCTAAAATGATATTTTCTTTGTATTCTTCTAAAAAAGCTTTAGGATCGGTTTTGGCATAAGACCTTAGTTCAAGATTTTCCAAATTGATGTATTTATAATCTTTGCCGAAAAGAGCTTTTACAAGGGTGGTTTTTCCTGATTGCCTAGGACCAGTTAAGGCTATTACAGGATAAGATTTAATGGAGTCTCTTAATTGCTTTTCTAGCTCTCTATTTATCATTCAATAAGCCTATAATTTATTATTTTAATTATAGATTATTCCGCGCAAATTGTAAATCAAATTCTCAATCTGCATGATATTGAGTTGCAACCCATTCATTATCAAGGAGGCTGAAATTTTTAGTTTATAGTAAATCTATTTCAACATTTCAGCTATTACCGGGATTATCCTTTCTATAGGAAGCCTTTCCTGTTTCATTGAGTCTCTTTCTCTAATAGTCACTGTATTGTCTTCTAATGTGTCATAATCTACAGTAATACAATATGGAGTACCCAATTCATCCTGCCTTCTATATCTTTTGCCGATAGCGCCGGACTCATCATATTCAACGTTCCAAATAGATTTTAAAGAGTCGTAGATAGCTATTGCTTTTTTAACCAGCTCTTCTTTTTTCATTAATGGGAAAATAGCTACTTTTACAGGAGCTATTTTTCTAGATAGGTGAAGGACAGTTCTAGTTTCATTATTTTCTAAGGTCTCAACATCATATGCATCGCAAAGGATAGCTAATATTGTTCTGTCAACTCCAAAGGTAGGTTCGATTACATGGGGGATATATCTTTTGTTGTTCACTGTGTCGATATATTCCTGCGAGACTTTTGAAAACTTTTGATGTTGGGAAAGATCAAAATCTGTACGGTACGCAAGCCCATAAAGCTCATTTTCTCCAAAAGGGAAATTATATGTTATGTCCACTGTTCTTTTAGAATAGTGGGAGAGCTTTTCTTTCAGATGTTCTTTTTCATGAAGGTTTTCTTTTTTAAGACCAATCTCCTCACACCATTGCTTCATGGAAGAGAGCCAATTCTCAAAGCTTTTTTGCCAATCCTTTTCTTCGATAAAGTATTCAATTTCCATTTGTTCGAATTCAATTACCCTAAATACAAAATTTCCGGGAGTTATCTCATTTCTAAAAGCTTTTCCAATTTGGGCTATACCAAATGGAATTTTTACTCTCATGGTATCGATAATGTTTTTAAATTCAACAAAGATGGCCTGCGCTGTTTCCGGTCTCATATATGCAATGTTATTTGCAGAGTCGGTCTTGCTCATTTGTGTTTGAAACATTAAGTTAAAATGTCTAGCTTCGGTAAAGTTGTTAGCTCCACATTTAGGACATTTTATTTGGTTTTTTACAAGAAGGGTTGTCAATTCATGCAAGGGAAGGCCTTCAACATCTATTTTTAGTGCATCTTCTAGCAAATGATCGATCCTAAATCTCGACTTGCACTCTTTACAGTCTACTAGTGCATCATTAAAAGAATCAATATGGCCGGAAGCTTTCCAAACCATAGGATGGAGCAGAATGGGGCCGTCTATACCTACCATATCGGCTCTTTCTTGGACGAACCTTTTCCACCATAAATCTTTTATATTCTTTTTTAGTTCGGATCCATACGGCCCATAAGAATATGTATTGGCGAAGCCTCCATAGATCTCTGATCCAGGATAGATAAAGCCTCTTCTTTTACAGAGAGCTACTATATGTTTTAAAGGATCTTTTGACTTGTCCATGGATATGCCTTATTTTTTTATCTTATTAACAGTTTATATGGATAAAAAGTTTTTCTCAATTCTTAAGTAATTGATCTATAATCAAAATTTAACTATATCTGGATAGAAGGAGATATAAAATGGCAGAGCAACCTTTAGTTACTATTGTAGTTGTCCTTACCGACTTTTTTCATTTGATACCCTATACTTTTAAAAGTATTCTCTCTCAAACTTTTAACTCTTATGAGATTATCGTAATTGAAAAAAGCCCTTCTAAAAAGGACTTGCAGATGCTAAAGCCATTTGTGAATAAGATTAAAACTATTATTCATACCGATAGTAATGATTTGACCGCTATTATGAATAAAGGTCTCTCTTTAGCTGAAGGAAGGTTTTTGCATTTTCTTTTTTCCGGAGATACTTATATATCTCATCATGTGATGGGATATTTAAATGACCTTATAAAGGAAAAGGAAGAACTGGATCTAATCAGCTGCGCTTTTTTAAAAAGAGAGGAGATGGAACCTCCTCAATCTGTGACTTTCTCTTTTGAATATTTCAAAATGGGAAAAATTCCAATGCATATACAATCTTGCTGGTATTGTAAAAAAACTTTAGATGAACTAAAGGGTTTCGATCAGAGATATTACCTGCAGGCCGGCTTTGATATTATATGCAGAATATTTTTAAAGAAAAATAAAAAGGTGCTCTTTTCCAATAGGGTATTAACTGACTATGAGTTTAAGAAAAAACCTACCAGCATCATGCTGCGTACAGCTTGGGAAAACCTCTTTATCATTTATAGGAACTTTGGAATTATTAAAACTATCTTCTGGTGGTTTGTACATGACCATTTCAGAATGTTAAAATTATGGCTCTTAAGCTTTAAAAAAGCCTTTTTTAATAGATAGTTATATATCAATTTTTTTAAATTCAGCACTTTCTTTTATCTTAAAAAAGCTATATCATATCAGTAAAAAACAGCTGTTATATGAATATTTTAGACTTTACTTTAGAGGGTTTGAAAGCTTTTTTTATAAAAAACTCTAAAAAAGCTTTCCATGCCAAACAGATATTTGAATGGATCTATCAAAAAAAAATTAAAAATTTTGATGATATGAGCAACCTTAGTAAAGAGTTAAGAGAGTTTTTAAAAAAAGAACTTAACTTTAATATATTGAAGATTAGCTCTTTGCAAGAGTCTAAGGACTTAGAGACCATTAAATATCTTTTTAAGCTGGAAGATGGCCTGTTAATCGAATCGGTTTTGATCAAGTCTGATGAAAGACGGACCTTATGCCTTTCTTCTCAGGTGGGCTGTCAGGTTCGATGTGCTTTCTGCGCTTCAGGTAAAAAAGGACTATTAAGAAATCTATCAACTGCTGAAATTATCGAGCAGATTTTACATGTTGAAGAAATTACTAAAGAAAATATCACACATATTGTTTTTATGGGAATGGGTGAGCCTTTAGATAATTTTGACAATGTAATAAAAGCGATTAATATAATTAATGATCCTTCAGCTCTTAATATCTCTCAAAGAAGAATAACAATTTCTACAGTAGGAGTTTTAGATAAGATTATTCTTCTTAAAGAATCAAACCTGAAGATTAACTTAGCCCTTTCCCTTCATGCACCAAATCAGCAATTAAGGGAAAAGCTGATACCTTATGCAAAAAGATATCTTATTGAGGATATTTTAAAAGCCCTAGATGACTATTTTAATAAAACAAAAAGGGATATTACTTTTGAATATATATTAATCGAAGATGTTAACGATCGGCCTGAACATGCTAAAGAATTATCTAAGCTTTTAAACAAACGTCATTCTTCAGTTAATTTAATTCCATATAATCCTATCGATTCCATAAATTATAAAAGATCTTCAAATAAAAAGATCAAAGATTTTAAAAATATCTTGATTTCACAAAATGTTATTGTTACTCAACGTTACCAAAAAGGGTCGGATATTGCCGCTGCTTGTGGTCAATTAGCCCTAAAATCGTAAAAAAATAGCACTTTTTTCACTTTTTTTTAAAAAATGTAAAATTTTTTTTGACAAAAATTATTCTTTTTTGACTTATAGGGGTTATAGGCATTTTTATAAACCGGGAGGATGTTATGCCAGTAAAAAGAAAAAAAAGAAAAGCTGCTAAAAAAGTAAAAGCAAGAAAAACAACAGTTAGAAGAAAAAAAAGAAAATCTTGCAAAAAATGCAAGTAAGTTTCTGAAACTTTCTTAATTCTTTTAAGAAGCTGGGCAATTATTTGAACAGCTTCTTTTTTTTATTCTCTTGAAATCAAACAATTTAATTCTAAATTGAACCTTCTTCTCCTAAAGGAGAAGGATTCCTGCTTCATAGCTCCGAGCAATCCCGGCAGCTTCACAGGCTTTAGACCGACGCACCGACGGCCAATTTTTTTTTAATTAAAGCGCTTTATATCCCTGCCCTAAAGAACAGGGTTTTACGGCGTCATGGATAAATAATAAGTTATTCCTTGATTATTTAGGTGGATTGCTTTTACAATTTTAAAAATAAAAAAATAGGAAATTTTGGTGAATATAGCCAATTATTTTACATTTTTGAGAATTGTTATAATTCCTCTATTTCCATTGGTCTATTTACAATATGGCTGGTTTGGCATATCTGAAAAGCTTATGCCTCTTGTTTTGCTTTTAATATTGGTTGTCTGCGAAATAACCGATCTAATAGATGGCTTTATTGCCAGAAAAAGAAATGAGGTTACGGACTTCGGAAAAGTTTTTGATCCTATGGCAGACAGTATAACAAACATCACTGTATTTTTTACCTTTACTCAAGGTTGGATATCTATACCCATTCTTTTAGTATTTGTCTTTTTGTACAGAGAGTTTTTTATTAGCACCCTTCGTACTATTTGCGCACTTAATGGTTTTGCTTTGGCAGCGAGGACAAGCGGGAAGATAAAGACTATTTTGCAGGCTGTTATCAATATATGTATAGTTCTTTTAATGATACCTTATACCTTTGGATATATTTCTCTTAATTTTTTACAAAAGACAAGCCTTTTTGCTATAATTATAGCTGCTACTTATACCATTATTAGTGCTGTTGATTATATTTATGTTAATAGAGGCTTTTTGAAGAAAGCCTTATTTAAGTAGTTTTTTATAAATTGAAAGATATTCTTTTGCCGATTTTTTCCAGCTATGGTCTATTTTCATATTATTTTTAATTATTTGATAGAATCGTGTAGGATTGTCCAGCCAAAGTGAAAAAGCTCTGTTTAAAGCTTTTTTAAACTCTTCTATATCCACATTTTTGAATGTAAAGCCATTTCTTTTTGATTGGACTATTTTTTTATCATCTAAATCAAAAACTGTATCAGCTAGCCCTCCTGTTTCTCGAACAATAGGAATGGATCCATATTGAAAAGCTATCATCTGAGTTAGGCCGCATGGTTCAAAAACCGATGGTATAATAATAAAATCTGCAGCTGCAAAAATTAAATGGGCTAAATTATCCGAATAGTGATAGTTCAGTGAGCCATTAGGGTTTTTTGAGAGATCCTTTTTTAGCTTGTTAAAGGTTTTTGCGACAGACCTTAATGAAAATGAGCCAAGTAAAACAAATTGGCCGCTTTTTTTAAGGGTATGTTTGATGGCATGCTTAATTAATAGAGGAGATTTTTGTTGAACAAGTCTGCCTATGTTACAGACTAGCGGTACATTGGCCTCGGGTAGGTTTAAACTTTTTTGAAGAGCTCTTTTATTTTCAATCTTTCTTTCAATTAGCTCTTTCATTGAAAGATCTTTTGAAAAATTTGAGGCGAGTGCTTTATCTATTTTAGGATTCCAGCTCTCTTTATCTATGCCATTTAGAATTCCTTTTACCTTGCTTTTTCTTTTTCTTAAAACATGGTCCAGATCGC
The DNA here is from genome assembly GCA_964400755.1 of uncultured bacterium. GTDB lineage: Bacteria > Chlamydiota > Chlamydiia > Chlamydiales > SM23-39 > CAYNVX01. Next base: position 11,917 of record CAYNVX010000011.1, on the reverse strand, counting down.
AGCCATTTTTTTTAGTCATGATCTCTTCGGCATATGTTGGAGAGACAGGAATAATCATGTCGCTATATTCAAGGCCTCCTTTTAAGAGATTTAATGTTTTAGGCCTTCTAGGATCCTGAAGAGATGAAGAAATAAGATAGCTCTTCCCGTTAAGCCCGATATTATCCAAATCTCTAGGCTTGCATAATCCCTGGTATTTTAAATTATGAATAGAAAGGACTGTCCCTTTTATTTGTAAGCCTCTTTGTAGAAATTTATCACGGTATAATATAGGTAGTATGCTTGTATGCCAGTCATGAATATGCAGGATATCAATTTTTTTGTGTTTTAATAGAAGATATTCCATGGAAGCTAGACAAAAGTATAAAAAACGGTCAACGTCATTTTTATAACCATAAATATGATCCTTTTCAAAATAGTCATTTTTGGGGTCGATTAGATGTATTTTCACATTATTCATTTTTGCTGAATGGATCTTAACATGTGCCTTAAGATTCTGTTGATGAAATCTTAAGGAGGGAATTTCGATTTTTAAATTTTTTAAATATTCTTTTTTAAGGCTTTTATATTTAGGTAGGATTACATGTACATCATGTTTAATATGAGAAAGTTGTTCAGTTAGCCCTTGTAGGACATCTCCCAAACCTCCCACTTTTGCTATAGGGGCAAGTTCAGCTGCTATATGTATTATTTTCATTAATCCAATCCCTCTAATACCTGTATACAAAATTTTTGAATTTACTCTTAAGCTTTTTTTTCTCTTTTCTCAGAGAAAGCAAGTTGCAAATAATTATTATGCTTCGGTATGATTAGATCAGTTTTTTTTAAAATTACAATTTGGTGGGGTGTCGCCAAGCGGTAAGGCAGCGGTTTTTGGTACCGCCATTCGGAGGTTCGAATCCTTCCACCCCAAAGTATTCCAAGGAATTATGCCAAGTTAAATTGGCAAGCCACTAAATGTGGAGAGATAGGCATTCTTATTGAATGTACGAGACAAAACTCAGATCCTATCTCATGGAATAGAAAAGATCTTTCTATAAAGAAAAGTTTATACTTTTCTTATCCATTAATTTTCTTGGACAAATTTTATTTTTATTAATGTAAGAAAAATATTTCTTACTGGCTATTAGACATAACAGGTGAATTTAGAACATATTTTCAAGGAGAAGACATGCAATTAGAAGTAAGTAAACGCAATAACCTAAAAAAATCAGAAATTAATAACATACGAAAAGAAGGTAATATACCGGCAGTTGTCTATGCTAAAGGTAGCCCTAATGGGAACATTACTATCAATGGAAGTAATTTCAAGAATTTTTTAAGTAAATTGAATTTTGGTGATTTATCAACAACTATTTTTACTGTAAAAGATGAAAAAGAAACTTATAAAGCCCTTATAAAGGATATTCAATATCGAGTTACATCGTATGATGTAACGCATGTTGATCTGCTTAGGGTTTCTGAAGATGTTTTAATAAATGTTAAAGTTCCTATAAGAATTATAGGTGAAGCAGAAAGTAAAGGTATTAAACTGGGCGGTACTCTAAAACAGGTAATTAATGCTTTTGAAGTGCGCTGTTTGCCTAAAGACCTTCCAAAAGAATTTATAGTCAGTATTGCTGATCTGGATTTTGGTCAAGCAATTAGGCTGGAAGATATTAAACTGCCAAAGAATGTTACTACTAGAGCAATGAACTTGAAAGAAGTAGCAGTAACTATTGGTAAAAGGTAACTCTTATGGCATCTAATTATTTAATAGCAGGACTTGGCAATCCAGGAATCTTATATAGCAAGACAAGGCATAATATTGGTTTTCAGGTTGTTAAAGCATTTGCTGATAAATATGAAATGTCATTTAAAAAAAATAGTAAGCTGCAGGGGTATGTTGCAAATAGTGTTATTGATGAAAAAAGCATATATTTGCTTATGCCGTCAACTTATATGAATAATAGCGGTATTGCTGTTAGGCTGTGTAAGAATTTTTATAAGATCGACATCCCAAAGATTTTAATTGTAGTTGATGATGTTGAAATTCCTTTCGGAGAGTTCCGTATAAAAAAAGATAGCGGTAGCGGTGGACATAATGGCTTGAAAAGCATAGAAGAGAACTTAAAATCTAAAGAATATATTAGATTGCGAGTCGGAGTAGGAAAAGAAGAGAGAAAATGTTTAAAATCTTATGTTTTAAATAGATTTTCAAAAGTTGAAAAAAAACAGTTGGATGAAATTATTAATCAGGCTGTGGATATTATTGAGATCTGGATAAAAGATGGCCTTGAAAAAGCAGCTAATATTGCAAATGTTCGTAAAAAAGAAAGTTAAAATAAGAGAAATTGAGGAAATTATATAAATGAAGAAAGAAAGAAAACGCCTATATGAGGGCATGTATATTATTAATGCAACTTTAAGTGAAGATGCTAGAAATAAAGCTTTAGAAAAGATAACAAGCTCCATCGAAGAAAAAGGTGGAAAAATTGAAAAGATACATGAGATGGGAAAAAAGAAATTAGCATATGAAATCGAAAATAAAAGAGAAGGTTTCTATTATGTCATTTATTTTTCTATTGCATCAATAGCTGTAGTGGATCTTTGGAAAGATTATCATCTTCATGAAGATTTAATAAGATTTATCACATTAAAGGCAGATAGCATAAAAGAAACTTTGGAATTTCAACCTATTGCTATTCAATAAAAATTAAGAGGAAATTAAAATGATAGAAAAAACATATAAGAAAAGAAGTTCTGCTAATTTTGCCAAGAAAAAGAAATCTTGTCCTTTCACAGCAGCTAAAACTTTTGAAATTGACTATAAGGATATTGAAACTTTAAGACAGTTTATAACTGAAAGAGGCAAAATTTTGCCAAGACGTATTACAGGCGTCTCATTTTTCCATCAAAAGGAATTAAAAAATGCAATTAAAAAGGCAAGACACATGGCTCTTCTGCCGTTTGTTTTAGAAGAATAATAGGAGCAAATATTTATGAGACCCAAACTGAACGTATTACTTATTGAAGATGTTGAAGATTTAGGGAGAAGTGGAGAGATTGTATCTGTAAAATCAGGATATCTTAGAAATTTTCTTTTACCTAACAATTTAGCGGTAAAAGCTGATAAGCATACTCTTCGTATGCAGGAAAAACTTCAAAAAGAAAGAGCTGTTAAAGCTGTTGAAGAAAGAAAAGATGCTGAAGAGATGGCAAAAATTTTAGACGCTATGACGATTTCAATTAAAGTTAAAGTAGATCCAGACGGTCAAATGTATGGATCAGTATCTCAATTAGATATAGTTAACTTGCTTGAAAAAGAAGGGATTAAAATATCTAAAAAAGCGGTTCAGCTAAAAAAACATATCAAAGAAGTTGGAACTATTGATGTACCTCTGAAATTAAAAGAGGATGTTATTACAAAGATTACTTTGAATGTTATCGGCGAAGGTATGAGAAAAGAAGAGATTAAAAAAATAAAAGAAAAAGCTGAAGAAGAAGATCTTTTAGCAAAAGAGCTAAAAGAAGATGAAGATGAAGATGAGAAAGATAAAGAATAACTCCAAATGGCGGAATATCTTTCTCCTTCCAAGCTGAACTTATTTTTTCAACTAATCAAAAAAAGAGATGATGGCTATCATGAGATAGCCTCACTTTTTCAATCTGTTAACCTCTTTGATCATATAAGTGTTAAACTATCAAAAAAAGATAGTTTTAAATCAACTGATCCAAGTTTAAAATATGATTCGACTAATCTGATTATTAAAGCGTTAAATCTTTTTAGAGAAAAAACTAAACTAAGCTTTAATGTAGATATTTCTTTAGTTAAAAACATTCCAAAAGAAGCGGGGCTTGGCGGAGGTAGCAGCAATGCTGCAACAATGCTTTGGGCTTTAAATGAGCTTTCAAATTTCCCTCTTACTTTAACTGAGTTAAAAGATCTGGCGATACAAATCGGCTCAGATGTTCCATTTTTCTTGTCTAACGGTACAGCATTTTGTCAGGGAAGGGGTGAGATAATAAAAGAGATAGATAAGGAGCTTAACTTTTCTTTTACTATAGCAAAACCCCATTTTGGACTTTCAACAGCGAAGGTTTATCAAAATGTAAAGATTAATATTCTGCCCAAAACCAATAGTGATCTTGTTTTACAAGAGTTTATTCAAAACAAGAATCCCCATTTTTTTAATGATTTGGAATATTCTGCATTTGAGATTTGCCCTAAGCTGACAAAAGTAAAAAAGGATCTTTTGAATTTAGGTTTTTCATCTGTTATAATGACAGGAAGCGGAAGTAGCTTTTTCTGCATTGGTGATGTAAAGGAACCATTTTTAAAAGAAGTAGATTTTTACTTTGTTCAAACTATCCAAAGAAATCCTAAAAAATGGTATTCTTTTTGAAAAAGGAGAAATATGTGAAACAGGACCTTGAAAAATTAATTGTAATTACAGGGGCTTGTGGTTTTATCGGATCATGTGTTGTAAGGCATTTAAATGACCTTGGATATACTAATCTCTTACTGGTTGACGATTGCAAAGAAGGGGATAAATGGAAAAACCTGGTTGGTAAGAAATTTATAGATTTAATATCAAAACATGTTGTTTTTCAAGAACTTGAAGAAAAGAGAAATGAGATCGACAGCATTATACATTTAGGGGCATGTTCGGATACTTGCGAGACCAATGCAGATTATTTGATTGAGAATAATTACAGATTTACCAAAAAGCTATGTCAATTTGCTCTTGCCAATGAGATTAGGTTTGTATATGCATCATCTGCTGCAACCTATGGGGATGGAAAATTAGGCTTTTCAGATGATGAAGATTTCTTGGAAAAGCTAAAACCTCTTAACATGTATGCCTTTTCAAAACATCTCTTTGATTTGTGGGCAAAAAGAGAAAAGCTTTTGGATAAAATTGTTGGACTAAAATACTTTAATGTTTTTGGGCCAAATGAAAACCATAAAAAACATATGTCTTCCATGATATATAAGATGGCTCATGTTGTTAATAATGATGGCTTAATAAAATTGTTCAAATCCAATGACTTGAACAATTTTGATCATGGCGAGCAGAAAAGAGATTTTATTTACGTTAAAGATGCCGTGAAAATGACTACACTCTTTTTAAATGAAAAATATAGAAATGTTAATGGTATTTTTAATGTTGGAAGCGCTAGGGCATCCTCTTGGAATGAAATGGCAAAATATCTATTTGGCTCACTTAAAAAAGAAATAAAAATTGAATATATCGATATGCCGCTTAGTTTAACTAATCAATATCAAAACTATACATGTGCCAATATGGAAAAATTTAAGAATATTAGTGACTATCAACTACTCTCTATGCAAGAGGCTGTTTCGGATTATGTACCTTATCTTATAGGAAATGAAAGATGGTAAAGTTGGCAGGAACCTTTAGCAGATTGAAAAAGATAAATGCCCTAGTAGTCGGCGATTTCATGCTGGATAAATATACCTATGGCGAAGTGAAGAGAATTTCTCCTGAGGCTCCGGTATCTGTTTTAAAAGTAGAAAATGAAGAGATAAAAGCAGGTGGGGCTGGTAACGTTGTTTTAAATTTATTATCCCTTGGGGCTGGTGTAAAAGTAGTCGGCAGGGTTGGAAATGATACCAAAGGTGAGGCTCTTGCTTATTCTTTAAAACAGGAAGGGGCGGATGTTAATTACCTTGTTGTTCAACAAGATTACAAAACACCTGTTAAAAACAGGTTTATTGCAAGTTCCCAACAGATTTTAAGGGTTGATTTTGAAGATATTATCCCTCTTTCTGAGGAATTGGAAAAGAATATTATCAAAGACTTAGAGATTATTATTAAAGATATTGATGTTGTTGCAATTTCAGATTATGGGAAGAAATTTTTATCTGATAAATTTATTCAAGAGATTATTAGAATTGCTAACGAAAAGAAGATAATTGTTATTATCGATCCTAAAGGCCAGGACTTCAAAAAGTATAAAGGGGCAACAATTATTAAGCCTAACCTTCAAGAGGCTTATTTGGCTGCTAAACAGTCTTCTTCTTGCCCTCTTGAAACAGTCGCTAAAATCATATTCGATGAGACCTCTATCGATAATTTAATTATTACCAGATCGGAAGAGGGCATATCAATATTCAACAAGAACTTGAAACGTTCTGATTTTCCTGTTGTTGCAAAAGCTGTTAAGGATGTTACAGGAGCAGGGGATACAGTTTTAGCAATGATAAGCTTTGCCCTGGCAAATAAGCTGAGTATAAAAATTGCTGCAGAGCTTGCTAATATTGCTGCTAGCATTGCAGTGGAATATATTGGGTGTGCAAGGATTACTTTATCAGATTTTGCACGACGGCTTTTAGAATATGATTCAGAAAATAAGATTTTTGATGAGAGCCATCTCTATGCCCTAAAAGAGATCTTAAAAGGAAAATCCTTTTCATTACTAGGAATAGATACAACGCTTGGCATGACAAGTGAAGTATTTAGAACTATCAGAAAGCTCTCATTAAACAATCAAAAAGATTTAATAATATATTTAACCGATCCGAATCCTGATGATGAGTTTATTACACTCTTGTCATCTTTAACTGAAGTTAGCTTTATCATTTTACATAATAAGAATTTAATAAAGCTCTGTGAAGAGCTCTATCCTGATGAAATTTTTGTAATGCAAAATGATAAGCCTGTCAGGCTGGATCATACTCAAGAACTTTTAGAATCTTATATTAATTAATCACAATGACGGACAATCGGAAGATGGGGCAGGCAGGACTTGAACCTGCGAAGAGCGGATTATAAGGGAGGGGAGCATTCTATTTTAACCAGTTTCATCCAATCTTTATGAGTATGATTATAGAGAGCATTGTTTGTTCAATGCAATTGGTTTTTATCGGATTTTAATGGTGCAATAGAATATCCATTGCACCATTTTTGCACCATAATAATGGATTTATTAGAAATAATTTTTAGAGCTTGCGATACCTTGTACTTCTTCCTTGGCCAAGTCTCTCGATTTTTTTTAGACGAATTAATTTATCTAACACTTGATTTATTGTAGGACGGGAAATTTTAGTATTTTGAGCTATTTCTTGCGGTGTAGCTTCATTAACAGTTTGAAGATATTGCCAAACAGCTAATTGTTTAACAGATAATATTTTTTCTATGTTTTCTTGAGAAAGCAATGCAAGAGCAATTTGTGATTGCTGAAGAAAAATGGTCAAAAAAAAGTCTAGCCAGAAAGAGATATTTTCATGTTTTGTTTTAAGAGTTTTTTGACTTTGCCGCAGGGCTAAATAATAATCAGGTTTATTATCTTCTACAAGCTTTTCATGAGATACATATGGCACATATAGATAACCGGCTTTAAGTAAAAGCAGATTGGTAAGAATTCTACTTACTCTGCCGTTGCCATCTTGAAAAGGATGAATTTGTAAAAATTCAACAATAAAATTTCCAATGATTAAAAGTGGATGAATATCCTTATTTAAAAAAGCTTTTTGGGTCCATTCTACCAGGTCTTGCATTTCTTTTGCTGTGAGATAAGCAGGAGTTGTATCAAAAAGAACGCCAACAGATTGTCCTGCGGCATCTATCATATGCACTTTATTTTCCGATTTTTTATATTCTCCGCGATGCAGCTCATCTTTTTTTGCATATTTTAAGAGTTCTTTATGAAAATGCTTAATAGTATTTTCTGAAAATTTAATTGTATTCCAGGAATTAAAGACATTTTCAAGAAGTTCGAAATATCCTTTAGCTTCTTGTTTATCTCTATCTGAAAATTTTTGGATATCCAAGCCGCGCATTAGTCTTTCTATGTCTTCATCGGAAAGCCTAGCTCCTTCTATACGGGTAGAGGCTCCTGTAGAAGTGATAAGAACGGATCTTTTAAGACGGTTTAAAACCTGAGGGGCTAATTTTACTCCGGCGATCCATTGTCCTTTAAGTTCATCGATTTGCGCTATTTTGGACCATGTTTTAGAAGGTATGGCATCAAGTCTTTTATTAAATCGATTCGGCATAAAATAAACCTTATACTTTATATATATAAGATTATATAAGATTGTATTAGAAAGAGTCAATACTTATTTGGATAAACAATATGAAAAGAGAGTAGCCATTAGTGAAAAATTCCTGTCAATACAATCACTATGAGCATAATAATAAATTAGATAGGGTTAAAAATCTACTGGTTGTTGCTGGATAAAGCTGGTGCATTATGAAGTTCACTGCACCATTTATAATCAAATAAGTAAATTAAAGACATATTCCTAAAAATCAAAAGTAGCAAAAGAGTCTAGCAATATTTTTGCCAAAGGATCTCAAAGGAATATTAAGACAAAAATCTGGTGGAAATTCTAATTGTCGCGTAGGTTGTGCGACTTTTGCGTAAGTTTGATAAAATGATTTCATTCTAAATATGTTAGATCTTGAAAATTCCTTTAATCAAAGTAAGCTTGTTTAAATATCTTTACATGGCTTGCCCAAAATATGAGACGGGCTCAAAAATATCAAAATAAATATGAAATATTAACAGCTACACTTCTAAAAGCGGGCATATATTTGCCTGTAAGTGATGTCCAATAAGTAGCAATTATTCCTAAATTAGCGTTGAAGTTATATTCAAGGGCAGGAGAAATTGTCAAAATATATGCCTTTGCATTAACTTGATTAATAGACAAAAGAGTATGTCTGAATATTACAGGAGAATTTGCTGAATTATCTGGAGGAATAATGGTTACTATATCTTTTAATATTTTATATTTTGTGTTTAAAAAATATATAAAGAGGGTATCCATGGAAAAAGCAAATCGTTTTGTGATTCCATAATCAAAAGAAAAACACGTTGTAAAGCTATTGCCTGGATAAACTTTTCCATTTGTATTAATAAAGCCGCTGTATACATTTGGCGAATTAATACAAACAGAAGAAGGCAGATTGCATGAAAAATTTAAAATTAGCTTTAATGGATGACATTTATAAAGAGGAAAAGTTTTTCCAATGTTCAACTCTAAAAAAGTCTCATAAGAACCTGAACCTGAAGCATCGGCATATTGTTTATCTGGCTGCAAATTTTGATATTTTCCAGTTGGAAATGATTCTGTTAAAGTAAAACGTATTGAGGGGATGGCTGTTTTATTTTTTTCTGTTAAAATTTGAAACCCTAATTGTACTAAAGTGTCTTTCCAATGGATTGATTCATAGCCATCTTTTGTTTTAGCTTTGCGAGCTCCTGCACCAAATGTCATATCTAGCCAAGAAGTCATGCCAAAAGAAATTGAACAGCATGGAATAATAATACGCAAAGTTGGTATGTTATATTTATTTTTAGAGCCGGTGTATGTTGCATAATTATGTATATAAAAAATAGTAAAAGAAGGATTTGTCTTGCCTTGTTGGGTATTTGTTGCACTTTGAGCAAGAAATGGACCGGTAAACCAAGGATCGAATTTTTCACATTTACTAAATGCGTATATTGGAATTGTAAATAAAATAAATATAAGTAATCTTTTGATAAATACCCCCACATCTTTGAAAGGTAAAATATTGAGCAACCAGGATTTGAAACTGGGATCACCTTAACCACCCAACATCATCCAATCACTATGGGCATAATAATAAAAGAAGATATGATTAAAATTCTACAACAGATAAGCAAATTGAGTTCTTATCTAAACATAAATATGAATTAGATCAGATTTATCGAACAAAAAATGCAACAGGAGAATGGGAAATAATAGATGACAGCGGAGTATCAAAAATAGCCTTCGCTCATGAAGAAGAGCTCGACATAATAATAAAAATGCCAAGAGGTGATGGTTCATTTTGGGAACATGGAGAAAGTGATACAAAAAGACATTATGATTACATTCAACAAGTTAAACAAACATCTTCAAAATATATGCGTATTAGGATACCTGGATGTATTTTAGCAGGAGATCCTGATGATCCTTATCTAATAGAAGAAAAATTTCATATGGTACCATATGATAAGGTTCCAAACTCTCTAGCAAAAACAGCAGTTGAACAAGAACTAGAAGATTTTGTTGGGGAATATGATTTATGCGATATTGATTTAGCTGATGATCATAATGCCGCTTTCTTAGAAGGTCGTCCTCTACAAATCGGCGTTTTTGATTTTGACTGCCATCATCGACATTGATTATGTTATTAAATTTGTTCATAAAATTATGGAACATTTTTCATATTAATCTATTATTGCCCCGCCAAGACAGATATTATCTTTATAGAAAACAATAGACTGACCTGGGGTTATAGCTCTTTGCGGCTCTGGAAATTTTACAAAAATTATTTCATTATCTATTTTTTCTATGATGCATTCCTGATCGTTTTGGCGGTACCTTATTTTAGATCGGCATTTGTATGGCAAATCGCTTGGAGCAATATCTGCCACCCAGCTAGGATTAGAGGCTTTAAGTTCACTTTTATAAAGGGCGGGATGTTCTTGACCCTGTTCAATTAGTACAACATTTCTTGTTGGATCTTTTCCAACTACATACCAGGCTTCTCCTTTGCCTCCGATCTCAATTCCTTTTCTTTGTCCTAAGGTATAGAAAGGAACGCCTTTATGCTTTCCAATAATATCGCCTTTGCTATTTTCAAAGTTCCCTTCTTTGAAGGGGATATATTGATTAAGGAAACTTCTAAAATTCCTTTCGCCGATAAAGCATATGCCTGTGGAATCTTTTTTATTTGAAGTAGCCAAATTATTTTCTTTAGCTATTTTTCTAACATCCTTTTTTAATAAATGGCCAATTGGGAAAAGAACATTTTTTAAGAGATCTTTTTTTAAGGTATATAAAAAATAGCTTTGATCTTTCGATGGATCAAAACCTTTTAAAAGGTGGTTTTCACTATTGATCATTTCATTAAGGGCATAATGGCCTGTTGCTA
>CAYNVX010000011.1:0-1012 GCA_964400755.1 uncultured bacterium | reverse complement strand
AATTGCTTTACATGTTCTAAAAAGACCTTGAACTTGATCTCTTTATTGCAGAGGATATCGGGGTTGGGTGTAAGGCCCTTTTTAAAGTCTTTTAAAAAGTTCTTAAAAACTTTCTGCTTATATTCTTTAGAGAAATTAAATGAATAATAAGGAATATCCAGTTCCTTGCAAACTCTTATAACATCTTCAAAATCATTTACAGCATTGCAAGAACCGTTTTCTTCTTCCCAGTTTTTCATAAAAAAGCCTATGACATTATAGCCCTCTTTTTTTAAGAGATAGGCTGCAACAGAGGAGTCTACTCCTCCAGACATGCCAACGGCTACGGTAGGCTTTTTTGGCGTCATAGATTTCTAAGCCTTTCTATCCTTTCATCTAAAGGAGGGTGTGTTGAAAAAAGTTGGACAAGGCCTTTTTTAGATGAGGTAGAAATTTTAAAAGATTGATAGGCGGGAACTTCTTTTTGTATATCTCTGATCTGCTGAGTCGATTTTAAGGATTCCAATGCTGAAATCATCTTTTCTTTTCCGGCAAGTCTGGCTCCGCCAAAATCTGCTCTATATTCTCTAAACCTTGAAAAACTAGCTACGACAAGAGAGCCTAAGACCATAAAGACCATTTCAAATAAAAAGACAAACATCCTATAGCTTGCATAAGATGATTTGTTTTTATTTCCTGTTCCGGAAATAGCCGAAGCTAGAATCCTTGCTAAGAACATTACAAAGGCATTTACAATGCCTTGTATTAAAGTCATGGTAACCATATCCCCATTTGCTATATGAGAGAGCTCATGACCGATAATTGCCTTTATATCATCATTTTTCATTCGGCTGATCATCCCTGAGGATAAAGCTATTAAAGATCTTTTTTTAGTAGGACCTGTTGCAAAAGCATTAATTTCATTGGAATTATATATACCTACTTCCGGCATAGATAGTCCTGCATCTTCAGATAATTTTTTTACAGTAGATAAAATATTTTTTAGTTCGATGTCTTGGGTATTAGTATCAAT
>CAYNVX010000010.1:0-19977 GCA_964400755.1 uncultured bacterium | reverse complement strand
TTTAACCTAGGTAACAAGAAATCTCCTTCCTTTAGGTGGGAGATGAATTGTACTAAATATTTTCTTGATTATAGTTGGTTATAGATATATTGTATTATCCAATATTATGTATAAGTTAGATAAAATAAGCCATAGTGTATTTTCTTTGTGTTACCATTTGATAATAGTGGTCAAATACAGGAAAAATGTTTTTATAAACGATGAGATAATTGGCGATCTAAAAAATTTTTGTTTGAAAATAGCAAAGGATTTTGATGTGAATATTATAGAACAAGAATGCGGATTAGATCACATTCATATACTTTTTAGAGCAAAGCCTACCTTAAATATATCTAAATTTATAAACAGCTTAAAGGGCTGCAGTTCCAGGAAAATAAGAGCAAAATACAAAGTTTTATTAGAAAATAAGTTATGGGGGAATAATTTTTGGTCTCCCTCTTATTTTTTGTCTACAACAGGAAATGTTACGATTGATATCTTGAAAGACTATGTAGAAAATCAAAGAGTGAAACAGCGAAATGTATAAATCCTATAAATATAGAATTTATCCGAAAGAGAATCAAAAAGTTTTTTTTGCAAAGAACTTTGGCTGCGTTAGGCTTTTATTCAATAAAATGCTTGGAGAAAGAAAAGAGTTATATGAAAAACACAAAGGCAATAAAGAAGAGCTTAAAAAGAATAAACCGAAATCTTATACGGCATGGAAAAAAGAATTTGATTTTATGAAGGAGGCGGACAGTCTTGCTCTTGCTAATGCCGACATTAATCTTAAGAATGCCTATAGAAATTTTTTTAGAAATTCCAAAACCACAGGTTTTCCTAAATTCAAAAGTAAACATAGGGATTTAGATAGATACACTACAAATAATCAACATGACAATATAAGAATAGAAAACGACCATATAAAATTACCTAAAATCGGAAATGTAAAAATAGTATATCATAGAGGAATTCTTCAAGGGCAGAAAATAAAATCGGTAACGGTCAGTAAAACAAAAACCGGAAAATATTTTGTTTCCATTCTTGTGGAATATGAAGAAGAACAAATTTCAAGTAAAATAAATTTAGCTAAAGCTGTAGGGCTTGATTTTAGTGTGCCTCACTTTTTTATTGATAACCAAAATAAAAAAGGTGCATACCCTAAATTTTTGAGACAAGCGGAAAAAAAGCTAACTAAAGAACAGAGAAAACTTTCTAAATGCATTTTCAAAAGCTCAAATTATTTCAAACAAAAATATTTTGTTGCTTTAGCTCATGAGAAAGTTAAAAATCAAAGAAAAGATTGGTTGGAAAAGATATCAAAAGATATAGCGGACAATTTTGATGTTGTATGTATTGAAGACTTAAATATGCAGGCTATGTCCAAAACCCTTAATTTTGGCAAAGCGGTGCATGATTTAGGTTGGGGGATGTTTATTTCCATGCTAAAAAGGAAGGTAAAAAAACTCATTACGATAAATAAATGGTTTCCATCTTCCAAGAAATGTAATCATTGCGGCCATATAAACAAGCTAAAATTACAAGATCGCAATTTTGCCTGTGAAAACTGCAAAAGATTGATCGACCGTGATCAAAATGCCGCTCTAAACATTTTGTTAGAGGGGCTAAAAACTCAAACAACCGTAGGGACTACGGGGCTAGCCTATTGATACTGTCGACATTGGTCGGCTTGAGTAGGAAGCCATTTCCTTAAGGTAATGGTAGTTCACTTAAATACAACTAAACTTTTTGTGATTTTGGTCTAGACAAATGGTACCACTTTATAAGGCATTAATTTGCCGACACTTAACCACAATAAAAAACTTCGGTTTTTAAAGATATTTTTTGAATTGTAAAGCAAATTATTCTACTGCCTCTTATATTCTATTTTTGATACAATGTTATTACTTTCACAGGAGGGTACTTTTATGTTTAGAAATGATATTAATAATTATTTAAGTCTAGCTAAAAACACAGCTAGCGACCCTGTAGCTGCTTTAGCTTTTCTTGAAAAAGCTCTTGAAAATACAGAAGCTAAAATAAGCTGCCTTGGCGGCAGATATGTCTCTTCTTCAACAAATAACGGATTTTCTTCAATAGACAGAGCAGCTTATACGGCTAACAGAGTTTTTGGTGAATTTAGAAAAACTTGGGATTTTGATACTGCAACAAGACAAAGAATTAAAAACATAGAAGATAAAATTGATTCCTTTTATACAAATTCTTCTAAAGAATTAAAAAAATCAAATTGGTTAATAAAAGTTTTAAATTTTATGAGAGAATTTAATCTATTACCTTACACAACTAGATTTTTCTGGGAAGAAAACACTAGAATTTCTTCTCATTACAGAGCTGATCAATGGTCAATTTTTTGGGGAAAAAAACCTAACCCTACACTTTGCAGCCGTCAACCTGACGTTTATTATCATGCATAAAAAATAGTTAAAATAACAATCCAAAAGATCTACAAATTACTTTTGGATTGTTTCTTTTTTTTTCATTTTTTTTCATCTTAATAAACAGATAATTTCCATTCTTCTTCAATTTATTCATTTACAGTTGCATTTATTGTATAATTTTTGCTAATATTTTTAGCATTAACATCTAAAGGAGTTTTTAAATAAATGACCAAACAAACAACCTATGACTGGAATAATCACAATATACTTGATGATGTGGAGTTTAAGCAAGAAGATGCAGACCTATTCAAATCTTTACTTGATCAAAAAGAATTGGCTCAAGGCAAAGGTTCTGCAGCATCCATGCAACCCGGTCAGATCTTAAAAGGAAAAATTGTAGAAATTAACAAAGAATTTGTAGTTGTCGATGTAGGATTGAAATCTGAAGGACTAATTCCAATCGCTGAATTCAACAAACCTCAAGAACTTTTCTTAGGCAACACAGTAGAAGTGCTATTAGACAAAGCTGAAGGTGCAGACGGACAGATCGTACTATCCCAAGAGAAAGCTAGAAGATTGAAACAATGGGATTATATCGTTAACACCTGCAAAGAAGGTTCTATAGTAAACGGAAAAGTAATCCGAAAGGTCAAAGGCGGTTTGATGGTAGATATCGGAATGGAAGCATTCCTTCCTGGATCTCAAATCGACAACAAACGCATTAAAAACCTAGATGACTTCCTAGACAAAGAATATGATTTCAAAATATTAAAAATTAATATTGAAAGAAAAAATATTGTTGTCTCTAGAAGAGAGCTTTTAGAAGAAGAAAGAGCTTCGAAAAAAACTGAGCTTTTAGAAAATATTAAAGTTGGCGATTTAAGAAAAGGAATCGTTAAAAACATTACTGATTTCGGAGTTTTCCTAGACTTAGACGGAATCGACGGACTGCTTCATATTACTGACATGACATGGAAAAGAATCCGCCATCCTTCAGAAATGGTAAGACTTGGTGAAGAGCTTGAAGTGATGATCCTTAGTATCGACAAAGATAAAGGAAGGGTTGCTCTTGGTCTTAAACAAAAAGAGAACAATCCCTGGGAAGAAATAGAAAAGAAATATCCACCGGGAACACATGTTAAAGGAAAGATCGTAAACCTAGTATCTTATGGCGCTTTTATTGAAATAGAGCCGGGTATTGAAGGACTTATCCACGTTTCAGAAATGTCTTGGACAAAAAACATAACAGATCCAAGCGAAATGGTAAATATTGGTGATGAAGTTGAAGCTATTGTACTTTCAATACAGAAAGATGATGGCAAAATTTCCTTGGGAATCAAGCAAACAGAAAGAAACCCTTGGGAAGATGTTGAGAACAAATATCCTATTGGTAAAACAGTAGAAGCAGAGATTAGAAACCTTACAAACTATGGTGCATTTGTCGAACTAGAGCCTGGTGTGGACGGATTAATACATATTTCTGACTTAAGCTGGACAAAAAAAGTCTCTCATCCTTCAGAAGTATTAAAAAAAGGAGATAAGATAAATGCAGTTATCTTATCTGTAGACAAAGAAAGTAAAAAAATTACTTTAGGAATCAAGCAATTATCTGACAATCCATGGGAATCAATTGAAAAAACAATGCCAATCGGTTCATATTTAACAGGTGTTGTAACAAAAATCACTGCCTTTGGAATTTTTGTTCAACTTGAAAATGGGATTGAAGGATTAATTCACGTTACTGAGCTGTCTGATCAACCATTTGGAAAAGTTGAAGATGTTGTATCAGTTGGTGATGAGATTACCGCTAAAGTATTAAAAATTGATTCCGAGCATAAAAAAGTCTCTTTATCATTAAAAAATGATGAAGAAAACCCTCAAGATGACATAGTCGTTGGCAAAAAGAAGAAAAAATCTAAAAAAGCTAGCGAAAAAACAGATAAAGAGGGACAGGAATAATTTTTTATTTTCTCTTTCATTTATATTGAAAGAGTTCGAAACCGAAGGATCAAACTCCTTCGGTTTTTTACAGTTTTATAACATAGAAGGAAAGGTAGTATTAGATGAATAAAGATCTTCTCGCAATATTTGAATATTTAGAACGCGAAAAAGGTATCAAAAGAGAGATAGTTGTTAAAGCTATAGAAGACTCTCTTCTTGCTGCTGCAAAGAAAAGCATTAAAGGTGAAGGCGAAAACATTAGGGTTCAAATCGACTCTAAAACTGGAGAGATTGACGTATCTATTCAAAAAACGATTGTTAAAGAAGTAAAAAACGAAGACGAAGAAATATCCATTGAAAACGCTTTAGAACTAAACCCTGACTGTAGAGTCGGGCAACGCCTTGAAATTACTATTACACCTCAAGATTTTGGAAGAATCGCTGCACAGACAGCAAGACAGATCATTACTCAAAAATTAAGAGGAGCAGAAAGAGATGTTATTTATGAAGAATATCGTCATAGAGCTAACGAAATAATTTCAGGAACTATAAAAAGATTTGTGAAAGGACGCAACATAATCGTTGATTTAGGAAAAGTTGAAGCTATATTGCCTGAAAGAAATTATCCGAAGACAGAACATCCTCATGTTGGAGAAAGAATACAAGCCTTAATATTAGAAGTAAGAGATACGGATCAGGGTGGAGCAGAAGTAATATTAAGCCGTTCACATCCGGAATTTGTTGCAGCTCTTTTTGCACAAGAAGTTCCAGAGATAAGTGATGATATTGTTACAATTGAAAAGATTGTAAGAGAAGCCGGCTATAGGACAAAACTTGCGGTTTCATCATCTGATTCCAAAATAGACCCTGTTGGTACCTGCGTTGGGGTAAGAGGGACAAGGATAAAAAATATTATTAGGGAAATAAACAATGAAAAAATCGATGTTATCCCCTATTCCAATGATAGAATTCAGCTTTTACAAAATGCAATTTCACCCATTGAAATAAAAAGGTTAAAAGCTTCTGAAAATAAAATATTTATAGTAGTAAATGATGAGGACTATCCGATAGTAATCGGCAAGAAAGGAATGAACGCAAGGCTGATTACTAGACTAATAGATTCAGAGATTGATGTTCAGAAAATGACAGATCATCAAAAATTAGTTATCGTTCAAATGGCTGAGCTTGGCGATTCAGACAATCCTAAGCTTGATGAACCGCTAAAGCTTAAAAACTTTAGCAATCTACTTTTAGAAGAACTTATTCAAAGTGGATATGATACTTATAGAAAAGTTCTACAAGCTAAACCTCAGGAATTAACAGCGGTGGTTCCTGGTATCAATTATTTAGATATAGCTGATAGAATTTTAGAACAAATTAAAACGTCAAAGGAATAACACAGTTGGCTAAGAACATTAAATTAAAAATTAAAAATGAGCAAATTGCAGGTGTCTTAAATTTAAGCAAGAAGCTGTCTACTCCAAAAACAACAGCTTCTAAAAAGAAAAAACCTGTAAAAAAGGCCGCGGAAGAGACATCTTCAGCTCCTAAAAGAAAAGCTCGTATACTACCTCCTATTGAAGCTGAAAAACCAAAAGAAGAGGGAAAAGCAACTGTAAAGAAAGCTGCGCATAAAAAAGAGACCGCTGTAAAGAGCGATATTAATAAAGAAGAAGCTCTTCTTGAACCAATAATTGAACAAGAAAAAGTTATTGAAGAAGCTCCAGCAACAAAAGTTGAAGAAGAAAAACCTATCGAAGAACTGGTTAAAAAAGAAGAAGCGCTTAAAGAAACAGCTAAGACGGAGACACAACCACCCGCTAAAGAAGAGATAGAAGACGAAAAAACGAAAGAGCTAAGAAAAGAAAAAGAAAAAGTCAAACTTGAAAAAGCAATTAAAGAGATAGAAGCATCACGTGAAGGCTTTAAAACTTTTAAAGATTATAAGGCTGGGAAACGTTTTGATGATAAAGGGAAATTCAATACACGAGACCGTTTAGGCTTAAGTGAAAGCGAAGAAGGAAGATGGAGAAAGAAACGTCCAAGATTTAAAAAGCAAATTATAGAAACGCCAATTATTAGACCTAAAAGTTTAAAAGTTAAAATTCCAATAACCGTCAAAGATTTGGCAGCAGCAATGAAATTAAAAGCATCAGAGCTGATATCCAAATTATTTATGCAGGGTATTGTTCTTACATTAAATGATTATTTGGAAGATGAGACAACAATACAGCTTCTAGGACAAGAATTTGACTGTGAGCTTTCGATAGATACAGAAGAAGAAAAGCGTTTACAGATAACTACCCAGTCAATACAGGAAGAGATCAAGGGTACATCTGTAGAAACTCTGCTGACAAGACCTCCGGTAATAACCTTCATGGGACACGTTGACCATGGCAAAACAAGTCTTATCGATGCAATTAGACTATCCAATATTGTTAGCGGCGAAGCAGGAGCTATAACTCAGCACATTGGAGCATTTACAGCTAAAACAAAATTTGGAAACATTACAATCCTTGACACTCCCGGCCATGAAGCTTTTACAGAAATGAGGCTAAGAGGCGCAACAGTAACCGACATAGTAGTATTAGTAATAGCCGGTGATGAAGGTATCCGCGATCAGACTATTGAAGCTCTTCATCAAGCAAAAAATGCTAATGTACCTATAGTAGTCGCAATTAACAAATGTGACAAAGCAGGATATGACCAAGAGAAGATTTTTAGACAGCTTGCAGATAATGATCTGCTTCCGGAAGCATGGGGAGGAACTGTAATTACAGTAAGATGTTCAGCTGTTACTAAAGAAGGGATGCCTGAGCTTTTAGAAATGCTTTCATTGCAAGCTGAGATCTTAGAAATTAAAGCTGACCCTGCTTCAAGAGCAAGAGGTACAGTACTTGAATCAGAAATGCATAAAGGACTTGGCGCTGCGGCAACGGTATTAGTACAAAATGGAACATTAAAACTTG
Organism: uncultured bacterium; assembly: GCA_964400755.1. Taxonomy (GTDB): domain Bacteria; phylum Chlamydiota; class Chlamydiia; order Chlamydiales; family SM23-39; genus CAYNVX01. The sequence goes on along the minus strand of CAYNVX010000010.1, from coordinate 12,689 downwards.
GAGATCCTATTGTATTTGGAAGCGAATATGGCAAAATTAAGACTATGCATGACCAATATGGAAAGAATGTTGAAACGGCAGGACCTTCAATTCCGGTAAAAATTACAGGACTTTCAAATCTTGCTGAAGCTGGAAGCGAATTTATTGTTGTAGCGAATGAAAAAGAGGCAAGAGATCTTGCTAAAGCAAGAGAAGAAGGTGAAATCAGGACAGCTCTAAAAAAATCAAAAAGAGCCGGCATCGACATGCTAAAACAGAAAGAAGAGAAAAAGGTTCTTGCTATCATTCTTCGTGCAGACGTACAGGGGTCATTGGAAGCTTTGAAATTATCTTTAGAGAAAATAGATTCTGATAAAGTCGATCTAAACATTGTAAGTTCAGAAGTTGGAGAAATTTCAGAGTCAGACGTTCGTTTAGCATATGCCTCTAAAGCGGCAATTCTTGGTTTTCACACACATATAGAAAGCAATTCTGAGCCTCTTATCAAACATCTTAAGGTTACAGTTAAGTTACATGATATTATTTATCATGCGATTGATGACATTAAAGAGCTTATGAGAAAAACTTTGGACAAAATTTCTGAAGAGCATAATACAGGCGAAGCAAAGGTCATTGCGCTCTTTAAATCATCACAGTTAGGAATAATCGCTGGCTGTATGATTACAGATGGAATTATTAAAAGAAGCTCAAACATCCGCCTTATAAGAAAGGGTGAAGTTATCCATAAGGGTAAAGTTGCATCCTTAAAAAGGGTAAAAGAAGATGTTAAAGAAGTACAAAAAGGTATTGAGTGCGGAATCCTGCTTGAGAACTTCACTACCTATGAAATAGATGATATTATCCAAGCATTTGATGTAACTTATCTAGAACAACAATTATAAAATTTATGGAAAATAAAAGAACAAAAAGGCTGAACTCATTATTAAAAGAAGTTATCTCTGAGGTAATCAGAGATGATGTACGCAACCCTAAGATAGCTAAATTTATTTCTGTAACAGAAGTAGATATCACTCCCGATTTACATTTTGCTAAGGTAATGATAAGCGTTCTAGGCAGCGAGATAGAAAAGAAAGAAACAATTAAAGCTCTTAATTCTGCTACAGGATATATTGGGATGCTCTCATCCAAAAAAATGACGATACGCTATTTTCCTCAGCTCTCTTTCTTTTTAGACACTTCTGTTGAGAAGCACATACATATAGAGAAAATCTTAAGCAAAATAGAAAAGGAAAGATACTCCAGACCGAACGACGATGAGCAGTAACATACAAAATGGAATAATATTAATAAATAAATCTAAAGGAAAATCTTCCTTTAGCATAGTTTCGCAGCTTAGAAAAGCAACTAATATTAGGAAAATCGGACACTGCGGAACTTTAGACCCTTTTGCGACAGGCTTGATGATAATGCTTGTCGGCAAGCAATTTACTAAAAAAGCCGATCAATTTATAAATTACGACAAAGAATATTTTGCAACTCTTCATTTAGGTTATTCAACCAATACTTATGACAGTGAAGGAGCTTTAGAATTTTGCAGTGACAAAGTACCTGCAATAGAAGAAATTGAAAAAATCTTATTAGAATTTCAAGGAACAATAAAACAAATTCCCCCGATGTTTTCTGCTAAAAAGATAAATGGACAGAAGCTTTATAAATTAGCAAGACAAGGCATCACCATAGAAAGAGCAGCTGTAGAAATTTGTGTTAAAATAGATTTAATAAAATATAATTATCCTTACCTTGAGATAAAAGTCTCCTGTTCAAAAGGAACCTATATTAGAAGCCTGGCAAATGATATAGGAACCGCTCTTCAGACAGGAGCCTATCTTTCAGCATTAAATCGTACAAGAATTGGTCCATTTCATTTAGAAAAGGCCTTAGATCAAGAACAAATTGGAAATATTGAAAACTTAGCTCCATGGTTTTTAGATGATAATATTTGAAAAAATTACAAAATTAAAAAAAATACCGAGCTGCTCCTTGACAATTGGACTATTTGATGGAGTTCACCAAGGGCACATACATCTAATTGAAGAACTTAAAAAAAGAAAGAAGCCTACCGTTGTAGTAACCTTTATAAATCATCCTTTAGCTGTTTTAAAGCCTAAAAGCCCTATTACCCTAATCTATGACAATGAAAAAAAAATAAAGCTTTTTAAAGAACATGGCATAGATTATGTTTATTCTCTTTCTTTTACAAAAGCGCTGGCAAATATTTCATTTGATACATTCTTGATTATTTTAAAAAAATATATCCCCTTTTCACATTTAGTATTGGGCGAAGATTCTTATTTTGGAAAAGATAAAAAAGGGACTCAGGAAAATATAAAAAAAATGGAAGATGATTTAAACTTTAAAGCTGAATATATTACAAAGCTAATGCATCAAAACCAAACAATTTCGAGCACATTAATTAGAAAATATATTAAAGAAGAGAAACTCTCTCTTGCAGAAAAGCTTCTCGGCAGAAAATTATTACATGAGGATCTAATATGTCAAACCTCTCTTGCGGAATAGTCGGACTTCCCAACGTTGGAAAATCTACCCTTTTTACAGCAATAACAAAAAAACAGGTAGCTGCAGAGAATTATCCTTTCTGCACGATAGATCCGAATGTGGGCTGTGTGGAAGTTTATGATCCAAGGCTAGAAAAGCTAACCCATCTATCTAAAAGCAAAAAAACAGTATATGCAACAGTATCTTTTGTAGATATTGCAGGTCTTGTAAAAGGGGCTGCTAAAGGAGAAGGACTGGGCAATCAATTCTTAACCCATATTAGAGAAACAGATGCAATTTTACATGTTGTCAGATGTTTTGAGAGTGAAAAAATCATCCATGTTTCAGGTAAAACAGATCCTCTGCAAGATATTGAAACGATAAATTTAGAACTTATTTTGGCTGACCTTCAACAAGCTGAGAATATAAAAAACAAAACAGAAAAAAAAGCTAAGGGCAATAAAAAGCATGATGCAGAAATTGTTTTCATAAATAAAATTATCAATCATCTAAATCAAAGCCTGCCGGTTCGAATTTTACAGATAAATGAAGAAGAAAAAGAATTCATGAAGCAATGGGCTTTTTTAACCAATAAAAAAGTTATCTATGTAGCCAACATTTTAGAAAATGATTTAGCCGAAATTGAATCGAATGAATATATAAAACAGGTCAATGAGTTTGCCAAAGAAGAAAATGCGGCAGTAATACCTATATGTGCAAAATTTGAAGAGGAAATAGCCCAGTTGGACAAAGAAGAAGCAGAAGAGTTTTTAAAATCAGCGGGACAAACTGAATCAGGGCTTAACAGACTTGTCAAATCAGCTTTTCATCTATTAGATCTGATAACCTTTTTAACAACCGGCGAATTAGAAACAAAAGCTTGGACGATTCATCGCGGCGATACAGCAGTACAAGCTGCAGGGAAAATACATACTGACATAGAAAAAGGATTTATTCGTGCAGAAGTAGTTTCATATAATGATATGATCGAATATAAAGGAAGAGTGGGAGCAAGAGATGCCGGCAAGGCCCGCTCCGAAGGAAAGAATTACATTGTGCAAGATGGGGATGTAATATTATTCTTTCATAATTAAGAAAATAAACCTTTATATTAAAAGATGGCAGAAAAAACTGAAAAGGCAACGCCGAAAAAACTGCGTGATGCTAGAAAAAAGGGACAGGTCTCAAAATCTCAGGACTTTCCCTCTGCTTTTACATTTGTCACTGCTATTATTGGAACATTAATGGCAGCATCCTATATCAATAAGCAACTTTGCGCATATATTATAGCAACATTCAGAGCAGTAAATTCTAATATTGATATGCAGCATCGAGCCGGTGGATTTTTATATCAGGCTCTATATGTAATTTTAATAACCAGCATGCCTATTGTAGTAATTGTAGCCTTTGTTGGAGTGCTTGCCAATTTTTTGATTATCGGTCCCCTATTTTCATTTGAAGCGATGAAGTTCCAACTTAAAAAATTAAATCCGATCGAAGGGATAAAACAGAAATTCAAATTAAAGACTCTTGTTGAACTTTTAAAATCTATCTTAAAAATATCCGGTGCAGCATTAATCATTTATTTAATAATTATCAATATGCTTCCAGAAGTTGTTGTAGCGGCAAGACTCCCGGTAATTGGCAGTGCAGCAATATTAAATGATTTTTTAAGAAAAGCAACCATACAAGTTGGAATTTTCTTTTTAGCGGTAGCCCTTTTTGACCTAGCATTTCAAAAAAGGACCTTTGCTAAAGAAATGATGATGGAAAAATTTGAAATAAAACAGGAATATAAGGATACTGAAGGTGACCCGCATATTAAAGGGCAAAGGCGCCAGCGCTTTAGAGAGATCGCTTATTCCGAAGGACCTTCAGCAGCAAGAAGAGCGAAAGCGATAATAACCAACCCTACCCATATTGCGGTAGCAATAGATTATGAAGAAAAAACAGATCCTGTTCCAACGATATTGACAATGGGACAGAATAAAATGGCGGAATTAATAATAAAGAATGCAACAGAAGCCCATGTGCCAATAATGAGAAACGTTGCTTTAGCACATGATCTGTTCAATAAAGGACAAATTGGTGATTTTATACCTAAAGAAACATATAAGGCAGTAGCAGAAATATTAAAATGGTTAGAAACAATGGAAGAAATGCCTGATGTTAACGTGGAGATCTTTAAATGAAAAAGTTTTTAGAAAATCTATCTAGGATCTTAGGTGGAGAAAGAGCTTTATCGACCATAACAAAATCGAGCGATCTGTTAATGGCAGTTTTCATCATTAGTATAATAATGATGTTAATTTTTCCTGTTTCCCCTCATGTCATCGATGTTTTGATATCGATAAACCTAATGATCTCAGTGACCTTGCTATTTGTTTCTTTATATATACAAAGAGCAGTACAGTTAACGGTTTTCCCATCTATATTACTATTAACAACGCTCTATCGTTTGGCCGTTAACATTTGTTCTACCCGGCAGATCTTGCTTCATGCCAATGCGGGACATGTCATTTTTGCCTTTGGTAATTTCGTAGTTGGAGGCAACTATGTTGTCGGCGGCGTTATATTTTTAATTATCACCATCGTACAGTTTATCGTAATCGTAAAAGGAGCTGAAAGGGTTGCTGAAGTAGCAGCAAGATTTAACTTAGATGCCATGCCGGGAAAACAGATGAGTATCGATGCTGATTTACGATCAGGTATTATCGACAGCTCTCAAGCGAGAGAGTTAAGGTTAGCCTTAAACAAAGAAAGTCAGCTTTATGGAGCCATGGACGGTGCCATGAAGTTCGTAAAAGGAGATGCGATAGCAGGTATAGTCATTACCATTATCAACGTTATAGGCGGTTTGATAATTGGGGTAGCGATGCATGGAATGAGCTTAGGCCAATCTGCTAAGGTATATTCTTTACTTTCTATTGGTGACGGCTTAGTAACTCAGATTCCGGCTATTATGATAGCCTTAACGGCAGGTATAGTAACAACCAGAGTATCTTCTGATAAAAAAGATTCCCACTTAGGCAAAGAGATTTCCGAACAGTTACTGCACCAGCCAAAAGCCTTTATGATTGCAGGCGGGCTCTTATTTTTACTTGCATGGGTACCGGGATTTCCCGCTGCTCCCTTTTTGATACTTGCAGCAGCTGTAGGAACTTTAGGTTTGGTAATATGGCTAGCAGCAAGAAAAGCACAAACACGAGCGGCAACAGGGATTGGATCATTAGAGGCCGGAGGAATTTCAGATCATTCCTTAGTTACGGGCGGAGTAGAAGAATATGCTCTTACTTTACCGGTAATTTTAGAGATTGATAAAAATCTCTCTACTTTAGTTAAAAAAGATAAACAGGGATTAACCTTTATTGATAAAATGATACCTAAAATGCGCCATGCCCTTTATCAAGATCTTGGAGTTCGTTTTCCCGGGGTCCATGTTAGGACTGACTCTCCGACTTTAGAAAATGACGAATATGCCATCTTTTTAAATGAGGTCCCAATTTTAAAAGGAAAAGTTTTTATCGATTATCTTCTAACAAATGAAACAGAAGAAACCCTTCACCGCTACAATTTACCATTTACAACAACCAAAAGCTCACTAGGAGTACCCTCTTTATGGGTAGAGACAAAATATAAAGATGTTCTTGATAAGGCCGGCATCAAATATTATAACCCTCTTGATGTAATGATCCTTCACCTATCGAAATTTTATATGCAATATGCAGGAGAATTTATTGGAATTCAGGAAGTACGGGCTATTTTGGAATTTATTGAAAAGTCCTATCCTGACCTTGTCAAAGAAGTAACAAGATTAGTTCCCCTGCAGAAATTAACCGAAATATTGAAACGATTGGTTCAAGAGCAGGTTTCGATTAAGGATTTAAGAACAATTTTAGAAGCCTTAAGCGAATGGGCTCAGACAGAAAAAGATACAGTACTTTTAACAGAATATGTCCGTTCTTCTTTAAAACGCTATATCAGTTATAAATATTCTCTTGGACAATCTGTATTATCAGTTTACCTCTTAGATCCTGAGATTGAAGATATGGTAAGAGGAGCTATCAAGCAGACCTCTGCCGGCTCTTATTTAGCATTAGATCCTGATACAGTACAGATGATCTTACATGCTATGAGAAATACAATTGTACCAACACCGGCTGGAGGACAGCCTCCGGTACTGCTTACAGCTATTGATGTAAGACGTTTTGTAAGAAAATTAATAGAAGGAGAATTTCCTGAGCTTGCAGTCACATCATATCAGGAAATAGTTCCGGAAGTTAGAATACAACCGCTAGGAAGAATACAGTTAACATAATATGGAAAATATTGGAAGAATATCAGGAACTAAAGCTGTAGGCAGAGAACAGATACAGGCTCAGCGTACAAAAATGCAGCAGCTTAAAATGGAGCAGGTTGCCTCCAGAAGGTCTACAAGAGCCATGCAGGAAGAAGGGTTTAACCAAGTTGTTTCTCGTGATAAATTCAGGACTTTAGAAGAACAGCGAAAGAAAAAAGAGTCTCTTTCAAAAGCTCAACAGCTTGAAGATGACATAGAAGTTGTTGAAGAAACTCATAAAATTGATGAAGCAGCTCGTCGCTTTGAAAGGGAAAATAACGAATTAAAAGCTAAATCCTTAATTATCCTCAGAAGGCGTCTTAATGAAAATGATACTATCGAAGATATCTTGAAAAAGGTTTTGGAATTATATCCCGACTTTACTTTAGCAGATGAAGCCTTAGATTTTTTATCACAAACGACCACAGGCCTCTTAAATACAAAAATATTACAGGCTAAACAATATTTAAATAACACCTATGAAAGAGAGATCAAAGCCGGTAAAAACATTAATCTTCAAGCGCAGATCTTTTCAAAAGAAGGACTTGGCACACCAACTGCTCTCAGGGACATGTACAGAGACATTACAGGAAATCCCAGAACACCTAACACCCTCTTTGACCAGTTATCGCAGACGTTTAGCTATGAAAAAATGAAAGTGGTGATAAGGTTCTTATTACACTCTTTAGGAAGCGACTTAAAAGCTAAGGGGCCCTCGATATCTAGAGGGGAACTAAAACGGCTTTTAGAAGATACACAATCACTACAAGCCATTTTGGGAGTTTACCGTTTTTATCAAGCAAGACAGGCTATGATAATAGCACAGTTTGACCAACATGGGTTGATCATGCCCTCTATTTTGAATTTTGAACTAATTGCAAAAAAATTCATGGCCCTATTAGGAGAAAAATATATTTCTTCAGAAAAGATAATCCAATTAAGCCGCTATTTAGGAATTTCAGAAGAAGAAATTGCTCAAATTATAATTTTTACACAGATGAGAGATTCAATAAGAAATACTTCTCCAAAGTTATATAAATCAGAAAGGCATAGACAAGATGTTTTAAAAGCTATTTTAGATGCCTTAGAAGAATTAGAAGATGAATTGGAAGAAGAGGAAGAAAAATGATAGACAAATTTGATCAACTGCTTCAGGACCTTGCTGAAAAACTGGATGTTGATCTAAATGTCGATGTAAACAACTCTTGTATGATCTTGGTAGAAGACAAATTGGAAGTTCAGTTAGAACTAGACAAAATGGAAGAAAATTTATTAGTTCTTGCCTTCATCTGTAAAATCCCCCCTGGTAAATTTCGCGAAAATGTTTTAAAAGAGGCTCTAAAACAGAATGACAAAATAGATCGTTTGGGAGACTTTGCCTATAGTGAAATGACCAATCAGCTAATTCATTTTAAATATTTACCTTTAGAGATCTATAACACTGACAAAATCCTCGATTTTTTAGCACAATTCCTCGATCTATCATTACTTTATAAAAATGCAGTGGAAAGCGGATATGCCCTACCCAATGAGCTTATAACAGAGGGTGACGGATCAAAAAATCCTTTTGGGTTAAAATAGATGCAAAAACTAAAAGACTTTTTACAAAATACAATAACCAAAAGTCATTGGGAAAAGATTGGGGTTTTCCCTCATAACGGCATCGTAGTACCTCTCTTTTCTCTTCATTCTGAAAAAAGTTCCGGCATTGGTGAATATTTGGATTTGATACCCATAATAGAATGGGTAAAAAGCATTGGCATGGACACAATCCAGCTTCTCCCCTTAAATGAAACGGGAAAAGATCCCAGTCCATATAATGCCATATCTTCCTGTGCATTAAATCCGATACACATTTCTTTGAGGGATTTGCCTAATGTTGAAAATAATAGAGAGCTCTTTGAAAAACTGGATGAGTTTAAGATTTTCAACAATTATCAAAGAATACCCTATCCTCAGATACAAAGAACAAAAGAAGCATGGCTGAAAGAATATTATTCTTTCATTGAAGATGATTTAAAAAAAGAAGACTCTTTTATAACCTTTGTTGATCAAAATATTAGCTGGTTGGAAGAGTATGCTCTTTTTAGAGCGCTTAAAGAAAAGTATGATAATAAAAACTGGAGCTTATGGCCTGAAAAGCATCAAGACATTCCCAAAGAAAACTTCTTTGAACTTATAGAAGAATATAAAAATGAGATCTATTTTTATTATGCTCTTCAATATTTCTGTTATAGTCAGATGAGTTCAGTAAAAACCTTTGCTGTAAAAAACAATGTCTTGATCGAAGGCGATGTTCCTATTTTAGTCAGTGCGAATAGCTGCGATGTATGGAATAACCGCGAAATTTTTGACATGTCTCATGTTGCTGGAGCACCTCCGGACAATTATAGCAAATATGGACAAAAATGGGGCTTTCCTCTTTTTAATTGGGACCATTTAAAAGGCAAAGACTATTTTTGGTGGAAAAGAAGGCTAAATGTTATTTTGCCTTTATATCACATGTACAGAATAGACCACGTTGTCGGTTTTTTTAGACTATGGTGCATGTTATCTGATGAAAATGCAACACAAGGGAAATTCCTGCCTAAAGATCCCACACAATGGGATGAGAAAGGAAGAGAAAGATTAACGATGATGATTAATTCTTCCCCCCTTCTGCCGATGGCTGAAGACCTTGGTCTAATACCAAAACTTGTATACAATGCACTGAAAGATTTTGGGATTTGCGGAACAAAGGTTATTCCTTGGGAAAAAACCCTTTTCGGATATATTAAATATAAAAATTATGAGCCGTTGAGCGTAAGTACAGTATCGACACATGACTCTGACACATTAGCACAATGGTGGGAAGGTTATCCAAAAGGCTCCACAAAGTTTGCCAGATTCAAAAAATGGCATTATGATCCTCATTTAACCTACTTTCAAAGAAAAGAGATCTTGAAAGACTCTCATCATACAGCAAGCATTTTCCATATCAATTTATTACAGGAATATTTAGCTCTAATTCCTGATTTTGTCTGGGAAGATCCCGATGATGAAAGGATCAATGTACCAGGAACATTAGATCCGACCAACTGGACCTATCGCTTCCGTCCAAGTATTGAAGAAATAATAGCTAATGATACCCTAGCAAAAGAGATAAGAGAAATTATTGCATAAAACATCCCTTCTCTTCTTTTTCTTCATATGGATATTCACTTAAAAATGAATTATCTCTTTGTGATTTGGGTAAAAAAAAAGTTCTAGAAGAAAAAGCCATTTCATCTACAAATCCACCCAGTTTAATTATTGTTTGAATCCGAGCAATACTCTGTTTATCACCAGAAGCTTCGGCTAAGTTTTTTTTCCTGTTTGCAATACCTATAATTTCAGCATTTATTTCTTTCGCTGATAACTCTTCAACGTTACCCAATTCCTTGAATATTAAATCAAAAAGAGCTGTAATATTATCTGAAGATTCTTCTATATTCAAAAAATCTGTCCATATTTCTCTTAAATCCTCTAAAGTAAAATCTCCTACTGCTGCTGCCATAAATTTTCTCCTTTTTATAAAAAAATTAAAAAAGGAATGAGGTTAATAAATGATAGAATTTAGGACATTAAAAAATTTTTTATATTATTTTTTTGGAACAGGCCATAAAAATTCATTGTTCTCTACATAATACAAATATGACTTTGTCTTGCTAGTTTGTTTCCAACAGCTTCAATAGTATTAAAAGCACCTAATTTTAAAAAATAAGGAGGATTATCCTTTACCTGAAAAATTAAGTCGAATATCATCACAAAAAAAAGGGTATAAAAATGAAGCGAAGGATTTTTCATTTAATTTTATTATTTTCTGGCTTTTTGATCTTAAGCTCACTGCAAAACTGTCCCGGACTGGAAAGTTTTTCTCCATCGATATCAACTCTATTTAAAAGCTTAGATCCAAAGTCTGCCCCTCAGCATTTTGCTTTTTATGATTTATATCCTGAAACTAAAGAAGGCAAACTTGCTTTAAAAAAAGCATGGCAGATCTTAGCGCAGGAAGATATTGAAAAATCTATTCTTTTACCTACATTAGATATACAGCTCATGACCTCGCTTGTAAACAAGCAGCCGGCAATACCCCCTGACAATTTAGATGATGAACATCTTACTTTTATAGAAGGCCTCGGCAAACATCTAAGCAACAGAAAATTAAAAGGACATGACGTTTGGACGGAAGAAGAATATCTAACAATGAATATTGAAGATGTTGACTTAGCAAGAGGACTTTTTTTATCAGAGCTTTCAAATTCCGATGAAAGCAGATATAAAATTAGATATTATGAAGCCTGCCTAGACTTAATGGCACTGCAGATTTTAGCTCGCCTCCCTGATAATCCCACACCACTTGATAAGGTCTACGAAATAAATGATTTTATTTTTTATAAAATGAGATTTAGATTCCCTCCTCATTCCATACATGCCAAAGAAATTGATACCTTTACATTTTTACCATCTGTAATGGACAGCCGCCGCGGTGTATGTTTGGGAGTGTCTACACTATATTTATGTTTAGCCCAAAGACTTGATTTGGATTTAGAGATAATTACTCCTCCCGGCCATATTTTTATAAGGTATAAAGACAAGAATGGAGAAATTACAAATATAGAAACTACAGCAAGAGGAGTAAACTACCCCTCCGATGTATATTTAGGTATTGAAACCAGAAAACTTCAAGAGAGAAACATAAAAGAAGTAATCCCTCTTGCCATAATCAACCAGGCCTCTGTTTATTGGGGGCAGGAAAAATTTGACAAGGCGATTGAGCTTTATGAAAAAGCAAAGCTCTATCTTCCAGATGATTACTTATTAAGAGAGCTTTTAGCTTTTAACTATCTTTTTGTTGGAAGAATTGAAGAAGGCAAAAAACTATTAGAAGAAAACAAAGATATAATTCCAGACCATGCAACTTCAAAAGATACTATAACAATAGATTATTTGGAAAACAATGTCGACGCAGAAGGTATAAAAGCCATCTTCATGCCGGTTGACGAAACAAGAAACTCAATTATCAAAAAAAGAGAAGAGCTCGAAAAAATAGTTGAAAAATTCCCTAAATTCCGCGCCGGCATCATGCAGCTTGCCAATACATGGCTGCAGCTTGGCAGAACAAAAGAAGCTTATAATATTATTTTAAAATATTATGCACTTGATAAAACCGACCCGACAGTAAATTATTATTTGTCAGCCATCTGTTTTGAAAGATATGACTATAATAATTCATGGAAATATTTAGTGCAGGCAAAAGACCTTTTAGATAAAAGAGAACACTATCCAAAAGCTATTAGAAATCTATATGATGCCTTAAAAAGGAAGTGTCCTGAGCCTAAAATGCATTAAAGATTTTTTTACGACATCTCTTTCTATTGTCCTATAAGGGAAATATTGCTATTATATTTCTTAAAAATATTTGGAGCAAAAAATGTCAAAACAATGCCAAGTGACTAAAAAGAAGCCAATACAGGGCCGTTCCTATGCAATTCGCGGTATTGCTAAAAAGAAAAAAGGGATTGGACTGAACATTACAGGCATCACAAAAAGAAGATTTTTACCTAACCTTTTCAAAAAAAGATTTTGGTTTAAAGAAGAAAATCGTTTTGTTACCTTAAAACTTTGCGTAAATGGTATGAAAAACATAGACAAAAACGGTTTAGCATTTGTTGTAAAACAAATGAGAAAAGAAGGCCAAAAGATTTAAATTGAGCTAGAATCAAAAATCTTGTATTACAAAAATATAAGATTTAGTAGTTTTAGTTCCTGTGAAAAAGAAAGTAAAATTTTTATTTAAGCTATCTTTATTAACCATATGCACTTTTTGCATATG
>CAYNVX010000009.1:0-20487 GCA_964400755.1 uncultured bacterium | reverse complement strand
GAAGAGGGTATTTCAATAGACGACATGATCATGTTTTTAAAATCTGAAATTTATGAGAATTGCTATCTTCAGCAAAATTCATTTGATAAGGTGGACTGTTTTTGTCCTTTTGAGAGACAAATTGAGCTTTTTGAGCTGATGCAAAGTATTTTTGATAGTAGTTTTACTTTTTCAACACATGATGAAGCTCGTTCATTTTTCTTGAACCTTCAAAATGAAATTAAAAATATGAATTATGTTGAGTTCAATTCTTATCAATACAAAGAAACATTAAAGCATATACAGGATAAAATTTCTGGGGTAGAGGTTAACATATGAGAAAAGTATACGATCGAATAGCGAACATGAGAGGAAGCTTAATTACCGTTACGGCTGAAGGGGTTTCATTAGGTGAACTAGCACGAATACATAAGAAAGATGGAACGGAGACTTATGCTTCTGTGCTGCGTTTTGAAGAAGAGCAGGTTACTCTGCAGGTATTTGAAAATGTCAGAGGGATTTCAACAGGAGACAAAGTAACATTTTTAAATAGACAGATGCAGGCAACTTTTAGTGATTCGCTTCTTGGAAGATGTCTTTCCGGAACAGGTGAGCCGATAGACGGCGGGCCGGAGATATTAGGTGAGCATATAGATATTGGCATGCCATCATTTAATCCGACAAAAAGGATTATTCCAAGAGATATGGTAAGGACTAATATTCCAATGATTGATGTTTTCAACTGTCTTGTCAAATCGCAGAAGATACCGATATTTTCGATAGCTGGTGAGCCATATAATCAATTATTGATGAGAATAGCCAATCAAACTGATGCGGATATTGTAGTGATAGGCGGAATGGGGCTTAGATATGATGATTATTATGCTTTTATTGAGAATGCACAAAGCTCGGGATCTATGGGCAAAACAGTAATGTTTTCTCATTTAGCGACAGATCCTCCGGTGGAATGCCTATTAGTACCTGATATGGCATTGGCCTGTTCCGAGAAATTTGCCATGGAAGGGAAAAACGTACTGGTTCTATTAACTGACATGACAGCATTTTCTGATTCTTTAAAAGAAATATCCATTACCATGGACCAGATCCCGTCGAACAGAGGTTATCCCGGTTCATTATATTCCGATCTTGCTTCGCGTTATGAAAAAGCGGTGGATATTGATGGAAGCGGGTCAATAACCATAGTTTCTGTTACGACTATGCCGGGCGGGGATGTAACTCATCCCATTCCTGATAATACTGGATATATTACTGAAGGGCAGATTTATCTGCATGATGGTGTTATAGACCCATTTGGATCGCTCTCTAGGTTAAAGCAGAACGTTATTGGTAAGGTTACAAGAGAAGATCATGGTGATTTGGCAAATACCATGGTTCGATTATATGCTGATTCTAAAAAAGCAAAAGAAAGACAAAGCATGGGATTTAAATTATCAAAATGGGATGAAAAGTTGCTTAGGTATTCAAAACTTTTTGAAGAAAAGATGATGGATTTAGATGTAAATATCTCTTTAGAAGAAGCATTAAACTTGGGTTGGAAAATGTTAGCGGAATGTTTTTTATCTCAGGAAGTAGCTATGAAAAAACAATATGTAGACAAATACTGGCCCAAAGAAAAGGCATATGGCTGATTTTAAATTAACCAAACAGGGGCTTCGGACCCAACAGCATGCTCTAGTTCAATTGCGAACCTATTTACCGACTTTGCAATTGAAAAAAACTATGCTGCAGGTTGAAGTGAACCATACAAAAAATTATATCAATAAGCTAAATGAGCATTTGCTTGAAGCTAAAGATGAAGTTTTAAAATTTGCTAAGCTTTTATCTATTCATTTTCAAAGGGACCCATTGACATATTGCAAGGTCAAGCATGTTGAAAAGTCCTATGAGAATATAGCAGGGGTTGAACTTCCCCAATTTCAAAAAGTTGTTTTTGAAGAACAAGATTATTTTTTATTTGATACTCCGATATGGATAGATTCTGCTATTCAAAAGATAAAGATAATGATTGAGATAAAAGAAAAAACAAAGGTAGCAGAAGAAAAGAAGAGAGCATTAGAAAAAGAGCTTAGAGAAGTATCAATAAGAGTAAATCTTTTTGATAAGGTTTTAATTCCCAGAACAGAGGGTAATATTAAAAAGATAAAGATCTTTTTATCTGATCAGGAGCTTGCTGCCGTATCACAGGCAAAAGTGGCAAAAATGAAGATATTAGAAAAACGGGAAAGTTGATGAATATTAAAGTTAAAAAACTATTATTTTATGGTATTAAACAAGAGATTGACAATTTTTTTAATAAGGCTCAGAGAGCTGCAATAATTGAATTTATCGGCCCATTTGCTCAGACTGTTAAAGAAATCTCTCCATTAATTAAAGACTTTATTGCCGCAATAAAAATATTGCAAAAACAGCCTGTTTTTACTGCTGTAAAAGATGAAAGGGCCCTTTCATCAAAATCTATAGTAAGAAGAATATTACATATTAATACAGAATTAGAAAAACTTTCAGAGCAGCGGAGAATATTAGAGTCTGAGATTATAAGAATTACTCCATTTGGTGATTTTTCTATTGAAGAAATTAAGCAAATAGAAAAAGAAGGTCATCGTCATCTACAATTTTTCTGTGTAAAAACATCTAAAAGAGAAGAGATAGAGTTGCCTGAAGAAATGATATATGTTGGCACTCAATATGACCTAGATTATTTTGTAGCGGTAAATAAAGAAAAAAAAATATATCCCAACATGATAGAAATTATCATAGATAAGTCTTTGCAGATTTTAAAAGACAAACTTTTTTATCTGCAAAAAGAGCAGGAGCTTTTTCATAAAGAATTAAAAGAACTTACAGGCTATTTAAAATTCTTAAGAAAAGAATTGATAAAAGAATTAAACATTTATCATTTGAATTCAGCAAAAAAGGATATTGATTTTCCTTTAAATGAATCTATTTTTTCAGTTGAAGCATGGATTCCTGAAAACAAATTTGACCAGCTTGAAAAATTAGTAAAAGGGATACCGATAGAATATGAGGTTATAGCAATTGAAGAGAAAGACAAGATTCCAACTTATTTAGATAATAAAGGTCTTGCAAAAGTTGGGGAAGATCTTGTTAACATTTATGATGTTCCGTCGATAAAAGACAAAGATCCTTCCGTTTGGGTTTTATTTGCATTCTCTTTATTTTTTGCAATGATTGTATCTGATTTAGGATATGGGTTATTATATTTAGGAATTGCAATTTTTTTAAAATTCAAATTTCCTCATCCAAAAGCTTTAGTTAAGCGTTTTATCAAATTAGTGTGGATGATATCTATAAGCTGTGTAATTTGGGGTGCATTGAATGGATCCTTTTTTGGGATGGGCGTTGATATAAACAATAAACTATCTAATGTTACATTGATTAATTTTGTCGCTATAAAAAAAGCGGATTATCATCTAGAGGTGAAAGATGATATTTATAAAGAGTATATAAAAAAATATCCTAATATTTCTGGTGCAAGAGATGGAAAGGAATTTTTAGAAAAAGCTCAGAAAAAAGAAAATGGCCAGATAAAATTTGAAGTTCTAGATGATTTTAAGAACAACATTTTAATGGAAATGTCATTGTTAATCGGAGTGATTCACATAGCCTTTTCTTTTATTAGAAATACAAAGAAAAATTGGGCTGGAATTGGGTGGATATTCTTTATGGTTGGCGGTTATTTGTTTTTTCCAAAAGTAGTCGGCGCAACATCTATGGTTCATTACATTATGCAAATCAGCAAGCCCATGGCTTTTATAACTGGGGAATATCTTCTTTTTTCTGGAATTGCTGTAGCTCTTTGCTTGGCGATTTTACAAAGAAAAATTATGGGTGTTTTGGAAATTACCAACTTAATACAGATTTTTGCAGATGTTTTATCTTATCTTCGTCTTTATGCTTTAGGTCTTGCTGGAATGATTATGGCAAATACTTTTAATGATATTGGAGCGGCATTAGGATGGGCCTTTGGGATAATTGCAGTATTGGTAGGTCATGGTATAAATTTAGCATTAGGGGTTATGGGAGGGATAATACATGGTCTTCGTCTTAATTTTATTGAATGGTATCACTATTCATTTGAAGGCGATGGCAAATTATTCAATCCTTTAAAGTTATTAAAATAAAAGTGAGGTTAATATGGATTTTAATATGGTTGGCCCAGGGATAGTTCTTGGCATGGGCTGTATAGGAAGTGCAATAGGATGTGGTATAGCCGGTATGGCATCACATGGAGTTATGACTCACGTTGATGAAGGTCATGGAAAATTTATTGGTTTATCTGCGATGCCATCTTCTCAGTCTATATATGGGTTTGTGTTGATGATTTTAATGAAAAACGCGATTAATGCCGGTACTTTATCGCCTATGTCAGGAATTGGTATAGCTTTTTTTACTGGACTTGCAATTATGATGAGTGCGATCTATCAGGGAAAAGCCGCAGCTACCGCGATACAGGCTTCTGCAAAACAGCCTGCTATTTTTGGAAAATGTGCAGCAGCGCTTGGAATTATTGAATCTTTCGCGCTATTTGCCTTTGTCTTTGCCTTATTACTTATATAAAAGGAAAAACTTATGGAAGATATTGCAAAAAATATCGATCATACTCTGTTAAAACAGGACGCAACAAAAGAAGAGTTGATCAATCTTTGTCACGAGGCTATTAAATATGGATTTAAGGGAGTATGCGTCTATCCTAAAGATTTAAAAGTTGTAATTCCTGAACTAAAAGATAGTAAAGTACTACCGATAGCTGTCGTTGATTTTCCAAAAGGCGACAGTTCTCCAAAAGATAAGGCTCACGATGCAAAAAAAGCGGTTGATCTTGGTGCTAAAGAGATCGATATGGTCATAGATGTCTTAGCTCTAAAAGATAAAAATTTCAAACTTGTATATGATGGTATAAAAGCTGTTGTCGATGCAGCTAAATGTCCTGTTAAAGTGATTATTGAGACATGTTATTTGAATTACAATGAGAAGGTTATTGCCTGTGCTTTATCTGATATGGCCGGAGCCAAGTTTGTAAAAACATCTACAGGCTTTGGAAAAGGCGGAGCAACGGTTGAAGATGTATTATTAATGCGAAAAATTGTTAGCGACCATGTTCAGGTTAAAGCAAGTGGCGGAATTAGAACTTATGAAAAAGCAATTGAAATGATAGACGCCGGTGCGGATAGAATAGGAACATCCCAGTCTGTTAATATAATCACTTCTTGAAATTAAAGGTTTTTAACTTTAAAAATATTGTATGGTCATTTTGGTTTAAGGGATAAAAATATGAAAAAAAATGGTTCTATGAAAGCTTGGACAATCACATTGGTTGGTTCTTTGTTTTTCTTTTATGCCTTTTTTCAAATGACCATGATGACTCCTCTTCATTCTGTCCTTTTAAAATATTTTGGAGCAACCTCAAGTGATTTAAGCTTGCTTTCGGCATGGTATTTTTATGCGAGCATAATTTTCCTTATACCTGCGGGGCTTCTTATAGACAGGTTCCATGTAAGGATTTTAATGGGGATAAACCTATTAATTGCAATTGCCGGAGCAATAATATTTGCTTTTGCTGAAACCTTATTCATGGCAGGCATAGGAAGGTTCTTATCCGGCATTATGATGGCATTTGGGTTGATACTATGTTTGAAATTGGCTTCGATGTGGCTTCCTCCGAACAGACTGGCTATTGCCACTTCATTAATAGTAACAATTGGTATGCTGGGCGGCATCGCAGCCCAGGCTCCCATGGCTTTTTTGATAAACTTCTTTAGCTGGCAGGGAGCATTATTAGTATCTGCTATATTAGGTCTGGTTATTGGAATAATTTTATGGTTTGTTGTTAGAGATCCCAAAGATAGATCAAAAGAACTTGCTGAAAACATTTCTGTCTGGACTAGTTTGTATTTGATTGTAAAACAGCCGCAGAACTGGTTCTGTGGTCTTTATATAGCTTTTTTAAATTTACCCATTGCTATTTTTGGAGCATTGTTTGGAATAACCTATTTAATGCAGGTCTATAACATCTCTTCAATGGCCGCCGCTTCCATTACTTCTATGTTGTTTTCTGGAATGTTGCTAGGTTCTCTCTTTTTTGGCTGGGTGTCTGATTTGCTTCATAAAAGAAAACTGCCGATGCTTGTTGGCGCTATGGTATGTTTGATAGCTATGTTGGTTTTAGTTTATGTAAATAATTTCAATATGACAACATTACATATTGTATTTTTTATTATTGGATTTAGCTCTGCTGCACAAGTTTTAGGTTATCCTGTTATATCGGAGAGCAATTCTCCTGAAGTGACAGGAACTGCATTAAGTTTGGCTGCTTTTATCATTGTTGGGGGAGGATATGGTCTTGGCCTTCCTTTGGTAGGCTGGCTCTTAGACAAAGGCTGGGAAGGGAAAATATTTGATGGCATACATTTTTATTCGATAACAGCTTATAAAAATGCTTTTATTACCATTCCTATTGGAATAATAGTTGGCATCTTTGTTTTATTTCTAATGAAAGAGACCAACTGCAAATCTATTATTGAAAAAGAATAATATTTTTCCTATTTAACTATTTTGCGGATAGATTCAAGTGTTAATTTATAGCATTTTAATTGTTCTAATTTTTTAAAGGTGAATAGTATAGCTAATTAATTTGTTATTATTAAGTTAGAGTGATTTTTACTAATAAAGTATTATTTTGAATTTATGTAAATTCCCATTCTTGATAATAAAAATCTTATTACTAGTTGAGGATGTAAAATTAAGTTTTTAATTAAAGTAGGATAATTGACGCGTGTCATTTTTTTTTTGATAATTTGAGGAAGGTTTTTAGCTGCATCCTCGATCCATTCATCATATGGAGGAGGCATGAGTTTTGGAAGGGAGTCTAAAGGAAAAAACTTTACCTCTTTTGTCTCATTGGAAATTGTTGCTCTACCGTCCAAGATCTCACATTCATAAAGATAGGTATGGCGAGACAATCTATTCATAGGGAAATATTCTCCAATTGTCTTTGTGATTTTTACACTAAAACCAGTTTCTTCTTTTATCTCTCTAATTATAGCTTCTTCATATGATTCACCCTCTTCCTTTCCGCCTCCTGGAAGAACCCAGACGGGCACATCTCTTCTTTTTATTAGAAGAACATTTTTTCTATCTTTAGAAAAAATGATGCCGGCAATGCTATAAGTAATTTGATCTTTCATAGTATTATATGCTATCTTTTTAATTTCATAAAAGCAATAGGGGATTTTGTGAGGTTTTGGGCTATTGGACTGATCATATTTTTGATGAGCTCCTGCTATAAAGGGCACTTATATGTGCAGAATGAAAAGGTAGACAAAGAGTACTTGGCCTCTTTTCATGTTTCAACTCCCGATCCTAGGCTGAATGATCCCCCTCAAGGGCAAAGGATAATTGTCAGTTGGGATTTTCCTTTGAGCCTCTATCGAGAAAAGCTCACTTTAATGCTTACTGTAAGATTTTGGGATAATAGGCAGGAAGTGCTTGTTAGAAAAATTGATCAAAAAAGAGGCTATGACTCCTTTTATTTTGAAGATAAGACAAAAGATAAAAAGAAAAGGATCTTAACTTATCGTGTTGTAGTTGTTAACGAAGATGGCGAAATTGTTGATGACTGGAAACATCAATTCTGGACAGATTTAATTGAAATAAATAAAGAGAGATCTTTAGACAGCACATCTAACAGTGCTGGATAATAGCTCATAACTTTCCAAGATAAGTTTTTCAGAATCTTCCCAGCTAAGGCAAGGATCAGTAATCGATACTCCATAATTCAAGCTGTAAGGATTTTTTAATGTCTGTGATCCTTCTTTTAAATTGCTTTCAAACATCATTCCAACAATGGCATTATTATAAATAGCTTGTGTAAGTACATCTTGAAAGCATTTTTTAAGATTAGTGAGAGATTTTTTTGCATTGTCATGCGAACAATCAATCATGATTGATTGAAAGAGATTTTTCTCTTTCAAAAGGTTTATAACATTGGATATGTTTTTTTCATCAAAGTTTGTCTCACTTTTTGAGCCTCTTAGGACAATATGTGAAAATGGATTGCCAAAAGTTTCTAAAGCTGCAATTTTTCCATCATCGTCAATTGTAATTAAATTATGAGGATGATTAGAAGTTTTTATGGAGTCTATAGTTATATTTATATCTCCATCAAGACTGTTTTTAAATCCAATAGGAAATGAAAAAGAAGAGGCGAGTTCTCTGTGCGGCTGCGAGGTTGCTGTTCTAGCTCCAATAAAACCCCATGTTATTAAATCTTCAAAATAGAGGTAGGTATTAATATCCAAAAATTCACAGGCAAGCGGAATCTTTAATTGAGTTAGTTTTACAAGCAGGCTTCTGGTTGCTTTTATTCCAGTGTTTAGGTGGTTGGAATTATTTAATTTGGGGTCATGCATAAAGCCTTTCCATCCCAATGCAGATCTGGGTTTGGAAAAATGGGCTCTCATAATTAAAAAGATTTTTTTTGAGACCTTGTCGGAAAGTTCTTTGAATTTCAATCCATATTCAATAGATGCTTTTTCATCATGTATAGAACAGGGTCCCATAACTATAGCTAATTTTTTATCCTTCTTTAAAAAAATATTTTTAGCTGTCGATCTTGATTTTTCAATAAATGCCTTGTCAAGAATGTCTGTAGCTATATTTTTTTTTAATTCATAAGGAGTAAATATTGGATTTATTTTTTTGTATTTCATAAGCGGATAAATTTAACATTGCCCAAGTAAATAGATCAATAGATTATTGAAATATCCTTTGCTAGAGAATAATAAGAAATATCTGTATGATTATTAGAGAAAATTTTAAAATAATTATATGGATATAAATTTTTTTTTAGAAAAAGCAGATTCTTTTTTGTGGAACGGTATTTTAATTTACCTTCTGCTTGGAGTAGGCATCTATTTAACTTTTAAGTTAAAAGGTATGCAGTTCAAATATCTGCCTTTATCATTGAAATATGCTTTTAAAAAACATGATGAGAAAGCTAAAGGAGATATATCTCAATTTCAGTCTTTAATGACCGCTTTGGCGGCTACCATTGGTATTGGAAGTATTGCCGGGATGGCAACTGCAATAACTGCAGGGGGCTTCGGGGCGATTTTCTGGATGTGGGTGATGGCTTTGATCGGCATGGTCACCAAATATGCAGAGGCAATACTTGCTATTAAATTTAGGACAAAGGATAAAAAAGGATTTATGTCCGGCGGCCCTATGCATTATATAGAAAAAGGGCTGAATATAAAATGGCTTAGCTCTTTTTTTGCTATTTTCGGAGCCTTGGCAGCTTTTTGCGGAGGAAACTTAATTCAGTCCCAATCAATTACCGATGCTATTTCTGAACTTTCTCATGTTCCATCTGTTGTTACAGGAATTGTTTTAACTCTAATTGTCGGCGTTGTAATTATTGGAGGTATTAAAAGCCTTGGCAAGGTAAATGCCTATTTGGTTCCTATCATGGCCCTAATATATATTTCTGGCGGGTTGATTATTATTTTCATGAGGATCGGTTATATCCTTCCCGGTATTTTAATGATCTTCAAAAGCGCTTTTAATTTTAAAGCTGCCGCAGGAGGTTTTTTAGGTGTGGGAATTATGAACGCTATGCAGATGGGGATAGCAAGAGGAATATCTTCAAATGAGGCTGGCCTTGGCAGCGCTCCTATTGCAGCAGCAGCTGCAAAAACAGATGTTCCAGGAAGACAGGCCTTGATTTCTATGTCTGGTGTCTTTTTATCTAGCTTTATTGTATGTACAATAACCGTTCTTGTTTTGGCTGTAACTAATTCAGTTGGGCAAATTGGTCCTAATGGAGAAATCTTAAATGGAGCTCCTTTAGTGATGCATGCTTTTTCATCAGTGCTTCCCGGTGGAGGGATTATTGTAGCTATCGGTTTAATACTTTTTGGCCTTTCCACAATTTTAGGCTGGTCATATTACGGCGAAAAATGTATTGAATATATCCTTGGGGACAGAAGCGTTAAATATTATAGATTTTTATTTATAATTTTTGTCTTTTTAGGATCTCAGCTTTCTATTCAGACCGTTTGGCCTTTGGCTGATATAATGAATGGCCTTATGGCATTTCCAAACTTAATCGGTCTTATTTTCTTATCTAAAGTGGTAGTTGAAGAAAGCGACTATTTCTTCAAAATTGTTAAAAAAGAAAAAGAGCTACAATTCGATTTATAAAAAATTATTTAATAATTATTAAACTGTTTGGTTATCATCGGGGATTGATTATAGATTCAATCCTTATGAAGAGAAAATTTTAAAAGATGCTCAAGCAAGAATTAATAAGGTAAATAGAATTTATCAAGAACTGATACTTTTGATTTTCATGGAGTTTAATTGAGGTAGTATAGTCAATTATTATGCCAACTGTAACGCAAGAATTACAAAGAATAGTTCAGCCAGTATTAGATTCTATAAATAAAAGTTTTGCAGACTATCCGGAATCAAAATTATTAGCACAGTCTTATCAAGATCTATTATTTTCTGTTATAACTCTTAATACTCAAGATCCTTTGACCAAAATTAGATTTATGCAAACAGAAGTATATTCAATATTTGATCGATGTAATGCTTCAATAAAAACAAATGCGCTTATATTTTTAAAGTATTTAGAAAATCTATATTTATCCAGAGACGTTTAGTTTTTTTCTTTTTTCTAATTAATTCAACCAAATTATCTTTAAAATATTGACAATTATAATAATAATTAAAATTATAAATATTATATGAGTTAAATATTTTTTAAGAGGAATTTTTATGTCTACTAAAAGTCAAAAATTGGGAGTTTTTGTTTTTGCCATGATGAACGTTGCGTTAGTCATGAGTTTAAGAGGACTTCCAATAATCGCAAAGACGGGATATCAGATGATTTTTTATGTCCTTTTTGCATCTTTTTTATTTTTGCTTCCAGTATCTTTAGTTTCAGCGGAACTTGCTACCGGCTGGCCTAAAGAAGGGGGAGTATATAGATGGGTTAAAGAGGCCTTTGGATCCAAAATGGGATTTACTGCTATTTGGCTTCAATGGGTACAAAATACAATTTGGTATTCAACCGTACTGGCTTTTGCGGCAGGCGCTTTGTCATACCTGTTCTTAGATCCTTCCTTATCATCAAATAAGATTTTTATTGTTGCTATTATTTTGATTATTTATTGGGGAGCAACATTTATTAACTTCATCGGCCTTAAAGCTGCAAGCTGGTTTACAACAGCCTGTGTTTTGGGTGGAACGATTTTTCCTGCAATTTTAATTATTGCATTAGGAGTTGTTTGGATGGCAATGGGACATACTATTGATCCACAAAATGCCTCTATGGACATAATGCCTAATTTTAAAGATATGAACAGTATTGCCTTTTTGGCAGGGACTGTGCTTTTGTTTGCAGGGATGGAAGTTAGCGCTGTGCACGTTATGGATTTAAAAAATCCAAAATCAAGCTATCCAAAAGCTATCTTTTTAGCAATTTTGATTATTGTTATCTGCTTTTTGTTTGGTTCTTTTGCTATCTTCTTAACTGTACCCGTACAGGATATCAGTTTAACTGCAGGTATTATGCAGGGCTTTAAAGATCTACTTCATATGTTCAATGTTGATTGGTTTGTTCCGGTGATCGGCTTTTTAGTTGCTTTCGGAGCAGTAGGAGGCGTTGTTGCATGGGTTGGTGGACCTAGTAAAGGTTTACTTGCAACTGCAAAACATGGAGAGCTTCCTCCATTTTTACAACATACTAATAAAAATGGCATTCAAACAAATATCTTATGGGTACAAGGTATAATTGTTACTATTTTATCATTTGTTTTTTTACTTATGCCAAATGTCAGCACATCATTTTTCCTTTTAACTGCACTAACAGCAATATTATATCTGATCATGTATGCATTGCTCTATGCAGCTGCAATTAAGTTGAGATATTCTCAACCTAAAGTTATCAGGCCTTATAGAATTGGGAAGAGTAATTTCTGGATGTGGCTGGTTGCTGGAGTTGGCTTTTTAGCTGTTATATTTGCGATAATAGTTGGCTTTTTCCCACCATCGCAATTGGTAATAGATAGCCCGACAACATATGTTGCATTTTTAATTGTTGGAACAGTAGTTTTTGTATCGGCTCCAATAATTATTAATCATTTCAAAGATCCAAAATGGCTTAAAAAAGTAAAAAACAAATAGGAGAATTAAATGTATAAAAAAGAAGATTTATCAAAATTAGATGATAGTGAAAAAGATATTATCCCACTTTATGCAAGACATTCATTAAAGTCTCCAGTTGCTAAATATGAGCTTCCAGAAAAAGGTATGTTACAGCGCTCAGCTTATAATTTAATTCATGATGAGCTAATTTTGGATGGTAACTCAAGGTTTAACTTGGCAACTTTTGTTACTACCTGGATGGATCCGGAAGCTAGACAGCTGATATTGGATACTTTAGATAAAAATATGATCGATAAGGATGAATATCCGCAGACTGCAGAAATAGAAAAAAGATGTGTGAATATCTTATCACGTCTTTGGAATTCTCCAGAAAAAGAAGAGGCTGTAGGATGTTCAACTATTGGATCGAGCGAAGCTTGTATGCTCGGCGGTATGGCTCTTAAATGGAAATGGAGAGAAAAAATGAAAAAGCTTGGCAAATCTGATGCCAAGCCAAATTTAGTAATGGGAATAAATGTTCAGATCTGTTGGATAAAATTCTGCAGATATTGGGATATTGAGCCTCGTTTTGTATATTGTGAAAAAGATAGATTTATCATAGATCCAGAAGAAGCAGCTAAACTCTGTGATGAAAACACTATAGGTGTAGTCTGCATCATGGGTAGTACTTACGATGGCAGTTATGAACCGGTAAAAAAGATGAGTGACAGATTAGACAAACTGCAAAAAGAAAAAGGACTAGATATTCCTATTCACGTAGATGGTGCGAGCGGAGGTTTTATAGCTCCATTTTTACAACCCGATCTTGAATGGGACTTTAGAGTGAAAAGGGTAAAATCTATTAATTCCTCAGGTCATAAATATGGTATGGTATATCCAGGAGTAGGTTGGGTAGTTTGGCGTACTAAAGAAGATCTTCCTGAAGATCTTATTTTTTATGTGGATTATCTTGGTGGTAAAATGGCAACTTTTGCTATTAATTTTTCAAGGCCGGGATCTCAAATATGTGCTCAATATTATAATTTTTTAAGGCTCGGAAGAGAAGGGTTTACTGAAGTGCAAAAGGCCTGTCAGGATGTAGCTCTTTATCTATCTTCTGAAATAGAGAAAATGGGACCATTTAAATTAATTTCAAGAGGAGAGGATATTCCTGTATTTGCATGGACTATAAAGGAAAAGACAAACTTCTCTTTATATGACATGGCAGATAAGTTAAGAGAAAGGGGCTGGCTTGTTCCTGCATATCCAATGCCAAAAAATAGAGAAGATCTTGTTGTGCAAAGGATAGTTGTTAAAAATGGCTTTTCTTTTGATATGGCAAACATGCTGCTTGATGATATGAGAAGACATTTGAAATATTTTGCATCTCAGCCAAATTTTGTTAAAAAGGAAAAAGGTTCACATTTTAAACATTAATAGCTTTTTAACTTATTAGAGATATCTAAAAGCTTTTTTTCAGTTTCGTCAAATGTCTGTTGCATCATAGCAACGACATTTGATGGAGCTTTCGATAAGAACTCTTTATTTTCCAGTTTGTCTTTTGTCTGCGCTAATGTCTTAACTAACTTTTCTTCTTCTTTTAAAAGCCTTTTCTTTTCATTTTCCAAAAGCTCTTGAGGTAGAGGAATATGAAGCTTTAATGATTTTACAATTGCACTAGAGCCCTGCTTTGGTAATTTTTCTTCTTCAGATATAAATAATATTTTTCCTACTTTTACCAAAGTTGAAATTAGATTTTGATTTTTATTTGTTAAATGAAAATGGTCATCTTTTTCCTTAGAAAGAATATAAAGATCAGTTGTCATTCCGAGAGGAAGCTGCATCTCTGCACGGATATTTCTAATAGCATAGATAAGCTCTTTTATGAAATTAAAGCTGCTTTCTATGGTTTGATCTTGATCTTTTTCAAAATATCCTTTTGGGAAAGGAGCTACTATACAAGAATCAGATAAAAGAGAATTTATTAGATCTAAAGTATAAGGATCAGCTTTTGTGATATTTTTTAAATTAGGGAAGGATTCTTTTAAGATCGAAAAGATCTCTTCTGTAATAAATGGAGCAACAGGATGCATTAATCTGATTGATGCCATTAGTACCATAACAAGCATTTTTTGTTTGTTAGCCCTAATTTGGCTATTTCCTATTTTGCCGAACAGATATGGTTTTGTAAGCTCTAAGTAATATGCACAGAAATCATCCCAGAAAAAGGAATAAGGCTCTTTTGCATATTTGTCAAAGCTGAACTCGTCTAAATATCTTATAGATTCTTTAATTGTCTGATTCAGACGGGACAAGATCCATTTGTCTTCTAAATTTAATAAATCTAAGTCTAATCCTTTTTCAATTTCTGCTTCGGTTAGTGCAGAAAGATTTTTTTCTTTGTTCTCTTCTAAATTCTGTACGATAAATCTTGTGCTGTTCCAAATCTTATTGGCAAAATTTTTATATTCATCAAATCTTCTTCTGTCTAAATCGATCTGTCTGCTGTTTGTTGCAGATGAACATAGAGCTATTCTCATTGCGTCGGTGCCATATTCATCAATTATTTCTAAAGGATTAATAATATTGCCTTTTGATTTGGACATTTTTTCCCATTTTGAAAAAACTTCTTTAGGAACCTTTTCTCCAAGGTCATATTTTACTTTTTCATCAAAGGATAAATATGTAACAGAACCGTCGCTATCTTCTTTCCAATAAGACTTTCCATATATCAGCCCATGGATAAAAGTTTTATGAAAAGGAACATCTTTCATTACATATACGCCCATAAGTATCATTCTAGCTACCCAGAAAAATAATATGTCATGCGCTGTTACTAATACTGATGTTGGATAAAATTTTTGCAGGTCTTCGGTCTTGTCCGGCCAGCCAAGAGTACTAAAGGGCCAAAGAGCTGATGAGAACCATGTGTCTAATACATCCTCGTCTTGATAATATTTATCAGGCTCTTTTTGAACTTCAGGAGGAAGACCTTCTTTGTCATAACAAATCATGACATCTTTGTCTTCTTTATGATACCAGATTGGAATACGGTGGCCCCACCATAGCTGTCTTGAGATGCACCAATCCCTTATGTTTTCTATCCAGTGGAAATAGGTCTTTTCCCAATGTTTCGGTATGAGTTGGACCTTTCCTGTTTTTACTGCATTTATCAGCTGGTTTTTAAATGCTGTCATTTTTACAAACCACTGCTCTGATAAATAGGGCTGAATAGTAGCTTTTGATCTATATGAAACGCCAACTCGAAGTTTATAAGGTTCGATTTTTTCTAAAAGACCTAAAGCTTTCATTTTTTCTACAACAGCTTCTCTTGCCTTTTGCATGGAAAGACCGCAAAACTCTTTGCCATTTTCATTAATATGTCCATCAGGAGTCATTATATTAATTAGTTCAATGTTGTGGCGCATTGCTGTGTCATAATCATTAAAATCATGTGCAGGGGTAATTTTTACTGCTCCCGTTCCAAATTTTGGATCTACAAATTGATCTTCAATAATCGGTATAGTTCTGTTCATTATCGGCAGTAATATCTCTTCTCCCATAACGGAGAGATATCTGTCGTCTTTGGGGTTGATAGCAACTGCTGTATCGCCAAGCATAGTTTCCGGACGGGTAGTAGCTATTGTAATAAATTTGTTTTTACCTTTGATTGGATATTTGAAAAACCAAAGATAGGAGTCTCTTTCTTCATACTCAACTTCATCATCGGCTAAAGCTGTTTGAGTTACTGGATCCCAATTAACCAAATAATCCCCGCGATAGATAAGCTTTTCATCATACATTTTTTTAAATACAGTACGAACGGCCTTATTGCTTTTTTCATCCATTGTAAAGCGCAGACGTGACCAGTCGCAAGAGCAGCCTAATTTTTTCAGCTGGCTTAAAATCCCTGATTCTTTTTCTTCTTTCCATTTCCAGACATGAGCCAAGAACTCTTCCCTATCAAAGTCTTTCCTTCTTTTTTTCAATGTAGCTATCAGATGCTTTTCAACTATTGTTTGGGTTGCAATTCCAGCATGGTCTGTGCCAGGCACCCAAAGGGTCTCATAACCCGACATCCTCTTATATCTAATTAAGATGTCCTGAATGGTATCTACAAGGGCATGACCCATATGCAAGACCCCAGTAACATTAGGAGGGGGGATAACAATGCAAAATCTTTTTTTTGGATCTTTGGGAATAGGCTTGAAAAAGCCGCTTTTTTCCCAATGGGGATACCATTTTTCTTCTAGTTCTTTTGGTGAGTAGGTCTTGGCAAGTTCTTTCATAAACAACTAATTATTTATTTTTGTTAATAAAATAACATAATTTTAATAGCAAAGTCAAAGGGAACAAAAATATGTAAAAAATAATTTATATTATTTTTATCTTTAATTTTATCTGTAATTTCGTTAAAAAATTCCTATTTTATTTTACCGGAGGATTCTATGGCGGCTGTTCAAATAGCTCAATATACAGATATAATTGTTAAACATTCTGAAAATCACCCTAAAGATTTATTTAAATGCATTAATCATTCTATCCAATGGATTATGAAATCGGGTCTAATGAATTTTGCCTGTTTAAAAAGAGCTCAAGATGCCTATGGTTTATTATATAATGGGTTTAATGTTATTGACCTAATGGGAAACGCCAACAATCTTTTTAAACATTTCTGGGAAGTAAGAAGCGTTGAGGATCTCTCTGAAGAGATCGCAGATACAATTACCAGTATAACCGAGACTACTAGCTGGACTCTTTCTTCAAAAATATTTACCGTTGGAGCTGTTGTTTCAAATCTCCTTTGCGGTCTTGGTGGTATGTCAATGACATATTTCTTTACTAGGAAGACTTATGCAACATTAGATTTTTTAAGTAAAAATTCTCATAGGATGAGTCAAACTGCAATAGATTATCAACATTTCCTATTGACCAAATCAATATCTCTTTTAGCTTTTGGTATATTATTGTCAGTTGGAACAATATTTAGTTTAGCTTTATCTCCTATTCTAGTTTTAGCATTAACAACTGCAGCTCTAATAGGGGATTTAGGAAAAAATTATATTAAAGATATTAATCCTGGAGTTTAGCAGATAAACTTTTATAATATTTTGCTTTATCTAGTTCATGTATAGCTTGATAATATAAATATAAATATGAATAAAGCTGCTTTTTCTCCCAGAAAAGGCAGTTTTTAATTATATCTTTTTTTCCTGAAATATAATGAGAGGCTAATGAATAGGAATTTGGATAAGGACTATCTAATACTCCGGAAAAATGAACGTCAGCTATTTCTTTGCCTTCGGTTAAATATAAAAATGCTCCATAGGACAAATGTAGGGGGCTCGATTCTTCATTGATCATTTCAAGTGGATATTTTGAAAATAAAACTTTGGTTTTTTCTATATTGTTTTCTAAAAGAGAATTCCAGATAAATATTGAATCTAATCTTAGCTGATCTTCTTTGTTAATTAAATGATTTTTTAGTTTCTCGGAAATTTCATTTATGAAATTCAATTCATTTTTCACTAAACAATGGTGCAATATAAAAATAATTACTCTCATTTCCTTTTGAGAGATCTTTTTTGAAAGCTTTGAAAATAATAAATCAAGACTTCTTTGAATATCACTTAAAGATATCAAGGCAATATTGATTAATAGCAGTGTTTCATGAAAGGTAGAGGTTCTATTTTTCTGTTCTTCGAAAAAATTTTCAACGTAAGAAATGTTGTTAAGTTCCAAAAGTGCAAATAAAAGGTTTTCTTTATTGATTTCATCTAGATTTTTCTTTTCAAAGATTTCAACTAATGCCTGAAGTTTTCCTAAGCGATAGCCTAGATCAATACATAACTGATCTTCAAAATCTGAGGTTTCTTCAATGAAAAATAATTTTTCTTGATGTTTGTGAAGGCTTTCCAATAATTTTTTTGTATCAGGAATGGCATCTATTTTTTTTATATTTATTAGAGCTAACAATATTAGTCTGAAGGCAGCTTCTCTATTTGTTAAAGAGCTTTCATGCATACGATAGATAATATGCTCTTGCAATATTGGCAGAAGGGGGCTTTTTTTAAATTTTCTTAAACCTAGCTCTAAACATTTTGCCTCTTCTTCCGGTTCATTTGATGCTGCATATACTAAGGATTTTCCAAGATATTCCAAAGGTTCAGATGGGGTAGAGTGGAGTTTGTCAAATTCATTTAAAGCTTCTTGTAAAATAAGATCTTTTTCTTTTTTAAGCTTCGCTCTTTTTGCTTTTTCTATATATGTAATACCACATCTATATGAAGCTTCCCTTCCTTCTGTCCTTCCAGAAAATGAAGAGGCTATCCTGTGATATTCTTTAATAGCGCTGTCGAAATCATTTTTTGTATAAAAAGCATCGGGAATTGCAAGGCAATTCACCATAATATTATAGGAGCTCGAATAGATGTTGAAATTCTTAATTTCAAATTCTCTGTCTTTACATATAAGGCCTAAATGAAGCCCTTTTGAAATTAAATGGCTTAAATGAGAAAAGATTAATTTGCCATCCAAGAAAAATTTTAGTTCATCATCAACTTTTTCAATTACTATATGATGAAATATATCCGGTGAAAGAAATGTTTCATCTTCCAAGACCAGAACATTTGATCTGAATAATTTTGTAGCCTTGGATTTTTTTGATCCTATCCAAAGACGATATCCCTCTTCTATTTTAAAACCTTCCTGATCTCTTAAAATATTCAGTAAAAAAGCCAGCCCTTCGGAATGTTTCGAAAAAGATAGATCAGCTTCCAGCTTAATATTTCCTGGAAACTCGTCGTTGGAGACCATTAAAGTTACCCATTCAGCAATGTCAGTATGTTTTGAAATTGCTACATGCTTCGCCAAGAAAATGTTCTCTTCAAAAATCCAGTCGCTCTTTCTATTCACATCTAAATTAGATGTGAAAATCCATTCCGGTCTTCCTTCAATATAATCTTTTACTCCGCGAATTATTTTTTTTACCGATTGGAATCTTTTTTTTTCATCAAATAAGAGACATTTTGTTGCTATCTCTGCTAGTTTGTGAGGGATGTCCCGATGAGGAGCTTTTTCAAGAGGATTGATATATCTTTCCATTTTCATGTTTTTGCGAAATGAGGCTAGATCTTTTCTTTTAAAAGGAAGGCAAAGTGTTAATATCTGATATAATATTGCTCCTAAAGAGTATATGTCGTTAGATCGGGTCGCATTGTTGCCCAAGGCCCTTTCCGGAGCCATATAGGCTAGAGTTCCTGTAACTTTTCCAGGTTTTGTTAAGTTAAAGTCTTCCTGTTTGAAATTTTTGATGGGCTCATCAGCTTCACCTATATAGTTGGCAATACCCCAATCTAAAAGAAGAACCTCTCCAAATTTTCCAATGATTATGTTGTCCGGCTTCAAGTCCCTATGAAGGATATTCTTAGAATGAGTGTAGGCAATAGCTTCACAGATATTTAAGAAAATACGTGATAAAGAGTGGATGCTGTGTTTAGGTATTTTTCCATCTTGTTCGTCCATATAAGCTGCTTTTAGAAGATCTTTTAAGGTGTGTCCTTCAATGTAGGGCATGGTATAATAACAGGGGTCGGAAAGATGGATATCATATATCGGAATGATAGAGGGGTGAGAGAGCTGGCTTGCTATTTTAGCTTCTCTTAAAAAACGCTTTTTTAGCATCTCATTTTTAGCAAGATCTTCTCTTATTTGCTTTAAAGCAACATGTCTCTTACAGGTAGGGTCAAAGGCTAAAAATATTTCGCCCATGCCTCC
The DNA here is from genome assembly GCA_964400755.1 of uncultured bacterium. Classification (GTDB taxonomy): domain Bacteria; phylum Chlamydiota; class Chlamydiia; order Chlamydiales; family SM23-39; genus CAYNVX01. The sequence continues at coordinate 540 of CAYNVX010000009.1, read as the reverse complement.
TTTTGCAATCGTTTTTATAATAAGGTAAGAGCCAATTGTCAGTTGACTGCCATCTTTAGTTTTTTTGTATTCTTTATCCATCTTTTAAAAAAATAATTTTACCATAAAACCATCAATTGAGGTTTTATGGTATATACCTTTGTATGTCAAGCATATTTTATCTAAAATTATTCCTAAAGGTCTTTTGTTGCGATTTCTAGAGCTGTTCTAGATGTTTGCAGGGCCTTTAAGGCATTGTCTGTAATATCTGAAGGACTATCGGGACGTGTTAAAATAACTATGTTTCTTTGTAAAAGTTGTACATATGTAAGTAACGTTGATAATTGATCTATTTTTTTTTGGAATAATTCATTAAGACGATCTTTTCCTGAAGTATCTTGTGTCGTGTTGAAAGTTAGAAGAACTTGATATATATGTATTTGACTGTTTAAAAAATTCTCTACCTCATTTGTTTGTACTAGAAGAGTTTCAGATGATTTTCTAACAGCAGCTGACATAATTATTACCTCATTATTAAATAATATTATTGAAAAGGCAAAG
>CAYNVX010000008.1:4826-21791 GCA_964400755.1 uncultured bacterium | reverse complement strand
GAAAAGAGACAATATGTCTATCTCCATCGCTATCTCTTTTTATTTTTTAACTTTTTTCTTTGCTTTTAGTTTTTTATTAATGGTTCTATCAACTAACTTTTTGACAGTTTCAGGAGATACTTTCTTAAGTATCGCTTTTGATTTGTCTGAAATCAAAGCTCCATTGTCCAACCAGTATTGAACTCTGTCTAATTTAATATCAAAATTAGCACCTTCTGCCACTGGATTATACCATCCTAATAGCTCAACATATTTTCCATCCCTAGGTGATCTTCTATCAGCTACCACCATACGAAAGGTCTGTCTATTAGTTCTTCCCATTTGTCTTAATCTAATAATTAGTGCCATAATTTTCCTCCCATATTCCTCATTTGGTTCATATCCGGCATTGCTCCCTTAAATCCCTTTACAGGAAATTTTTTTAGCATTTGTTTTAGTTTCTTAAATCCTTTAACTAACCTGTTAGCCAATCTTCTTCTTCTGCTGTGATCTAGTTCCTCTCCCTGCCTTTCCTCTTTCGTCATCGACATAATAATAGCTTCTATTTTCTTGAGTTCCTTTTCCGGCATCTCAAAGTCTGACATCGCAGATAATCCGGGGATCATTTTCATGATTCCCTTTAAAGATCCCATCTTTTTTACCATAGACATCTGTTTTAGGTAATCATCATAATTAAAAGAAGCCTTTTTTATTTTCTTTTCAAGGCTCTTTTGCTCATCTTCTGAAAAGGCATCTTCTGCCTTTTTGACCAAATTTATAACATCGCCCATTCCCAATATCCTATCGGCCATAGAATGGGGATTAAAAATTTGGATATCATTAATTTTTTCGCCAACCCCTTCAAACTTAAGAGGTTTTTTTGTTACTTCCCTAATAGATATTGCCGCTCCAGCTCTAGCATCAGAATCCAACATTGTAAGAATCGACCCGGTAATATTTACTCTCAAATCAAACTCTTGAGCTGTTTTAACAGCATCCTGTCCAGTTGTTGCATTGGCTACAAATAATATTTCTTTAGGGCTTGTAATATCTTTTATTTCTTTAAGCTCTTCCATTAATTCTTCATCAACATGAAGACGCCCTGCCGTATCAATAATCAAGATGTCATACTTTTCAGCTTTGGCATATTCTAAGGCTTTTTTAGCTACTTTCGTCGGTTTTTTCTCATCTAAGGAAAATACTTCAATCGAGATCTCGGAAGCCAGTCTTTTTAATTGCTCAATAGCTGCAGGTCTCTGCAAATCGCAGGCTGCTATCAATACCCTTTTATGCTGATGCTTTTTCTTGATAAAATTTGCAAGCTTTACACAATGAGTTGTCTTTCCAGATCCCTGTAGACCGCATAGCATTATTACAGCAGGCTTCTCGCCGGAAAAATCGAGGTGGACCTCTTCTTTTCCCATTAGCTCGACAAGCTCGTCATGTACAATTTTTATATATTGCTGTTTTGGCGATATTGATTTTAAAACCTTATCCCCTAATGCTTTTTCCTTTACTCTCTTGACAAACAGGCTCGCGACGCTGTAATTTACGTCAGCTTCCAATAGGGCCAACCTAACTTCTCTTACAGCTTCTTGAACGTTGTCTTCAGTAATCTTTTTATTACTTGCAAATTTAGAAAAAAGATTATGAAATTTGTCTGTTAACAAATCAAACATAATGACTACTTATTTTTAAAATATGTAAATAGGATAATCCAGAAAGTCATTCAATTTCAAGGAAAAAGAAACGATCATGACCTGCCAGATCCTTAATAAATCTTTTTTTAGCAAAATAATTTTTAGAAAAAATATTATTTATCTCTTCTTTTTGATCACATCCAATTTCAAAAAAAAGTTTGCCATTAGGTTTTAAATAATTTTTAACTTCTTTTTCAAAACGTCTATAAAAATCTAAACCAGAAGGACCTCCATCCAATGCCAATAATGGCTCAAAAGCCCTTACTTCTTCTTGCAAACCCATTAAATCGCCCTTTTTTATGTAAGGGGGGTTGCAGATTATATAATCTGCCTTTTGGTCTTTAAAGGGGGTTAAAAGATCCCCTTCTTTTAAAGAAATCTCTACATGATTTCTTTCAATATTTTTTTTAGCTAGATCAAGGGCCTTTTTAGAAATATCTGAAATAATTACTTCACAAAAAGGAAGAGCTTTTTTTATTGCTATTCCAATAGCTCCAGACCCGGTACAAACATCCCATATAATTTTTTTTTCAAATCCGCTTGATTTGATATCCTTTACAACCAGCTCCACTAGAAGTTCTGTTTCCACCCTAGGGATCAACACACCTTGATTTACTTCAATTTCACAGCCATAAAAGTCAACCATTCCAATAATATATTCAACTGGTTCCCTATTTTTTCTTCTTTCAAGAAGCTTCAAAAAATTTTCTACAGTTTTTTCATCAACATAATCTTGATGTCTTAAATAAAGATCATTTTTTTTACATGAAAGAAGATGTGACAGAAGTCTCTCAGCTGATTTTTTATAATCTTGAATAGAGGCTTCTTTTAAATCTGAATAGGCAAATTCTAAAAGTTGAATAATGGTTTTCATAAATCGTTGTTTATGAAGAAAGTTTTTGCTGATAAAAATAAGCAACTAAAGGATTAGTGATATCATCTAAATCGCCTTCCATAACTCTATCAAGCTTATATAATGTTAATTCAATTCGATGGTCAGTGATACGATTTTGAGGATAATTATAAGTTCTAATCCTTTGTGAGCGATCGCCCGTTCCAACTTGTGTAGCCCTTAGCTCAGAACGTTTTTTCGCCTCTTCCTGAGTTTTTTGGTCAATTATCCTAGCAGCTAAAAGACGCATCGCCTTATCTTTATTTTTATGTTGAGACCTTTCTTCCTGACAGGCTACAACAATTCCTGTAGGAATGTGCGTTAACCTAACAGCTGAATCGGTTGTATTGACATGCTGACCGCCGGCTCCAGATGATCTGAAAGTATCAACCCTTAAATCTTTTTCATCTATTTCAATATTATCATCCTCTGTCGGCTCCAAAAGGACAGCTACAGTTACCGCAGAGGTATGCAGCCTCCCCTGAGCTTCGGTTTCCGGAACCCTCTGCACACGGTGAGTTCCTGCCTCATACTGCATCAAGCGATGCACATTAGTGCCGCTCAAGGTCATGATATATTCCTTAAAACCGCCTTTTTCAGATTCTGTACCAGAAAGACCTTCCCAAATCCAACTTTTGGAATTAGCATAATTTTGATACATCCTAACCATGTCGCCAACAAATAAAGCAGCCTCATCCCCGCCTGTACCAGCTCTAATTTCCATAATGATATTTCTGCTGTCCAAAGGATCAGGAGGGACTAATATTGTTTCGATTCTGGTTTTAGTAATGGCTATCTGATTTTCTAAATTAACAATATCTTCTTTGATTACTTCGATAAGCTCAGGATCTTTTTCTGATAATAATAAATCTTTATTCTCATATAATTGATGTTGTGATTTTTCATAATATTCCCAAGCATCTTTTAACTGAGATAAACGGGCATGTTCCTGAGTAAGGGTTCTATAAGTTTTTTGATCGGAAACTATTTCAGACTGACCAAGCTTTTCTTCAATCTCATTAAGCTCACTTAAAAGCTTCTTTACTTTGTCTTCCATATTTCCGGATCAATTATTAGATTATTTCTTTTTAGAAACTTTCTTTTTCTTTTTCTCAACTTTTTCTTTTTGAGCTTCTTCCTGTATTTTTATCTCTTTTTGCACAGCTTCTTTTTTCTTTGCATATTTTTTTGCAAATTTATCCATTCTTCCTTCTGTGTCAAGAAACTGTTTTCCACCAGTAAAAAAAGGATGAGAAGCAGAAGAAATCGGCACTCTATAAAGAGGGTACTCTTTTCCTTCATATGTTTCTTTTTCTTGAGGTTTTAAAGTGCTGCCGCATACAAATTTATATCCATTTGATGAGTCGACAAAAAGAATCTCTTGATAATCCGGATGTGTCTTTTTCTTCATTGATTTCTCCAAAAATCAGTTGTTATTAACCTATAAGATTATTTATAAGGTGCTTAAAAAACAAGTCTTTTAATATTTATTATTCAATAAAAAATTATAACAAGAGACAGCTTTTCCTTTTTTCAAAAAATAATTTTTTCTTTGAACTCTTTTCACAAAAAATATCATGCCTTAAGTTTAACTTTTCCCAATGCCATCGCTTCCAAGTTCTTGGCACTTCTTTTTCAGTTGCCAGTCTAAACCTTAAAAGACCCGCCTCCATTTGAGCTTTTATAAATGCATCTGAATGTTCTTCATTTTCAGTAAGTATCTGTGTGCCGGTAATATATCTCTCAATTATACCTGCCATCTCCGGACCATTCCATGGAGCATTTTTATTTATTCTATCCTGCAAAACAACCACATAATGAAGATCAAAATCTTTGTGAAAACTTTTATAGGATTCATACCATTTACTACTCGAAGGCAATGCCGCCATAACCAACATCATAATATAAAAAATTTTCGTATATAAAATATAAATTCCAGATTTCTGACAACAATAATTTAATTTAATTTCAAATGTTATAAAAATTATTATTATTTATAATAATAACGTAACCATTTATAATTATATATAATTACAAAATTATATTTATTACATTTAATTCACGGCAAATAACATGCTAGTTACACAAAAGACTAATAAAGAGTTTCTTTATTTAGATAAAAACAAAAATCTCCATCTAGATAAAAACAGTCTATATGAACGGGTTATTAGGGTTTTTCTTTCCTTTTTGGGCTTGAGAAACTACGACCTCACTTCTATCATCACGGTAGCAGAAAAAAAACCTTTAAAAGATCGCCTAAATCATTGTCACGGCTATAGCGTTGAAGATTTAACTGAAAGACTGGCTAGGAAAGCTCATTTAAGCGCTTTTGAATATCAAAATGTTTGTTTACTAAATAATTTTTATAATGCTTCTGGAAAAAAAAGATTTTCGAAAATTGAAAAAAAATCTATATCTGAATTCATTGAAAAGGGCTTTGCAAATAAAAATTTGAATAAAAAATTAGAAAATTTTTATAAAAGGCTTCCTGAGTCTTTAAGAAAATCTCACGAAAAATCCTTAATTACAATGCTCTCATACTCTTATAAAACAAGAAATGTCTCTCTTTTCACAAAAGCTTATAAAAAGCTCTCTAAGATAGATCCTTTAATATCTAAAAAAGGTATAAAGAACGATCTTTCTAAAAATGAAAAATTAACACTTCAGGAAGTATTTAACATTGAAAAAACTGCTTCTTTAGCTTCGATTTTTAAAGATTTTAACTCTATGAAAATAAGATTGCCCTCTAAAATAAAAGAACCCTCAGAAAAAGTTATTCAATCAGCAAAATTCATTGATAAAATTCAAACAATTGCCGAAAAACAGAGCCCTCATAAAAAAAGCGGTTCTCTTATATTTTATGATATTAAAAATTTTAAGGCACGAAGAGCAAAAATTACCAGCTTTTTTGAATTCTTGACATTCAAAAAGATCTTCGGAACAGACTTTTTTCATTCATCCCTTGGCTACTTAGATGCAAAAAAGAAAAATATCGAGGTTGACATATGGGGCTTTTTCAGAAAATCCAGAAGAACGCTTTTCAGCTATACTTTCAAAACTTTAGAATTTAACGTTGATCAAATTGCTCCTGATCAAAAAACTAGAGAAAAATTGATCCGTCTTTACGGAAAAAAATGGCAAAATGTAATTGAAACAAAATATCAAAAAATTCTTCAAAAATGTTTTTCTGATCCAAAAAAATTCAGCCATTTAAAAAATCCTGCCTTGAAACGAATTATGGTAGGTATTGGACTAAAATGGCACCCTCTCCGCTATTCAGTTGAGGAGCGTATTAAATTTGTAAATAGATATGCCGTTTGTTCTGAATTTGTAATAAAGATCTTAATGCAATGCTTTTTTACCCTACAAGACGAAGTCAATACTGAATGGAAAGGAAAAGTCAAAAACGAAGATTCACCTACCCTTTTTCATCCTATTCAATCAAACATTCGTCTACATAGAATAAAACCCCACGAAATAATTAAAAGCTTGTTTAAAAATGGGTTTGTAAAAGAAACGCCTTATATTCCGATCGTTGATCAAATAATCGACTATAAACATTATAAGCTGTCAAAATAAATCAAATATAGATACCCCCTCAAAAAAAATTGCCAGTCTATTCCCTAAACCCTAAGGTGTTTAATACAAGGCCATAAAAAATGCTTTGAATTAATTTATAAATTGTATTACGGGTATATAAGAGGAAGAAAAAAAACCAAGAAGAATTATTATGAAATATCACCCTGCTTATCGTATTGGGCCAAGCAATACACCTATGGCATTAAAAATCATTATAGGCATTACCATAATCACAAGTCTTGCATCTGCCCTGATCTCCTATTTTACCCCTCATGATTACTTATACAATATCCTTGGTCTTTCTTTTGAAGGCATCAGACATGGCTTTATCTGGCAATTTTTTACTTATAGCTTTATTCAACCTGGATATGGCCTTAACTTAGGCTTTTTAATACATTTAATATTCAACATGTACCTGCTTTGGATAATCGGAGCCATAATTGCTGAAAAATCTTCTACCTTCCAACTAGTTCTTCTATATTTTCTATCTACTATCCTATCGGGTATTGTAATGTTCATAGTTATGCTATTGGGATCGCATCATTTTATATATGCAGGGGCAACAATCCCTGTCTATACTATTTTGACGGCATGGATGGTATTATTTCCTGATGAGACCAAACTTTACCTTTTTGTCACTATACCAGTAAAAATAAAATGGTTGGTCTTGGGCATTATCGGATTTAACCTAATTGTTAACATTTCCAATTTGGAATTCATAAGCTTTTTTGGGATTCTATCAGCTTTTATTATTGGATACCTGTATGCAGTAATGATCTGGTTTAAGCATAGTCCATTTAAGTTTATGGAAAAATTCGAGAGTAAGCTGATCTTTTTTTCCAGATCGAAAGTAGAAAAATTAAAAAGAAAAAATAAGGATTAAGCCTCTTTTCTTCTTTTTTGAAAAAACTTCACCATAAGATCAGATGATATTTCCTTTAATATGCCACTTTCAATTTTTATCTCATGCATTGGATGTTTTTTTTCAAAAATATCTACCCAGCTGCCATTTGCCCCCAATCTAATATCAGGAGCAGACCAGACCAGCCTTTCAACTCGTGAGGCCATAATAGCACCAGCACACATCAAACATGGCTCTAAAGTAACGTATAATGTAGTCCCTTTTAACCTCCAGTCATTCAAAAAACTTGCTCCGGAGGTAAGACATATCATCTCAGCATGTGCCGTTGCATCCTTAAGCATTTCAACCTGATTATGCCCTCTGGATATAATCCTATTCTCATGTACTAAAACCGCACCTACGGGGACTTCTTCCCTTTCAAGTGCTTTCTGGGCCTCTTTTATGGCCTCTCGCATGAAATATTCATCCTGATTAATCATTCTTAGACATCTTTTTTTGAAGTTTGCTTATCTGCTCTTTTAATTTCTCTACATCTTCGAAATATCTTCTCTTCATCGATGAAAGCTTTTTTTCATAGCTTTCTTTTGTTCTTCTCATCTCTTCTTCCTGTCTTTTTATAACATTTTCAATCGATGACTGAATCTGCTTAGAAGAATTGGTTTTTTTTCTTTCAAGTTTTTCTTTTAATGCTTCTTCACCTAAACCCTTTAAAACATCCGGATCAAAAACCACCTCATTTAAAATAGAAAATATATAGAGATCTTCCTTACTAAATTTTTTATATGCACCATTGAGCAAACTTAAAGATTTTTCTTTATCTATAGATTCTATTTCAGTAACTTTTTCATTTATTTTTTTAAGTTCTTCAAAAAAATATTCATATATCTCGCTATTATGATAAACCCATCTTGAAATGACCCATTCGGACAAATCAATATCCTCTTCTAATAATTTCTTTTCATATACTAGTAAAATTTCATCCTGAGATATCTTGTGAATGGGCTTTCCAGCAAAATTTTCTTTTAAAAATTGAGCATATTTTTGTAAATGGTCATTTTTAATCTCTTTTTTCAGTAATATTAAAATTTGATTTATCCAAGGCTGGATTATAGTAAACTTTTTCATTATCTTTTATCCTGTCGTTAATGAGAAAATAAAGGATATCACTAATTTTTTCTAAAATTCAAGTAAATAGAATAGTATAAAAAGTAAAAATTCTAAATGTAGTAGAAAGTTATTATTGTTGATAAGTTATTCACCATAAGCTAAAATATATGTAATTTTAAAACTTAAGTTAGGAGAGAGACTCCCCATGTCTTTAGATAAAGGTACAAAAGAAGAAATAACTAAAAAATTTCAATTACATGAAAAAGATACGGGATCTGCTGACGTTCAAATCGCGATTTTAACCGAAAGAATAGCAGAACTTACAGAACATCTTAAACTTGCTCCAAAAGATCATAGTTCAAGACTAGCTCTACTAAAATTAGTAGGCCAAAGAAGAAAGTTATTAGATTATTTAAATTCAACTGATACTAAGCGTTATCAAACACTTCTTACTAGATTGAATTTGAGAAAATAAATATTTTTTATATGCCAGCTAACCTAGCTGGCTTTTTTTAACAATTAAGCGACCAATGTGGATTGATAAAGATAGAGACCAGAAAAAAAATATCAAAGTTAAGTTTTTGATATTTTCTTTCTGATTTTCTATCTTTTTTTTATTTCAATCCCTCCATTTGTCTCTTTAAAACTGGAGATAATATATTTAATGAAACGAGAAACTATAACAATTAATTTAAATGGCAAAGACATTGTCTTTGAAACAGGAAAAATAGCAAAACAAGCTAATGGCAGCGTTTTTGTACATGCCGGCGACACATCGGTTTTAGCTACAGCATGTGCTTCAAAAAATGCTTCTGATGAAATAGATTTTCTTCCTTTAAGAGTTGACTATCAACAAAAATTCTCATCAGCTGGAAAAACTCTTGGCGGATTTATAAAAAGAGAAGGAAGACCTACAACTAAAGATATTTTAATCAGTCGCTTCATCGACAGAACCCTAAGACCTTTGTTTGAAGATGGATATTATAATGAAGTACAGGTTTTATCATATGTATATTCATATGATCCTTTATATTCACCTGACATCCTTGGAATATGCGCAGCATCTGCTGCTTTAGTACTTTCAGATATTCCCCTAATTAAACCTATCGGGGCAGTAAGAGTAGCCTATATCGATGAAAATTTTGTAATAAACCCAAATCAAGAAGAACAAAAAATATCAAAACTAGACCTAGTTTTAGCAGGTACTGAAGATGCTATATTGATGATTGAGGGAAACTGCAACTTTTTAACTGAAGAACAGGTTTTAGAAGCAATTGAATTTGGACATAAATCCATTAAAATCATTTGCCATGCGCTTCAAGAATGGGCTTTAAAAATTGGAAAGGAAAAAGATAGATCTACACTGCATAAAATCCCTGAAGAAACAGCTAAAGAAGTTGAATCTATCACAGGCTCATTGATTGAAGAAGCTCTTACTATAAAAGATAAAAAAGAAAGAGAATACAAATTCTCTCAAATTAAAGAAAAACTAGAAGAAACTCTTTTCCCTAAAAAAGAAGAACCAAAATATTCAAAAAGAGACGTTCAGCTCTCTTTTAAAAATTTAAGTTCTAAATTAATGAGACGCATGATCCTGGAAGATAAAAAACGTATCGATGGAAGAAAATTGGATCAGATCCGTCCTATCGACGTTGAAATTGGTCTTCTTGGCAGAACTCATGGAAGCGCACTTTTTACTCGCGGAGAAACACAAGCTATAGCAGTTTGTACACTTGGCGGAGAAAATATGGCTCAGCGCTATGAGGATCTTAACGGAGAAGGAACTAATAGATTTTATCTGCAATATTTCTTCCCACCGTTCTCAGTTGGAGAAGTTGGAAGATCAGGACCTCCAGGAAGAAGAGAAATTGGTCATGGTAACCTAGCTGAAAATGCACTTCTGCCAATATTGCCAAAACAAGAAGATTTTCCTTATATAATCAGATTAGAATCTAACATTACCGAATCAAACGGATCCTCTTCTATGGCTTCTGTCTGCGGCGGATGTTTAGCTCTAATGGACTCAGGTGTTCCAATATCCCGTCCAGTATCTGGTATCGCAATGGGATTAATCCTTGAAGAAGGCAAATGCGAAATTTTATCTGATATCTTAGGTACAGAAGATGCTCTTGGCGATATGGATTTTAAAATCACCGGCGACGAAACAGGCATCACTGCTTTTCAAATGGATATCAAAGTTGAAGGCATTACATCTGAGATAATGGAAAAAGCTCTAATGCAGGCAAAACAGGGACGTATCCATATCTTAAATGAAATGTTAAAAGTCTGTCCGAAACCAAAAGAGGAAATGTCAGTCTATGCTCCTCGTATTGAAACTATCCGCATCAAGCAAAGCAAGATCGGAGAAGTTATTGGACCGGGAGGCAAAAACATCAGAGCTATTATTGAAGAGACAGGTGTTGAAATAGATATTTCTGATGATGGACTTATCAGTTTAACATCAGGAAACAAAGAACAGCTTGATAAAGCTAAGGCTATTATCCTCAATATAACTTCTGAAGTTGAAATCGGAAAGACATATAAAGGTAAAATTACTTCTATCAAGCCTTTTGGTCTTTTCGTTCAGATCTTTAATAAAGAAGGACTATGTCACATCTCTGAAATCTCTCATTCTAGAATAGACAGCCTAGAAGGCCTATTCAAAGAAGGAGATCCTCTAGAAGTGAAGGTATTAGAAGTTAATGACCGCGGTCAGATACGTCTTAGCCACAAAGCTCTTTTAGAAAAACCGGTTAAATAAAAAAAAGAGGGGTTTTTACCCCTCTTTTTTTTTATATAATTTCATAATTTTAAATAATTACTGCCCTTTTAAAAATCCTGGAGGCGGTGACAAAAGCCTTTCAAGCATAGCGCTTATTGATCTTTTTGATGTACTAGGAATAGGTGGTGTTTCAGGTGTAGAGCTTAACATAGTAGGAGTAACAGGTGTAAAACTTCTATATCTTAAATCATAAGGTTTATATAAATATCTAAAAACTACAGTTTTATCTCTTAATATCATTTTAGTTGCTTTAACAATTCTTTGATCTTTTTCTTTTTGTTGTTCTTTTTCAATTATTTCATCAAAAGATAAATAGCTAGATAAAGTTCGCTTTTGAGCAAGCCTATATCTTAATTCCATTAAAAATTGTCCAAGACCATTATAATGTGATGTTTTGCCAAAGATCTCTTTATGTAAATCTTCTATACAACCAAAAAAAACATCTTCAAAATTAGCTACCAAAATCGCATTTTCCGTCGCTAAAAGCAATTGCTGCAAAGCTCTATCTTTTTCAAAAAAAACTTCTACCCTTCTTTCAAAAGCACAGTCTCTATCAATCGCTTGAAAAATATGATTAAAAGTTGTATCCATCCTCTTTAATGGATAAAGAAAAAATTTATCTGGACTTACCCCAAAACATCCTTCCAAAAGCTTCTTTACTGATGGAGGATTTTCTGATCGTTCATCATTTAAATAAATTACCCCGCTCTCTGCTAATTGGCGCAGTTCTGCAATATAAGCATCTTGAATAGCATCTACTGGAGATCTTCTTAATGCATCAAACACAGCTATAGGTACTTCTTTGACAGGATGAAAAGCCGAAGCCATAATTATTACCTCATTACTATTAATTAAAGTTATTACAAAGAAACCTATTATAACAAACATTGTAATTAATATAAACTAAGATGAAAAAATAATTTTAATTGAAAAATAAAAAAGCTTAGTTGTTAACTATTAACAACTAAGCTTAAATCTTATCAAGAATTTATTTTAAGCCTCTTGAGGCTTGCTTTTATCCTTGGAAGTCTTATCGATAGGATTCTCTTCAGGCGGTGGCGGAGGAGCTTTCTTTTGAAGCTCTTCAGCTGATTTTAAACGCCCTCTTTTCTTTTCAGCATCCCAAGTACCTGCCATGATCTCTCTGACATCTTCTTTGTCTAATGTCTCAAATTCAATAAGCATTTTAGTCATCAGCTCAACTTTGTCTTTATTGTCTGTAAGAATCTGTCTAGCTCTTTGATGAGCTTCATCGCCGAGCCTCTTTACTTCTTTGTCAATTTCCTGAGCTGTCTCATCGGAATAGTTCTTCTCTCTATTTCCTGTAAGACCTAGATAGATCTCTCCACCAGATCTTTCATCATAGGAGATCATTCCAAGTTTTTCGCTCATTCCCCATTCGCAAACCATCGCTCTTGCAAGCTTGGTAGCCTGGTTGATGTCCTGCTGAGCACCTGACGACATATCATTTAAGAAAATCTCTTCTGCTGCACGTCCACCCATTGCAATAGCAAGATGATCTATAATTTCTCTTTTCCAATAATTTAGACGGTTCTTCTTCGGCATAAAATGTGTTGCGCCAAGAGAATATCCTCTAGGTATTATTGTAACTTTATCTACAGGGTCCCCATTTTTTACAATAAGACCGACAATAGCATGTCCAGACTCATGATAAGCTGTTAATTTCTTTTCGTTTTCATCCATCTCTAATGATCTTCTCTCTTTTCCAAAGCGAACCTTATCACATGCTTCTCTTGCCTCTAAGCTTGTCACAGCCTTTCTGCCTTTTCTTGCTGCCATTAATGCTGCTTCATTTAATATATTTGCAAGGTCAGCACCGGAAGAGCCCGGTGTATTACGAGCAATCTCCATCAAGTCTACAGATGGATCGATCTTAATGTTTCTTGCGTGAACTTTTAAAATTTCAAAACGTCCTTTAATATCGGGCAGGTCTAAAACTACCCTTCTATCAAATCTTCCTGGACGAAGAAGAGCTTTGTCCAAGATATCAGGACGGTTTGTTGCTGCCACTAAGATAACGCCTTCTTTGGTATCGAATCCATCCATCTCAACTAACAACTGATTTAATGTCTGCTCTCTTTCATCATGACCGCCTCCAATTCCAGCGCCTCTATGACGGCCAACTGCATCAATCTCATCCATAAAGATAATACATGGAGCATTTTTCTTAGCCTGCTCAAAAAGATCGCGAACACGGCTTGCACCCACACCGACAAACATCTCAACGAAGTCCGATCCTGAAATTGAATAGAAGGGACGGTCAGCTTCGCCGGCAACAGCTTTTGCTATTAAGGTTTTTCCTGTTCCTGGAGGGCCTACTAATAAAACACCTTTAGGTATCTTAGCGCCAAGAGCTGTAAATCTTTGCGGGTCTTTTAAAAAGTCTACTATCTCTGAAAGCTCTTCTTTAGACTCTTCAGCGCCTGCTACATCTTTAAATGTAATCTTATTCGATTCTTTTGTTAAAAGTTTCGCTGGAGATTTTCCAAAGTTCATAGCAGAAGATCCAGCACCTTTCATCTGACGGGTAAATAGATAGTATAGTAAGAAAATTACGACCACAACTGGTAATATTGTAAAGATATAGCTGAAATAATTAGTTGGTGGCTCCTGGCTTTTGAATTTCTGTTCCAAAATTGCATTTCTCGGCTGATCTGGTGCTTTTAAAACCAACCCTCGGTTTGTTGAAAAAGTCTCCCATTCGTTTTTAGCCTGTATAAACCAGTGCTGAAAACTTTCCGGATCTTGTTTTTCTAAAGCATTTGTTGAAATTTCCTTGTCATTGAAAAACCAGAAATCATTTGCTACCTTTTCTCTAGATTTTGTAAGTAGAAGATCATTTTTATCCAATAGAACCCCTATCTGTGAGCTTCTATCAATACTCTCCATATAGCTTCTTACAGAACGAAGTGATAATAACTTAACACCATTTTGATCTTGCACTAGATCGGCAACAACATTATCCAATTCACTAAAAGATGAATCTATAATAGCTAACTTATCATCCATAGAAGTTGTTGTTGTAATAGTTGATAGGTTTTTCTCAATATTCTTTAAATTTAACTTTTCTGATTCATTTCCAATACCTAATTTCGGCGATCTGAAAAGCTGAACTAAAGCTAATAACTCTTTTTGGATTGTAATTGTATTTTCTTCAGATGGATTTTGCTTAATCCAATGATACTTTGTCTTTAATGACTTTAAATTAACAACATCCACATCTGCCAAAGATTTGATAACAATAGAATTTTGTCTTTCAGGTGTATCATACAACGAGCTGACTATGTTAAAACCTGATCCTACAGGAATACCTGTAATATATAAAAACCATGCCGCCGACTTTTGCACATTTGTCTGCTCTAACTCTAATTCTTTCAACAGAGATAACTTCTCAGATTGAAGCTGATGGTTTTCATTTAAAAGCTCCAAATATCTAAAACGGTTCTTGCCCTCTTCAGTCTCTTTATCTCGAAACTTTCCAGTAAAAGTAACCAGATTGTCATTCTGAGCAATTTTCTTGTTTTCTTCCGGATGTATTAAATCCAGATTCACCAAATGCTCTAACTGATGACTAAAGGAAACTTTAGCAAATTTGTCAGATGTTAAGGTTTGTACCGTTAAGATAATTATTATTGCAGCTAGTACAAATAATAGAAATCCACCGGGCATTCCTCTTTTTGGAGGTTGGTTAGGTCTTTTTATAGCCATAATCTTCTTCTTTAAGTTTTTATTTTTCTTATGTTTACATCACAGGCAAGGTAAAATTAAATCATGAAGCCCCTTAAAAAGTAAAGGACTTGATTATTTACCACCTTTTTGTTCCTATAGCAAACTTGGAATAAAATGTCTTGGTTTTGTAAAAATTTATTTTAAAATTTTTAAAGACACTTTGTAATATCCAGGAAATCCACTGTTTTTTTTCTTTGTCTTGCCACTTAGAAAATCAAAAAAAATTCCATTATCATCTGATAGTATAGGTCCTAAGGACCAAAAAAATGAAGGAATTTTCTTCTTTTCATAATATTTCTTAATAATTCTATTTTCCTCTAAAGACTTTATTTTATATTTAGCTTTGGGAATATAAATTAATCCATTCCCTAAAAAAAAATCTTTCCAGTCACTAAACCTATCCTGTTCCAGACAATTTTCAATTCTAATTTCTAAATCGCCAATTGTTTGACTTCCTTCTTTTAAAACGCTTATTTTATCCAAATGCAAAGTCTTTTTTTCAATAATAAAAAGATAGCCTCTATCTATGAGAACTTTCCGAGCTTCAAAAACAAAAGCCTTTCCTGCTTTTTTCAGCTTCAAAGCCTCTATCATCTTATCAATACCGTCGCTGGTAACTTCTGTTTTTTCTAAAAAAAAGAATCTTTTTAAAATATGTCTAAGCTCAAAATCTTCTTCAATTTCAGACAGATCCATCATCCTGCCAAAAGGACCTATTAAGATATTTTGGAAAACCTTATCAGTCTTCCTATCCATATATTTTTTCAGTTCATGTGAATATTTTGACAATCGCACTAAATTATTCTTTATTTCTTTTCCAAAGGTTCTAGAAAGCTCAGGAAATATACTCTGTCTCATTTTAGCCCTTAAGAACTTCTCGTTATAGTTCGTCTGATCATCTATATACTCAATCCCATTTTCCTTTAAATATGCCGTTATTTTACTTTTATCGGTAAAAAGCAGAGGTCTCCACAATTGCATGCCTTCGTAGGCAGATATTGGCTCCATAGCCCCTATATTGGCTAAATTAGCCCCTTCTAAAAACCTTTTTAATACAGTTTCGGCAAGATCATCCGCCTGATGAACAAGCAATAGAGCCTGACAATCATACTTTTTATAAATATCTTTAAAAAAATCCAGTCTCATTTTTCGACAGGCCTCTTCTAAATTGCCTACCTTTGGCACCTCAATCTTCTTGAGGTGAAAAATTAAATTATTTTTTTCTATTTTCACTTTTAATTTTTCTGCTTCTAAAGAACTCTCTTCTCTCCACCCATGGTCAATATGTGCCACATGAATATCTATTGAAAGCTCATTTTTTAATTTTATCAAAATATCCAATAGCACAGAAGAGTCCGTCCCGCCTGAATATCCTAATAAAATAGGCCTGTTTTTTATATAATGCTTTTCAAAAAAGCTTTTTACTTTAAATAAAAGATCTTTCATTGAACTATCAATTTTTTTAAACTGATCTATATTTTAATAGATTTATACATTTTATGCCTATTTTTTGGAGATATTTACTAAAATCATATTTCAAAGTTTTTTTATTATCGGTAGCAGGCTTTGTCTCAGTACTCTTAGTTACCAGGCTAAAAGAGATTGCCTTGTTTGCTTCTCAAGCCTCTAATTATTTGAGCATTATGACATATACCCTTCTCCAGATTCCTCATATTTTGCCTATGGCAATTTCGATATCTTGCTTAATATCTTCTGTTTTGCTTTTCCAAAAATTAAGCCAGATGAGCGAGCTTACAGCACTTCGATCCTGCGGCATTTCTTTAAAATCAGTGCTAACCCCCCTCTTGTTTGCTGCTATTTTCTTATCTATTTTGAATTTTTATATAACTTCTGAAATAACTTCCAGGTGCAGGATCAAATCAAAAGAGATAATTTTTGAACAAACTTCTATCAATCCAATCGTTTTATTGCAAAGACAAAAAGTTTCAAAAATTAAAAACACCTACATAGAGATGAAAAATACAGACAGACAAGATAAATCTGAAGATTTGATAATTATTGCCCCTAATAAGAAAAATGATCGGCTAAGCTTGATAAATATCCAAAAACTCCAATTAGAAAATAATGAGCTTCTAGGAGAAAACGTTTCCATAATCTCTTATATGGACTCCAAGCAGAAAAATAGTTTCGACAACCTAATAATCGAAAACCAAAGCTCCATGACAACAGAGGCAAGCGCTCTTTCCCAATTCATGAAATCCAAAAGGTGGACAATGACACCCCATTCTCTTCCTCTTCGTATGGCATTAATAAAAGCCACTCTGGACAAGAACACAATTAGACCCTTTAGAAC
>CAYNVX010000008.1:0-4816 GCA_964400755.1 uncultured bacterium | reverse complement strand
TGAAATAATCAGAAGAATTGCTGTAGCCCTTTCGACATTTAGCTTTACCTTTATCGGAGCTAGCTTTGGGATACAGATAAACTCAAGAAGATCAAAAAAAGGAGTCTTAATAGCATCTGTGTTATCCTTGATGATTTTAATAAGCTTTTTAGTAGGCAAGTCGTTAAAATATTATCCTCTTTATTCCTGTTTAACATACATTGCACCGCAAATCGTGGTACTTTTCTTTACAGGAATAAAACTTAAAAACCTCTCAAGAGGCAGCGAATGATTTTATCCAAGCTTTGGGAGAGATACCTTTTCTTAGAAACGCTAAAATTTTTGATCTTTTTTCTTTTGGCAATCTTCTCAATCTATATTATCATTGACTTTTCTACTTTCAGCACTAAATTTTTCTCCTATTCCCAAATAAGCATTTTCAATATTCTCGGCTACTACCTAAACCTTTTTATCAAATATACCCATCTTTTCCTTCCTTTAACCCTAATGCTTGCGATTATAAAAGTTCTCTGCGACATGAATGTTCATAATGAGCTTACAGCTCTTAGGGTCTCAGGAATTTCAGTTTACCAGCTTTCCCGTCCATTTTTTATTATCGCTATCCTACTAACTATCTTTACCTATTTGAACTTTGAATATTTCTCAACGGATTCTTTAAATTCGGTAGACAATTTTAAAAAATCATATTTAAAAAAAGAAGAAAGAAAAAAATCACAAAAAGCCAATGTCATCTATTTGGAAGATGGAACAAAAATTGTCTATCAAAATAGCTCATTAAAAGAAAAAGAACTCTTTGATGTTTATTGGATAGAATCTCCTGATATAATTTGGCATATAAAATATCTTAAAATAAATGCCCCTTATCCTATTGGCTACTATGTTGATCAGCTATCTAGAAACAGCTTTAATAAGTTCGAAAAGAAAATTTCCTATGATGAACATCACTTTTCAACAATGGTCTTTGAAAATAATAATGATATGCTTGTCCCTTATGAAAACAGATCTATAACAACTCTTTTCAAACAGCTCTTTTTTAAGAAGGTATCTTCCCCAAAAGAAAATGCTGAGATAACAAGCCAATTAAACTTTAAGCTGGCTATGCCACTATTATCGCTGATTATTGTACTTGCTATCATTCCAATTTGCATAAAATTTTCTAAAAATATCTCCATTTTTTATATATGCACTTTTGCTCTGTTTGGATTTGTTATCTTTTTTATGATGATGGATGCCGTTTTAATTCTTGGCGAAAACCAGGTCTTTACACCTTGGATAATAATCTGGCTGCCTTTTTTAGCGAGCTTTACTTTTTTTGGACGTAGGTTTTTGAGACATTAGTCCTTCAGGTTTAATAAATCTGTTTTTCTTATCTTTAAACTGCCCGCAAACAATAAAGATAAAATCTATAACAAACCATATTCCTAAACCGCCCAATGTCAAAAGCATCAATATCCCAGTAAAGATTTTTCCAACGTAAAATCTATGAACTCCAAAATTTCCTAAAAAGAAACAAAGAAGCACTGTAACAATATAATTTTTGTCGCTAATTCTTTTAACCATTTTATAAAGTCCTTTTAAGTCTTAATGACCTTCTTTTTTCTGCCTCAATATATCTACGGAAATCATCTTTAGTTTGAGGAATAACCCTAGTTAATTCTACTGGGTTCTCATTTTCATCTAAAGCTGAAAAAGAAAAATAGGCAGATAAAATATTTCTGGTCTCTAAAAGACGAAAGTCTTCAGCAATAACCTTTATTCCAATCTCTAAAATTTTATCCCATGCTCGGTTTACAGAAGCTCTACAAACAATAATATCTCCTCTTTTAATTGGAGAATAATATCTTATAAAGTCAATACCCATCGTAGAACATTTCTTTTCTGTATGAGAATTTGCAACCTGAGAAGCTACATCGCTTACCAATTCTAAAATTCTACCGCCAAATATGACGCCATTTGGATGTATATTTTCTGGAAATAATTCTATTTTGCAATATTCGACAGCCGATTCTGAAGTCGGCTTACCCTCTTTTTCCCTTGGCCTTGTTACCACAATCTTCCTCTTGCTGATAATTATTTAAATATTCGCATTAATGATTTTCAGCAACTAAAAAAAAAGCCTTTGGGAAAATTTCCCAAAGGCCCTTTGATAAACAAGGAGGAAGAAAAAAATTAACGCTTAGAAAATTGGTAACTTTTTCTAGCTCCCGCAAGTCCATATTTTTTCCTTTCTTTCTTGCGGGGATCACGTGTTAAATATCCTAAATCTTTAAACTCACCTCGGAGTGCTTCATTTTCTTTTACTAGAGCTCTAGCGATTCCTAATCTTGTAGCTATCGCTTGAGCTTCTACACCACCACCTTTAATTCTTACAATCAAGTCGTGTTTGTTTTCCAATTCAGCTTTTACTATTGGTGATAGTACTATTTCTTGTTGTATCTGCGTTAAAAAATATTCTTCCAGTTTTCTGCCATTTATGTCAATCTTTCCTTTACCCTTTCGTAAACGCACTGCTGAAACAGCAGTTTTTCTTCTACCAACGCCTACAAGGTCATTAACTTTTGCTTTTGCCATTTTCTTTTCCTTAAATTTTAAGCTCAATAGGTTTTTGTGCTTGCAAATCATGCTCGCTTCCTTTGAACACACGAAGCTTTTTCATTTGATGTACAGCCAACTTAGATTTTTTTGGCATCATACCTTTTACAGCATGAAATATTATGAATTCAGGTTTTTTAGCTTGAACTTCTCTATAAGTAAGTTCTCTTAGTCCGCCAATCCAACCTGTATATGACCTATAAGTCTTTCGAGCTTCTTTAGATCCAGTTACTCTAATTTTTTCTGCGTTTATTACTATTACGCCATCACCTGTATCAACGTTTGGGGTATAGCTTGTTTTATGCTTGCCTCTTAAGATCTTGCTGACCTCAGAAGCAAACCTGCCAAGGGTTTTTCCTGTAGCATCTAGTAAATAATATTTTCTTTGAAGCGCTGCTTCTTCTTTTTTTATAAATTTTGTGTTATTCATTGCTAAGTATTTTTTTTGTAAATTTTGTATCCTAGAATATCTAGAACTATCTTTTTTGCAAAGAACTTTCTGAGTTAGCCTTTTATCTTTCTGATAACTTGCAAAAAGTTGAGCCTTAGGTTATTCTTTTTCATCAATAAAATTCAAATAATACTTCATATGAAGAATTTAAAAACTTTTTTTATTAGGACCTATGGCTGTCAGATGAATGAGCTGGACTCAGAAATTATGGCCACTCAGCTTATCAATAGAGGCCTTGTCCCTCTAGATTCTGAAGATGCCGATCTAATAATTTTTAATACTTGTTCTGTCAGGGATCTGGCTGAAAGGAAAGTTCTCGGTAAGCTGGGACAGCTGCTTCGAGGCAAAAAAAAGAATATTATTGGTATTGCCGGCTGTATGGCAATGGCAAAAAAAGAAGATCTTTTAAAAAAATTCCCTAAACTAGACTTTATAATAGGAACAAATAGCCTCTCACAATTAAATAATATCCTTGATGAGGTGCTTACCTCGAAAAAACAGGTTGCAAAACTAGATGATGGCTATGAAAAAGAATTGGAATATTTGTTTGCCAAGAGAGAAAACAAGCTTAAGGCATATATTTCTATTATCAGAGGCTGCAATAACTTCTGCACTTATTGCATTGTGCCCCATACTAGAGGAAGAGAGCTGTCTAGACCCCAAGAAAGTATAATATCCGAAGCTCTCTATTTACGAGACAAGGGCTATAAAGAAATTACTTTACTCGGACAAAATGTTAACAGCTATGGCAAAGATAAAAAAAATAATTATCTTTTTCATGATCTTTTATATGACTTAAATAAAATCGAAGGGATCGAAAGGATAAGATTTTTGACCTCCCATCCAAAGGATATAACAATTAATTTAATGGAAGCCATTAGAGATCTTGAAAAGGTCTGTGAATTTGTCCATTTTCCCATGCAGTCCGGTTCAAATAAAATCTTACAAAAAATGAATAGGAAGTATACTAGGGAAAGCTACTTAGCCCAAGTTTATAAATTAAAAGAGATCGTTCCAAATGTTGCCATAGGGACAGATATAATAGTCGGCTTTCCAACAGAAACAGATGAAGACTTTAATGAAACCTATGAAATTTTTAAAGAACTCCGTTTTAACCTAGCCTATATATTTGCATATAGCCCGAGAAAAAATACACTAGCATATACTTATGAAGATGATGTCGCCAAAGAGATCAAGAAGGAAAGGCTTCATCTATTAATGAAATTATATGAAACTCAGCTTATTGAAGAGCTAAATAAATTGATTGGATCTACACAGTCTGTTCTAGTAGAACGCTTCAATAAAGACAATATGTACTTAAAAGGCAAAACCAAACGTTGGGAAAAAGTAATTTTCGAAGGAACCGAAAAACTTATAGGAACAACCCAAGACATTAAAATTAAGTCAGTTAATAATCAGACATTAATTGGCTCGATTGCTTAAAAAATTATGCTTGGACTTTAACTTCCTGCCTTCTTTTTTTCTTTTCAGATTCAACTTTTTCTTCTAATACAGCTTCATCATGCTGGGGATATGGGGAAAAACAGCGAAGATTTGTTAACATTTGCTCTTGTCTTTCTTCAAGATTTTCAATTTTAAGTGCATATTTTTGTGCTTTTATACTGTCTTTTTTACTCCTAAAATAACCAACAATCTGGCAATAATAATAATCTTTATAAACACTACCTTCTAATTTCTCTATTTCAGCATCTAATCTTTCTGATAGGGGTAAGGGAAATTTAATTTAATCTCCCTTCCCTCCGAACCGTACAG
>CAYNVX010000007.1:14400-22699 GCA_964400755.1 uncultured bacterium | reverse complement strand
AAAGCTCTTTTATTTCTGTTACCAATATTGATAAACAGAAAATTTCTAAAAAGAAAAATTGGCAATTTTTTGAATTGCCTACTTCTCATGTACCACAAGCAACAATGGCTGAAAAATTAATAGAGCTATTGTTGAATTTTAAAGAGGTTAATCGAGGCCTTTAATCTTTTAGTTCGGAATAGGGGTGTTTTTTTTTGGAAAATTTGGAAAATAAGGAAAGATAGAAAAATGAAAGGTATAGTGGACTCTAAAAACTGGATAACTTGAGTTATTTACTTTATGTAATATTAACTATTTAATATGGATTTTAAAATTATTAAGGAGTGATTTTATGAAACTGCATCATTTTGCTATACAAGTAAATGATATCGATAAATCAATAAAATTTTACACTGAAAAGTTAGGTTTTAAGATCAAAACCCCTAAATCTGTGGATAGAAATTATTTTTATTCAAATTTAGTATTAAATAGTGATGTTGAGTTAGAAATCATTCAGATAAAGGGTGAAATGATAGAAAAAAGAGATAAACCTCCTATATGCCCTCATATTGCTTTAGAAAGCTCTGATTTTGAAAAAGATTTACATATTTTAAAAGAAAAGGGTGTAAAAATTTTTGATGGCCCATACATTATTCCTAATGATGTAAAAATTGTAACTATACTTGATCCTGATAACTATAGAATTGATATTGGACAGTTGATTAAACAAAAATAAGAGTTTTTTATGAATATTGAACATCTATTTGAAGAA
The DNA here is from genome assembly GCA_964400755.1 of uncultured bacterium. GTDB lineage: Bacteria > Chlamydiota > Chlamydiia > Chlamydiales > SM23-39 > CAYNVX01. The sequence goes on along the minus strand of CAYNVX010000007.1, from coordinate 21,948 downwards.
AAAGAGTATCCATTGCTTTTAAATCAAATTGATAGATTTGAATTCAGTGAAAGAATCCCTATTGCGCAGATGCTGGAGTAAAATTTATCTATTTGTATAGATTGATGTCCAATCGTTTAGTTTTTTTTTAATTTATCTATTTTTTGTGCACTTGGTTACAAAATTACCAATTACTACCGAGCTTTATTTCTCACAGCAGGATTCTTCCATATCTTTTTTTGCCGAGCTTTTATTGGATTTATGATTTTCCAAAACATATTGGAAAATCAGCGGAGCAACTATTGTTGCATCCGATTCAATAATAAAACTTGGTGTTTTAGGAGAAAGCTTTCCCCAAGTGATCTTTTCATTAGGAGTCGCTCCGCTATAAGACCCAAAAGAGGTGATGCTTTCGCTGATCTGACAGAAATAGCTCCAAAGGGAAGCTTCTTTTTTAAGATCTTGGCGTATTAGAGGAACAACACAAATAGGAAAATCTCCGGCAATGCCGCCGCCGATCTGAAAAAAGCCGATAGGATGTTTTTTAGATTCTTCTAAATACCAGTAAATAAGTTTTTCCATCTGTTCGGTTCCTGACTTAACTACATGATGGCCCGGCACTTTTTTTTCTAGGATATTTGCAACAAAGAAATTACCTGAAGTGGAATCTTCCCATCCCGGTGTAAATATTGGAAGATTTTTTTCGGCAGCTGCTACAAGCCAGGAATTTTTAGGATCTATCTGATAATCTTTTTCGATCATTTTGTTTTTAATGAGAGTATATATGTACTCATATGGGAAATAGCTTTTATTTTCATCGCCTGCTTTTTTCCAAAGGGAGACCAGATGTTTTTCTATTTTTCTGAAAGCTTCATCTTCAGGGATGCAGGTATCAGTAACGCGGTTGAATTGTCTGTCATATAAATCCTGCTCGTCTTCTTTGGTTAAATAGCGGTAATTAGGGATTCTTTCATAAAGGTTATGAGCTACTAAATTATAGATATCTTCTTCTAAGTTTGCACCTGTACAGCAGATCGCATGGACTTTATCTTCTCTAATCAGTTCGGCAAGGGAAATGCCAAGCTCAGCTGTGCTCATAGCGCCTGCCAGGGTAATGAACATTTTACCGTTATTGTTTAATAGATCTACCCAGCCGGAGGCAGCATCGACGCAGACTGCAGAATTGAAATGCTTATAATGTTTTTTCATAAAATTGCTAATTGTCATTTTTAGGCTCCTTTGTGAAATGCAAAGTTTAAAATTTGATAAGTTAGTTTTGCTGCTAAAAAATCTGGGGCAGCAAAATTTTTTATTGGGCAAAGCTCAACTATGTCAAACCCAATTATTTTTTTTCTCTTTGAGAGAAGTTTTATAAAATTTATAACCTGATGCCAGATCAGGCCGCCGGGCTCGGGTGTTCCTGTAGATGGCATAATAGATGAATCAAAAGCATCAAGATCAAATGTAATATAAACCAGATCATTAAGCTGTGAGAGGGCTTTTTCCATCCAGGAGTCATTATTGTAAATGTCATGAGCAAAAAATATGGTCGAAAGATCCATAAATGGTTTTTCAGAGATGTCCATGCTTCTTATTCCAATCGATATAGTATTTGAAACATCTTCAAGCTTGTGTACTCTTGACATTATGCAGGCATGATTATGTTTCGATCCTTCATAAGAAGGTCGTAGGTCGGAATGGGCGTCGAACTGAACTACGCTTATTGATTTATAATGTTCAGCGTGTGCTTTTATCGGTACGATAGAAATAGAATGTTCGCCGCCGAGGGTTACAACAAACTTATTCTTATTAAGATGATATTTTACCTTTTCATAACTTGTTTGGATCATATCTTCTGAAGAAGAAAATTTTTCAGGTTTTAAGGTATGTATTCCAAGTTTATAAAGCTCTTGGTCGGTATGTATGTCATAGAGCTCAAGGTTTTGTGAGGCTTTTATTAGGGCTTTAGGCCCTTTGTCAGATCCTTTGATGTAGGTTGTGGTTTTATCAAAAGGGATGGGCAGGATTATTATCTTGGAATCTTTTTCATTTGAAAATTTATGCTCTAATCCTAAAAAATTATCGTTCATTGTCTACCAGGTATGTATATGATTCTAAAGCTTGTTTAAAACGGCTTTTTAATTTAGCAGATTCTTCTAATGTCAATAAGTTGTTCTTTAATGCTTTTTCTATTGAACACCGGAGCCTTTCTATAAGATCTTCTGATTTGTACTGTACATAGGAAAGTACATCCCTGATCGTATCGCCTTCGATATGATGTTTTATCTCCCAATTGCCATATTCGTCTATATCTACGTGAACGGCATTTGTATCTCCAAAGAGATTATGCAGCCCTCCAAGAGTTTCCTGGTAAGCACCGACTAGGAAAATGCCGATATAATATGGATCGTTATCCAGTTCATGCAGAGGAAGCCAGTTATAAGTGTTTTTGGGATGGGAGAACTGATCTAGAGTGCCATCGCTGTCACAGGTGACATCAACTATTATAGCTTTTCTGGTAGGAGGTTTATTAAGTCTGTGAATGGGCATTACCGGAAAGATTTGATTTATTGCCCAGGAATCGGGAAGAGATTGAAAAACAGAAAAGTTGCAGAAATAGATATCTAAAAGCTCTTTTTCCAATTTTTCAATTTCTTCAGGAATAATCTCTAACTGTTTTGCCATGGTAAGAACTTTTGCCTGCAGGTGTCGGAAAGTTTTTTCAGTATAAGCCCTTTCTTCTAAAGAGATGTCTCCTTGAACAAAACGTTCAAAAAGATTTTGTTTTAAATCGGCAGCGTCGTGCAGTATTTCCATACAATTTGTTGTATGGATAGAGTGATAAAGATCGGATAGCTCCTGGAGCTGTTCGCAGGTGGTTGGCGGGGCGGGCAGCTGAACTAAAACATCGGGTGCCTGAGAAGCATGGATGGCTTCAGTAACTAAAATAGAATGATGGGCAACTATAGCTCTGCCGGATTCACTAATAATAGTAGGATGGGCCAGCTTTTCTTCATTGCAAATTGATCCAATTGTATAAACCACATCTCTTGCATATTGGTCTATAGTGTAGTTCATGGAGCAGTCTGTTGTTGTTTTAGAACCGCTGTAGTCTACGGCAAGTCCGCCGCCTACATCGAAAAATTCCATAAAAGGACATCTTTTTGCTATTTCAGTATAGACTCTTGATGCTTCTCTCAAAGCTTTTTTTAAGGGGATAATAGAAGTAAGCTGGCTACCAATATGAAAATGTAGAAGTTTTAACCAGTTTCCTTTACCTGCGTCAGTTATTTTTTTGATAGCAATATTAATGTCATGAGTGTTCAATCCAAATTTTGCCAATTCTCCACCGGAAGAGGCCCACATGCCGCTTCCCTTGCAGTTGGGTTTAATTCTGAGACCGATTTCAGCTTTGATATCTAACTTTTTTGCTATTTGCAGAACCAGATCAACTTCATAAAGCTGCTCAATAATAATAATCGGCCTTCTGCCGATTTTTCTGGAAAGAAGGGCCAGTTCTATATATTCAGCATCTTTATATCCATTACAAAGCAATAGTGCATTTTCAGCATTATGTATTGTAAGAACAGCTAAAAGTTCAGGTTTGCTTCCAACTTCTAAATTAAGCTGGTGCTTTGAGCTGGCATTTCTAATTATATCAACTAAATGGCGCTGCTGGTTGACCTTAACGGGATAAGCAAGCTGATAAGTATTAGTATATTCATATTGTTTTATAGCATCTTCAAAACAGGAATAGATCTGTTCAACCTTATGCCTGATAATGCCATCAAATCTAAATAATATAGGAGGGTCTATTCCTCTTTGAACGAAGGATTTTACCAGTTCGTAGAGGTTTAAGGAGTGTTCATTTTTTTCTGGCCTTATGACTACATGGCCTTGCTCATTAATGTAGAAGTAATCTTCGCCCCAGTTTTGTATCCAGTACATGTCATCTTTTTTTGAAGTTTTAAAGTATGAGGGCATTGCTTTGGGGGTGGACTTGAGTACTTCCGTCATTTAATTATCCTAAGTTAATTTTCTTTCAATAACATACAATCTGTTTCTTTATTAAATTTTGATTTTTTCAAGATTTTTTCTATAAGTCAAGATATAGATTTGATTTTTAAAAAATAGAGTTTTTTAGTTATTTTGAGATTCTTTTTTACTTCAAAATTTTTCTTGAAAAATTAAATTATTTATAGAATAAATCGGTCTTGTTGCATAAGTCTTAAAGTGGATTGAAAATTAAAATTAATATTTACTCTTATAGTAGGCGTCTTTTTTTAGATAACTTGTGTTATCCCTAAACTGTTTATTTTATCAATTATTTGATCAATGTAAAACATTTTTTTAATGAAAATCTCTACTAGATAGAGGTTTATGCAATAACGTCATTCAAAAACTTTAATAATTAAAAGTTTGCAGTTTTAATTAAAGGCAATGTTTTGAATTAATTGATAGTTATGTTATAATACATTTAATATTAATATAATATTATAACTTTGATAATTTAATAAGGAAGTAATTATGGCGACTGTTAGCCCTTTTAAGATAACTCAAGAACATTTAAGATCTGAGGAGGATCCGCAAGGCATACATTTCGGAAGAGATAGAGAAAATCATCTTATCGATCCTATATTATTGGAAAAATTAACTGAAGGAAGTACTTGTGTAAAAGTGGATTGTTGTAAGTATGTTTTTTTAAGGGGTTCATTAGCAGAATGGTTAAATAATGGAAATCGCAACGCCTTATGTCCAACATGTCGAGCCTTTATTGGACGAATTGAATTTATGCCTCCTCCTCAAAGGGCATTAGTAGATATAGTCAGAGATCACATAGAAGCAGGTAATTTATTGGAAGCCGAAAGAGCAGCCAATTTGATTACTGACAATGATCACAAAAGCATAGCATTATATATTATAGCCAATGCTTACAGAGAAGCCGGTGATAATATTGGATTTTTAAGATCAATAACTGAAGCCGAAAGAGTAACTAATTTGATTCCTGATAATGAAGTCAAAAGTAAAGCATTATTTCATATAGCTGAAGCTTACAGAGAAGCCGGTAATATAAATGAATTTCAAAGAGTAATAACTGAAGCCGAAATAATAGCTAATCTGATTCCTGATAATGAAGTCAAAAGCGAGGCGTTAAAAGCAATAGCCAGAGCTTACATAGAAGCCGGTAATTTATTAGAATCCGAAAGAGTAGCTAATTTGATTCCTGATAATGTAGTCAAAAGTGTGGCATTACGATATATAGTCGACGTTCACATAGAAGCCGGTAATTTAGCAGGAATCGAAAGAGTGGCTAATTCCTTTCCTGATAATGAAGTCAAAAGCGAGGCATTACAAGATATAGTCGAAGCTCACATAGAAGCCGGTAATTTATTGGAAGCTGAAAGAACAGCTAATCTGATTCCTATTAATGAAGTCAAAAGCAGTACATTAGAGGGTATAGCCCGTGTTTACAGAGAAGCCGGTAATTTAGCAGGAATTGAAAGAGTGGCTAATTCCTTTCCTGATAATGAAGTCAAAAGCGAGGCATTACAAGATATAGTCGAAGCTCACATAGAAGCCGGTAATTTATTGGAAGCTGAAAGAGTAGCTAATTTGATTCCTAATAATGGAGTTAAAAGTGTGGCATTACAAGATATAGCCAACGCTCACATAGAAGCAGGTAATTTATTGGAAGCTGAAAGATTAGTTAATCTGATTCCTGATAATGAAGTCAAAAGCGAGGCATTACAAGATATAGCCAACGCTCACATAGAAGCCGGTAATTTATTGGAAGCCGAAAGAGTAGCTAATCTGATTCCTGATAATTTTGATAAAAACAGGGCATTACAAGCTATAGCCGAAGCTTACAGAGAAGCCGGTAATATAAATGAATTTCAAAGATTAATAACAGAAGCCGAAAGAGCAGCTAATCTGATTTCTGATTAGTTAAAAACCATGTCTTGAATTAATTAAGAATTATGTTATAATATGCTAAATTTAATATATTTTTATTATATAAAAATAATAAGGAAGTAATTATGGCAGCAATGCAGCCAATTACACAAAGCCGTTTAGTTGAACTTTATCTCGGTCCTACAGGGCCCACAGGGCCAAGATGTGAAATTTGTTATGATAATCTTACAGAGGGCGTTAATTTTCAAACAGCGTGTTGTGTAGATAGTACTGGAAGAAGCATTATTCACAGGACCTATGATGGTAATTGTTTAACTGAATGGGCAAGAGCAGCAACTTTTGAAAATAGAGATTATATTCGGTGTCCATTCTGTGCTAGACAAATTAATAAAGTTGAATTTAGGCCCCCTAGTGAAGAAGAATTAGCAGATATAGCCAGAGCTCACAGAGTAGCCGGTAATTTATTGGAAGCCGAAAGAGCAGCTGATCTGATTTCTGATTATCTGAAAAAAAGTGAAGCATTAAGAAATATAGCTGAAGCTTACAGAGAAGCCGGTAATTTACCTGAAGCAGAAAGAGTTGCTGGTTTGATTCCTGAGAATTGGAGAAAAAGCAGGACATTGCTAGATATTGCTAGAGCTCACATAGAAGCCGGTAATTTATTGGAAGCCGAAAGAATAGCTGATTTGATTCCTGATTATGAAGCCCAAAGTGAGGCATTAAGAAATATAGCGGAAGCTTACAGAGAAGCCGATAATATAAATGAATTTCAAAGATTAATAACTAAAGCCGAAAGAGCAGCTGATCTGATTTCTGATATTTGGAGAAAAAGCAGGACATTACAAGATATTGCTAGAGCTCACATAGAAGCCGGTAATTTATTGGAAGCCGAAAGAATAGCTGATTTGATTCCTGATTATGAAGCCCAAAGTGAGGCATTAAGAAATATAGCGGAAGCTTACAGAGAAGCCGATAATATAAGCGAAATTTTAAGATTAATAACAGAAGCCGAAAGTGCAGCTTATCTGATCCCCGAGGATCTGAAAAAAAGCGAGGCATTAAGAAATATAGCCGACGCTTACAGAGAAGCCGGTGATTTACCTGAAGCCGAAAGAGCAGCTGATCTGATTTCTGATTATCTGAGAAAAGGTGAAGCATTAAGAAATATAGCTGAAGCTTATAGAGTAGCCGGTAATATAAATGAATATAACAGAATAACTAAGAGGTGCATCTTCGTGAGAAGATAGAATATCTGACCATCTACAACCGTTCTAATATTTGTTCTTGGGGGTCCTCCTTGAAGAGGAGTCTTCCATTCCATATAGGTATAGACCGAATTTCATTGGCCATCCGTTAAAAATTTGAAGTGTTTTTTTTAGACATGATTTTAACTCCTTTTTAAAAAAAGAATTACATCTTATCAAAAAAATTATTTAGTGAGAGGGGGCAGCATCAATTTAAATTTTATTTTACATGTTTTTTTTTATTTTTCAACTTTCGGTGTATAAAATTAAGTATAAAAATATTTTTATTTCTAAATTAATTAGATTTCTTGATTATAATTTGATATAATATAACTGATAGTTAATAAAAAATTTAAATAAAGAAGTAATAGTTATGTCTAAAATATTACCTATAAATCAAGGGCAAAATGAT
>CAYNVX010000007.1:10674-14390 GCA_964400755.1 uncultured bacterium | reverse complement strand
GATTTTTTGATTTTAATTTGATATAATATAACTGAAAATCAATAAAGAATTAATAATTATGGCTAAAATATTACCTATAAGTTCAGGGCAAAATGATATAGTCCAATATTCCAGATTAAACTGCAGTGAGCTGGAAGGAAAGGTAGACGCTATTGTCAGGGTTTACTTTATAAGGATTAAATCATTTTTTTCATCTGTTTATCAGGCTTTGACAAAGAGCAGCGCAAATCCTTTTAGTTATACTTATGAAGTGAATTATAAGAATAATTTATTAGGGGCTATCTGCGATGTTGATGAAAACTATTATCGATATAATCCGGAAAAAAGTCATGATTTAGAATTTAAGAGGCTTTTTGGAAGAAAGTTCAATCCGTATATAGAGGATTGGAATCATCATGAAATTTCCGATTTAGAGATCCTATCTTATGAGCTTTTAAAGACATTGAATGAAGATAAAGAGAATAAGGCTAATTTGAATACAGTAGATTTTATGGCAGACTCTTTAGTATATAACCATCCTAAAAATGCATATTTGGTATTGACAGCAGCAAAAAAACTTGCAGCTAAGAATTTAGACAATAAATATGAAAAAGTAATTGACAGGAACATTAAGAAAATCCCTAAAAAAGATAGATCTTTAAGACTTAATTATTCAGAAGGGTTCAATGTATACCCGGATAGAAAACAAGAGCTCTCTTCAACAGCTAAAAAGGTATTAGCGATTGGCTTAATAACTTTAATGGTTTTATCTGGGGTCGGGCTTTTCTTTGCAGCAAAAAACTACTCAAATAGTTCTCAGGATTCAAAAGGATTAGTACCGCAAAAAGAGAAATGTTCTCAGTCTAAGGAAGGGGTTTGTCCTCTTACGAAAAGAGCATCTATTGGTTCAGCAGAAAGAGGAGCTCAGCTGCCCGAGGGGCTATTATCTAAAGCTATGTGTGTACCGGGAAAATGCGATGAGCAAAAAGTGGAAAGAAACGGCTGTCCGGAACTTGGGGATTCATTTTTGGCAAGAGCGATTGCGGTTTTTAAAGGTGATAGATGTCAAAATGCCCAATCAGGCCAAAATATTCAGTTATGCGGTAGAGATAGACCCGGAATGATTTCCGGAAAAGGACCTTCTAATGCTATATGCTTGCCGGGAAGATGCGACGAACAAAGAATTGAGAGAAGTTTGCCTGAATTACCTGATTCATTTTCAGCAAGAGTTTTAGCCTTTTTTAAAAGAACAGGTTATGAAAGGGTTTTTGATGGCAATGCTGGTTGTCCAAATAGAGAAACTGTTCCTTTAAGAGCTGCTCTGCCGATAGGAAGAGAATCTCAACCTTCAGCTTCACAGCCGGTAGTGCAAGAGAATGGTTCATGGAATGTCTGGAGACTTCTTAAAACGGGAAAGGAAAATTTCAATGCTGCAGGTGAAAGAGTACAAGAAGGCTGGCACAATCATATTTCTTCAATTTGGAGAAGATAAAAAATTAATAAACACTATAGGAAATAATTATGGTAACTTTAAAAGAAATCTTAGATAGATACAGATTGCCTATAGCAACTGGATATCAAGCAACTTTAAATACTTTAGACTGGGCTTATTCGAAGGTTGGTTTAAAAACTAGAGAAACCGATTCGAAGATTTCCTCTTTTGCTAAATCTCTTTTTAGAAGAGCTGTTGAAGTACCTGTTATATATATGACATCAGAATTTTCTGCGAGAACAGGCTATGTTTATAATTCCTGTGCAGCAGCAATAAATACAGTATTGGCTTTGAGAAGTTTATTTAAAGCTGAACAGAGAGATGACAGAACTATTGCTAAAGAGCAGTTTTTCCAAGCAGCTAAAAATATGCTATGCTGTGGTGTTGATTATTTAACTAAAGAATATTTTGCGCCTATGATTGTTGGTGAAGCTGTAGCTACAACGATAGTATCAAAAATTGATTATTCTTTTATAAACAAGTTTGCAGATGCTCTAAAATTTCCAGTTAAGGGCTTTATTAAAGAAATAAATGTTCCAACTATTGCAGCTATCCTTTCGCCGGAGCTTGTAAGAAAAGCTTTTCATCAAACTGCAAAAGGTACAGATGCTCTTTTAAAGAAAATGTTCGGAACCTTTAGAGTTACTCTTTCAGTTCCCGAAAAAGATCAGCAAATAGCGGCGCTTGAACAGGAAAATAAATATCTTAGACGGTCTTTGGCAATTCTTAGGTTAATTAAAGATCAAAATCAAAAGGTCAGACCTTTTCCTCGTATAGCTGCTTATGCTGCCGGAAGAGCGATAAGAAGGCTTTATTCTAATAAGGGAAATGAAGTCTCGTTAAACTAACCAGTTTGGGTGTTGTTCTAAGTTCTTAATAGTAAATCATTTTGAACTAAGAAAAGATTGATAATTTACATAAGTTTTTTAGCAAAAAACCATTTGTAAATCTTTGTGGCAAGATTTCACGTTTTGCTCCTTATGATATATTACAAATGATTGATTTTGCCGGTAAATCAGAAGCGTTATAAAAGCGTCTCAAATTTTTAAGCTTTTATAAAATCCAAGTTAAAAACTCTTTCATTTTTAAAAAAATATTACAAAAATTACCATAAATGTTATTAATATTATATTGAGCATTTATAGGTGGGTGAAATGGAAGGTCAAGTCCTCAAAAATTTTGAGAAGTTAAAAGAAAAAGCTAAAAAAGCCTCTTTAGAGAAAGACAAGTCTAAAATAATACAGATACAGATTGGTTCTGCAACATGTGAAAATGCAGCCGGCGCAAATGAAATTTACAAAGAATTTGAAAAGCATATTAAAGCATCCGGCAGAGAAGATATTCATTTAAGAAGAGTTGGATGTACCGGAAGGTGCAGTTTAGAACCAATTGTCAGTGTTTTTATTCCCAATCAAAATCATATTGTATATAAAAATGTAGACAGCGCTGCTGTCCATGATATTTTTATGTCTCATATCGTTGAAGGAAAAGTGGCTGAAAAATATCTTTTGGTAACTCTATGCGATGTAGCTCAAATTAAAACTAAAGAGAAAACCTATTCTCAAAAGCAATTAGAAAAAGAGGCAATTACACACGAGTTTTTTGAAGTTTACGGCAATGTTCCTTTCTATTGCCAGCAAAGCAGGATAGCTCTTAGAAATTCCGGTCTTGTAGATCCTCTGAGCATTTATGAATATATAAACTATCAAGGTTTTCATGCTTTAGCAAAAGTTTTAGAAAAAAATGATCAGCAATGGGTCATTAATGAAGTAACAGAATCGAAGCTTCGCGGCAGAGGCGGCGCCGGATTTCCCACAGGGAAAAAATGGAGCTTTGTACATGAGAGCGATATAAAAGAAAGATATATGGTCTGTAATGCCGATGAGGGAGATCCCGGTGCTTTTATGGACAGAAGCATGTTAGAATCAGATCCATTTAGCGTTATAGAAGGTATGATAATAGCAGGTTTTGCAATAGGAGCTCAAAAAGGATTTTTTTATGTTAGAGCTGAATATCCCTTAGCTGTAGAAAGAATAGAAAAAGCAATCGAGATTACAAGGGCTCATGGATTAATTGGAAAAAACATATTGGGGTCCGGGTTTGATTATGATTTGGAGATAAGACTTGGTGCGGGAGCCTTTGTCTGTGGTGAAGAAACAGCTTTAATACACTCTATAGAAGGAGAGAGAGGGCAGCCCAGGGTAAGACCTCCATTTCCTGCAAAAGAAGGGCTTTGGAAATGTCC
>CAYNVX010000007.1:2056-10664 GCA_964400755.1 uncultured bacterium | reverse complement strand
CCGGGCTTGTTGAAGTTCCTATGGGAACTACTTTGAAAGAAATAGTCTTTGATATTTGCGGGGGGATTCCCGGCGGTAAAAAATTAAAGGCTATCCAAACCGGAGGTCCTGCCGGAGGATGCATCCCGGCATCGTTAATAGATACAAAAGTTGATTATGAAGATTTGGGTAGAGTTGGATCTATAATGGGCAGCGGCGGCTTGATAGTTCTGGATGAAGACAACTGCATGGTAAATGTTGCCAGATTTTTTATGGGCTTTTCTCAAGATGAGTCCTGCGGCAAATGTACGCCCTGTAGGGAAGGTACTGTAAGGATGCTGGAGATTCTAGACAGAATTATGGCAGGAAAAGGCGAGATGGAAGATTTGACAAAATTGGAACGGCTTGGAAAATTAATGTGCAAAGCTTCATTATGCGGTCTTGGCAGGGCTTGCGCCAATCCTGTTTTAAGCACCCTTAAATATTTCAAAGATGAATATTTAGCACATATTGTTGATAAAAAATGTCCTGCTAGAAAATGCAGCATGCTAGTCAAATATGAGATAGATCCGCAAAAATGTGTGGGATGTACTCTTTGTGCCAGAAAGTGTCCGGTAAATGCAATAACCGGTGAAAGAAGAAAGACCCATCATATAGATCAGAATATATGCATCAAATGCGGCAAATGTTATGAAGTCTGCCATTTTGGTGCTGTGAAAATTATATAAAGGTTTAGAAAATGAAAGAAAAAAAGAAAATTACTCTTACGATTGATGATCAAAAAATAGTTGTCGATGAAGGTACAACTATAATGCATGCTGCTGAAAAAATTGGAGTGAGGATACCTAGACTTTGCTATCATCCGGACCTTAGCATCGAAGGATCTTGCAGGGTTTGCATAGTAGAAGTAAAAGGTTTTAACTACTATTTAACATCATGCAGTTCTTATGCATCAGAAGGGATGGAAGTAAAGACTAATTCACCGGAAATCAGGCAGGCAAGAAGAGATATAGTTGAACTTATTTTGGACAACCATCCCAAAGAATGTCAGACATGCGAGAGAGACGGAAATTGTGAACTGCAGCATTTGGCTTATGATCTAGGTGTAAGGGAAAGACTTTTCGAAGGCAAAAGAAAATCACATCCTTTAGAAGATTCCAGCGTATCTGTTGTTAGAGATGCAGAAAAATGTATTTTATGCGCAAGATGCATAAGAGTATGTCATGAAGTTCAAGGTGTATATAATTTAAGTCAGCACTACCGCGGATTTAATACAGTAGTATGTCCTGCTTATGAAGCTCATATGGATGATTCAGTATGCATACAATGCGGTCAATGCATTAATGCCTGCCCAACAGCTGCTCTTCAGGAAAAAAGACATACGGATGATATCTGGAAAGCTCTAAGCGATCCTACAAAACATGTTATTGTTCAGACAGCTCCTTCTATTCGTGCAGCTATTGGAGAGGGTTTTGGCTATAAACCCGGAACGCCATGTACAGGAAAAATGGTAACAGCTTTGAGAAAGTTAGGCTTTGATCAGGTTTTTGATACCGATTTCGGAGCAGATTTAACAATTGTTGAAGAGGCAAACGAGCTTATTGCAAGAATAAAAAACAATGGTCCTTTTCCTCTAATTACTTCCTGTTCTCCCGGCTGGATTAATTTTATGGAGAAATTCTATCCTGAGCTAATACCATATGCATCAACTTGCAGATCTCCGATGGGCATGGTCTCTGCTTTAATTAAAACTTATTATGCTAAAAAAAATAATATTGATGTAAAGGATATCTATTCCGTTGCAGTAATGCCATGTGTTGCAAAAAAATATGAGATAGAAAGACCTGAACAATATATTGATGGAATCAAGCTTACAGATGCTGTCTTAACAACAAGAGAGCTGAATTGGATGATCAAGAGCTATGGTATAGATTTTACAAAACTGGAAGATCAGGACTTTGATTCGCCTCTTGGCGAATCGACAGGTGCCGGTGTTATTTTTGGAACGACGGGCGGTGTAATGGAAGCAGCGCTTCGAACTGCAATTGAAGAAATAACCGGTAAAAAATCTAAAGATATAGAATATGAAGAAGTAAGGGCGGTAGAAGGATTAAAAGAAGTTACTTTATCAGCCGGAGATCTAAAATTAAATATCGGCGTTGCCAATGGCCTTGTCAATGCTAAAAAGATATTGAACAAAATAGTAAATAAAGAAAAAGTGTTTCATGTTGTAGAAGTTATGGCCTGCCCCGGCGGCTGTATTGGAGGAGGCGGACAGCCCTATCCTCCAGAAGGATATAACATTTTAGATAGAAGACTTTTTGCCGAAAGAGCAAAAGCTCTTTATCAAATAGATAAAGAGAAAAAAAATAGAGTCTCTCGTGATAATCCTTCTATCAAGTCTTTGTATAAAGAGTTTCTAAAAAAACCGGGCAGTGAAATTGCACATAAAATATTACATACACATTATCATCCAAGATACCCAAGGGGGATAAGATGAAAAAGGAATTTACAGAAGAAAAAGATTTAATGGCGAAATATAGAGCTGAATTTACGAAAGAGATTTTAGATTACATCGAAAAGTGCATGAAAGAAAAAAGACCGGAGTCCATGCTGATTGCAGTCTTACATAAAGTGCAGGACCATTATGGCTATCTTTCGAAAGAAAAATTGGATGCAGTTGCACATATTATGCAAATACCTGCAGCAAAAGTTTCAGGAGTAGCTTCCTTTTATCATTATTTTCAGTTGAAGCCTACAGGAGAGATAATTATTAGTATCTGCATGGGGACGGCTTGTTACGTCAAAGGCGCAGAAAAGGTTGCAGAAAAGTTTAAAGAAGAGCTTGGCATTGAGTTTGCAGAGACTACTAAAGACAATCGTTTTACTCTTATGGAAACAAGATGTTTAGGTATGTGCGCTATGGCACCGGTAATTAAGATCGGTGATGATATCCATGCAAAAGTAACAGTAGATCAGGTTCGAGGTTTAATAGAGCGATATTCTAAGAAATAGAAAATCGCTCAATATTTATTCGTCCATGGGTTTAACGTGAGTAGCTTCTAGCCCTTTATCGCCTTTTTTTACTTCATATTGAACTCTTTCTCCATTTTCAAGATTTTGATCAAGTGTTTCAATATTTGTTTCGTGTACGAAAATATCTTTTGAGCCTTCTGTATCAGGCTGGATAAATCCGAATCCTTTACTTTTGTTAAACCATTTAACGATACCTTTGTCCATTTATGTCCTCTAAAGTTTTTATTTTTTATTTATAATCTATATATATTTTTTTTTATAGATCAAATTTATTTTATTAAATTTAAAAAAAAATGCAAATTGTCTGAAATCAATTTTTCTATTATGATTTGCAGTTCATAATGGGCCATAAATAAAATATATGTTCTTAAGTGAAATAAAAGCAGTTTGTGATGTTACCTTAACCAAGGTTAATGGCGGAAAGGGCATAAAATCAAAGCTTTATGCTATGGGGATTTTTCCAGGGATAGAGATGAAAGTTATCAAAAATGATTTTATAGGACCTGTGATTATAGCTATCAATGACAACCGCTATGTTTTGGGAAGCGGAATGTCATCGAAGATAGAAGTTGAAAAAATTTAAAATGAAAAAGAAAGTTAACATTGCACTAATAGGCAATCCAAATTGTGGGAAGACTACAATATTCAATCAAATTACCGGTTTTAAGCAAAAAACAGGTAATTATCCTGGTGTTACAATAGAAAAAAAGCAGGGCTCTTATAAAGAAAAAGATATAGAGCTTGCAATTTTAGATCTGCCTGGAATCTACGATTTACATTCTTCTTCTTTAGAAGAGAAGTTAACTCAAAATGAGCTTTTGACTGGCAAGCCTGACATTATAATAAATATTGTTGATTCAACAAATCTGGAAAAAAGCCTTTTATTAACTGCTCAGCTTAAAAAATTAAATGTTCCTATTGTTCTAGCTTTGAACATGTCAGACCTTTGTAGAAAAAAGAAGATTTTTATTGATCTGATTAAACTCTCTTCTATCTTAAAAATAGATGTAGTCGAAGTTATAGCAAATAAAAAAATCGGTATAAAAGAGTTAATACAAAAAAGTATTGACGTTGCAAATAGAGCAAAAAATAGCAGCAAAAGCAAGAAATTAGCATTTTTAGAAGATGACAATATTGAAGAAAGGCATGAGTTTGTTGCCAGGATATGTAAAAAGATAGTTTCAAGAAAGGTTAAATTTCATCATTCAAGATCTGATATGATAGATGGGTTTTTAACACATCGAATTTTCGGACTGCCGATATTTTTATTAATCATGTTTTTAGTTTTTCAGGTAACTTTTTATATTGGCTCTTTTCCAACATTGTGGATAGAAAAGGGGATATCTCTTTTATCGACTACTGTTTCGTCTTTATTTTATAAAGAGAGTCTTATTAAGGCTCTTTTAGTAGATGGGGTAATAGGCGGCGTTGGAGCTGTATTGATATATCTTCCCAATATCTTGCTCCTGTTTTTGAGCATATCAATTTTAGAAGACTCGGGATATATGGCAAGAGCTGCCTATCTGTTGGATAGAATTATGCATAAAATTGGACTGAACGGCAAAGCTTTCATCCCTATGATAATAGGCTTTGGCTGCAGTGTGCCGGCTATTATGGCAACAAGAACTTTGGAGAGCAAAAAAGATAGATTGATATTGATCTTAGTACTCCCCTTAATAGCTTGCAGTGCAAAGCTGGTCGTATTTATGCTTTTCATACCCCCTTTTTTTTCACCTATTTTAAGACCTGTTGTTTTACTTTCTCTTTATGTGATAGGAATAGCTCTTTCGTTTATGCTAATAAAACTTTTTAATATTACCTTGTTTAAGAAAAGAAGCTCTTCTTTCATTATGGAGTTCCCTCCATATAGAAAGCCTCTTGTAAAATCTATTTTCATGAATATGTGGAACAAAGGCAGCTCTTACATCAAAAAAGCGGGAACTCTGATTTTAGGATTTTCAATATTATTATGGATTCTGAGCGCTTTTCCCAAAAGCGATAACAAGAATGAAAAAGTGGATAACTACTTAAGTAAAATAGGTCATTTTATTGAACCCGTTTTTAAACCGATAGGTTTTGATTGGAAGATCAATACCTCCCTGATCAGTTCTTTTGCTGCTAAAGAGGTCTTTATTGCGCAGCTCGGCGTTATATATTCCACTGACGAAGGGTCGGGCAGTAAAGCTTTGCAAGAGAAGCTAATGAAAGACTATACACCTTTACAGGCTTATTTAATCATGCTCTTTATTTTAATCAGCTCTCCATGTATTGCAACTTTTGCAATAACAAAAAAAGAGACTGGATCATATAAATGGGCTTTTTTACAACTTATAGGACTTACCATGTTAGGATATATATCTGTATTTATAGTTTATCAATTGAACAAAATTTATAATATGCTCGAAGACAAGAGTCTTTTGGAATATATTATTATTGGCTTTATAGCACTTGCTGCTTTGATATTTGTTATCAGAAGGCTTTTGAAGAAAGAAAACATTTGCTCATTATGCACCAAAGGTAAAAAGTGTGAATAGCGCTAATATCGCTAAAACACTTTTCTTTATTGGGCTTTTTATAATGATAGCGGCAGCCCTAATATGGCTTGGCTCTAAAATTGGCCTTCCTCTTGGAAAAATGGCAAGAGATATTCATATTAAAAAGAAAAGTTTTCTATCTATTTTATAATTATGACATCAATAGTAATTTCTATCGTTTTAACAATCATATTGAACCTCTCCATAGACAAATCTAGGGGATTGCGTCACGTCATTTTTTCAAAATGAAGCATAATCGCTTGCATTAATTGCTGTCGTTTTTCTTCATGTTCTTTGTTTTTTAAGGAAACTTCAAAATGAACACCTGATAAAACTGCTTGTCCTTTGCCCACAGGTCTTCGGACAATTGCAGCAAGGCCATTTTTATATGTAGCCAAAACAGAATGAGAAGGTGACTTTAACTCTTCAAAATAACAGCCTCCATGATAGTAGCACATTGCAGAAATTTTTGTTCTTTCATCGTGATAAGAGATGGGAATTATTTCAGCACCGCACCTATTTTTATAGCTGAAGGTTCCAAAAATCGGGCCGATGGCCCTTCCAGAGAAAAAACGCAAGTCTCTAGCTCCTTCAACATGCAGAGGCCCCCCCTTATCGAATTCGACATAGCTCGAAGCAAAATAGGCTCCTGCGCAAATGCCTAAAAAATTGCCGCCTCTCAGAACGTAGTTACGAATAGCTTCTGTTCCGGCATTTTTTAGTTTGGATACATAAGGAAGATCGCGTCCGCCGGGAATAATAAAAAGATGTGCTTTTTGGGCCCAATCGCTGTTTATTACTTCTTGTGCTTTAATAGGAATGCAGTTTGCTTTTTTGTTTAATTGCCGTACTAATTTTTGAAGTAAATATTTGTTTACACCCGTGTCACAATATAAAAAAATATTTTGCATATTTAGATCTTATTGATTACTTTATTTAAAATTTAAAAAAAAATTTTTTATTAAGGAGAATATTATGGCAGTAGGCAATGTAGGTCAAGGTTTTTCAGCAAGTGCAGTGCATCGAGATCCATTAATGGATGCTTTAGAAAAAAGTAAATTTGCTCATACGATAAGTTATCTAAATGGAGATTTGAGGCAGCATTTTCCATTAATAGATTCAACACAAATTTGGGCAAAAGAGCTAGTTGATTCTATAATTCATCAAGAAAATTGGCTTGTAATAACGGCTGAAGAGCAGATTGCTGGCAGAGGAACTCATGATCGACGATGGTTATCTCCTCCCGAAGTCAATTTATATGTAACATTTGTTTTACCTTTTCCCAATGAGGAATCTAAAAAAGTCTTTTTTGTTTCTCAGGTGACAGCTATAGCAGTTGCTAGAACAGTAAAGGAATATGGAATAAACCCAGAAATAAAATGGCCAAATGATCTGATGCTGGGAAAGAAAAGGGTAAGTGGAATGTTATGTCAAGCTATTGATGCAGTTCATGAAGAAAATTCAGCGCTTTTGATTGGAATTGGTCTAAATGTCAACATGGGAAGAGAATTATGTGACAGTTTAGATCAACCCGTTACTTCTTTATTGTGTGAAGCGGGAAGAACTTTCGACAAGGAAGAAATATTATCTCGACTGCATAATAATTTAAAACAATGCATTCAAGATTTAAAAACCCAAGGTTTTTCTTGCTTTTTAGATGAACTGAATTCCCTACTTGCTTTTAAGAAAGAAAAAATTATTATTGATAATAAGGATGAAAGTCCTATTAGCGGGATTTTTCTTGGAATAGATGAAATGGGAAGAATGCAGTTACAGAAAGAAGATGGTGAAATTATAGTTTTAGACAATGGCAGGATCCGCAGAGAAAAAAAACAATAAAGTGATTATAAAAGAGCTCTTGAACCTCCTCATAGATAAATCTAGGGGATTGCGTCACATCCCTTGTTCAATTTGATCGGTTATTTTAAAAAAAAATAGCTATCTTGGCACTGCTGAACTATCTGTCGGATGTTTTTTCTCTTTTATTAATTTTTGTAAAAAAGATATTAAACAGAGCATGATAATGCCAGCTACTATTGCACTGATTCCTAAAATATTAAATGTTTTGAAATATGTTGGGTTAGTAGTTAAAGGAGCGATCTGATTTGTTGTTCCAACAGCCATTTTTGAGAAGATATTGGCAATAACAGCTGCAAGGCCGGTAAGCATCATCCATGTGCCCATTAAGGTGCCCTGAAGCTTTTCAGGGATAAGCTGTCCAATCATGGCATATCCAATAGGTGAGATGCATAGTTCTCCAATACTTTGCAAAATATAGCTGAGAGCTACCCATCCAAAATTTACCATACCTTTAGAATCGGAAAGAGATATACCTATTGGAAGTATAATAAATGCAAGGCCTATTAAAAAAAGAGCTAAGGTAAATTGTGCCGGGATAGAAATGTTAAACCCTTTTTTTCGAAGGTGCTTATAAATATAGGCCATTAACGGTCCGCCGATAATGATGATGATGGAGTTGATATTTAAAACCCATTGCGGAGCAATAGTAAAGCCATGAAAGCTCCTTATTACATTGTTTTTGATAAAGAGGGTAAGGCCCATCGGCGCCATCATATATAGCGACCAGAATACAAGCGACATGATACCAAGTATCAGATATGCCCAGATTCTTTCAGCCGCAAGCTTTGTAGGCTGTTTAAAAACTAAGTATAAAACAACAAAGAACATGACAATGCCGGCAATAATAATCATATTATTGCTTAAGGTAGGATTGTTTATAAGCCAGCGCATGGAAAAAATTATTGCTGCAAAAATCAGTATTGAAAAAAATCTAAAAACATTTTTTTTCATATTAGGAAGGCTAATAAAATGTGTTTTCTTATCTTTTATAAATTTCCATCTGAAAAGAACTATTAGAATCGCTATAAAATTGGAAAAGGAGCTAATTAGAAATAGTCTGCTGTAATTTGCATTAAGCTCAAAATAACCGCTAATTGCAAAACCTATTAGAAAGCCGATGTTCATTCCGCTATAGTTCCATAAAAAGGCTTTTTCCCTTCTTTTATCATGGGGAGAAAAAAATTGGGTTAAAAGGCAGT
>CAYNVX010000007.1:0-2046 GCA_964400755.1 uncultured bacterium | reverse complement strand
ATAAAAAGAAAGCAAGTCCCCAATATAAACTGTTTAATGTTACTAAAGATAAGATCAGACATCCTATGACTTGAAGGATCATTCCAAGTAAAAAAAGAGAGCGGTGGGACATTAATCTTCCGCTGAGCATGCCTCCGATCAAATGCAGGGCATAGTTAAAAGCAACAAAACAGGCAGTTATGGCAGTTGATTGAATTTCAGAAAGGTTGAGTCCTCTGGTCATGTATAAAACTAGCGTTGAGTACAAAACGCTAAAGCTGAATGTAGAAAAAATCTGTATAAAAAATAGAGTTTCAGTGCCATGGACCTTATCTTTTTTGATAGCTTTTATCATCTTTTTCTCCTGGAAAAATTAGCTGCTTAATTAAAGGTTGCATTATATTGAAGCTTATAGCAAATTCTTTCAAAATACAACTTAATTTATGTGGATTTATTTATGAGAAAAATATTTTTTATTATCTTTATTTTTTTAATAAATATAAACCTGACAGTTTCAGCGGGCTCTTATCAAAATAAGAGAGAATTTGTCCTCGATGATCAGCAGCATCCTACTCAAGCTTTAAATGAGCTTTTCGATCTTTTCGACATTAAATATAATGAAGATTTTGAAGAGATGGTTAATAAGACTCAGGAAAAATGGAGAAGGTCTAAAGAGAGATGGCTTGAAGAAGAAAAATATTCAGCGATGAGACAGGATCTTCTGCCAATATTTGACAGACTAGGCTGTATTGCCTCTATTACACCGGTTTTTAAAAGATATGAGTATGCTCTAATTTATGGAGCTTTATGTTCAAGAGTGAGATCTCGTCTTAGTTTTCTTGTAAATGAATGGAATAAGGGAATTAGGTTTGATACTTTAGTTTTTTTAGGCGGTGACAGAGATTTGGAAAAAGATTTTGAAACAGCAGAGCTTTTACAATCGGAAAATAAGATATTGCCTATAAGAGCTGATTTTTCATGGTCTAAAGAGTTTCCTAAAAATGAAACAGAAATGATGAAGTTTATATATGAGCAGGCCGATCTGCCGGAGGGTATGAGAAATGTTAAGGTAATATTTGTTGACGCTCCTAAAAAATTGGTAAATGGCGTCTTAAAAAGACCTGATACTTTAGACACTCTTGTAGAGTGGCTAAAAGATAGTCCAAAATCAGGGAAATGTTTATTTGTTTCAAATCAGCCATATGTAGGCTATCAGGATGCAGTTGCAAGATCGATAATGCCTTCTTCCTATTTTATTGAAACGATAGGTGAAAAAGCCTCTGACAATCTTATTATGAACATATATCTAGATACAGTCGCTAAATGGCTCTATTTTGAATATCTTTCTTATGAAAGACAAAATGAGCTCTTTAAGAAGAAGTTTATTGAGTTCGCACCATATCGGATCATTCATATGCCGCCTGTATTTAGATATTTAGAAGAGACAAAAAAACTTTTGGAAAATAATAAAGATTAGATTGAAGGCCGAAGCCAGAAATGAAAGCTTTGAGAGTTTAGAAAAAAGAAAAATCCATTGGATAAAAGAAAAATTTTATCCTTAGCTTTTTTTGTTTTTCTGTGTTTTTTCTTAATATGTTTCATAATTTTTGATTAATTATCATTTCTTTCATAAATAATTATAACAATAATAAATAATTTCAATCAAATAAATTATAATAACATCTTTGTAATTAAATCTTAAATAGCTGGTAGCCAGTTTTTTATAAATATTTTAGGTATTGAGTCATAACTAGGCTGTTATGGAGGATATGGGAGGTGGTCGGCGCTATAAGCCCGCCTGTAAATTCTCTTAAAGCGGCAAAAATCATTCCCATAATAGAGGTAATGATAAAAATAGGTAAATTAGTCCATCCTTGGAAAGGGCTCAAGTGGCAGGCGCCAAATATAAGGCCATTTATAAAGATTCTCATTATCTTAGAAATGCTAGAATTAGGGTTGGTTTGAAAAGATTTAATCCATACAAAAAGCTGTGATCTGAACACGCGCTCTTCTATTAGAGGGCCTAAAACTGTAATATAGCCAACCAAAGATACTTTAAAAATCTTT
>CAYNVX010000006.1:0-24396 GCA_964400755.1 uncultured bacterium | reverse complement strand
TCCAATCTTGGGCCATACGTACTAAAGTCGGATAAATTACCGTCTCACCGTGTGGATGGTAATCTCCTGAAGTGTCTCCCGAAATTTTTGCACATTTACGATGTTTGCCACCAGGCGACAAATTTAATTGTCTCATTGCAAATAAAATACGTCGTTGTGAAGGCTTAAGTCCATCGCGCACATCAGGTAAAGCTCGAGATATTATCACCGACATGGAATATCTGAGATAACTCTCCTTCATTTCTTCTTCTATATTACGAGGAAGAATTGATTCATTTTTCGTGTAGGACATGTATTCTCCTTAAATTTTTATAACTTTTTAAACATCCAAATTTTTCACTGAAAGCGCATGCTGTTCAATAAATGCACGTCGTGGCGGAACATCTTCTCCCATCAACATAGAGAACATATGGTCCGCAGCAATAACATCAGGAAGTTTTACCTGTATTAACGTTCTTTTTTCCGGATCCATTGTTGTTTCCCAAAGCTGGTCTGCATTCATCTCTCCAAGACCTTTATAACGCTGTATCTCGATCCCTTTTCTTCCATTTACCCTTAAAAAATCTATAAGTTCTTTTAAGGTTGATACAGTTGTTACATTGCCTCCTTCTTCAACAATGTTAAAAGCTTCGCCGTTAGCTTTAGAATATTTTTCTAAAACTAGATTAAATTCACTTAATCTTTTATTTAAAGAAGCAAAGCTTTTCTCATCATAAAGCTCAATACATGGAAGGCTCTTTGGATGAAACATTTTCATCTCTTCTGTTTGCTCTTCTTCCGGAATAGATTTTAAAGTCTCTTCATGATTTTCTTTTTGAAGAACCGCATCTTCTTTTTTACGTTCTATTAGTTCTTCTTCAGAATAGACAAATTCGTCTTTGTCGGCGATCTTCACCTGATAAAGAGGTAAAAAACCGTCATCATTTTTAGCAGCTAAAAATTCTCTAAACAAAACCCCTTTTCTTTCAATAGAGGCAATAAATAACTCAACATCCAATATTAATTTTAAAAGATCTTCTAATTTATTCTTCTCAAAAGAATTTTCAGAACCTGCAGGACGAATTAATACATCACTAATTCCTAAATTCAAAAGATGCTCATCCATCTCTTTTTCACTATGAATATAACGGCTTTGTTTCTTTTTTGTTACCCTATATAAAGGTGGTTGAGCAATATAAATATAACTGTTCTCTATCAAGGCCGGCATATGACGATAAAAGAAGGTCAAAAGAAGCGTTCTAATGTGCGATCCGTCAACATCCGCATCCGTCATAATAATAACTTTATGATATCTAAGTTTTTCTAAATTGAAAGTATCCTTTCCTATACCGCAGCCAAGAGCAGAAACCATTGCGCAGACTTCTGTATTTTTTAAAATCTTTTGCAGTCTTGATTTCTCTACGTTCAAAATTTTACCGCGAATAGGTAAAATAGCTTGGAAGCGTCTGTCTCTTCCTAGTTTTGCTGAACCACCCGCAGAATCTCCTTCTACGATGTAAATTTCACAAAGCTCAGGATTTGTTTCCTGACAATCAGTTAGTTTACCCGGTAGGCGCGAACTATCTAAAGCAGTTTTACGAAGAGTAAGCTCTCTTGCTTTTTTAGCAGCTTCCCTCGCTTGAGCTGCAATGATTACCTTGTCTGCAATCATTTTAGCTATCGCAGGGTTCTCTTCTAAATAAACAGCAATCTCTTCACCTGCAACTTGCTGAACAATTGAACCGACATCACTATTTCCAAGACGCTGTTTTGTCTGTCCTTCAAACTGAGGATTGGGAACCTTCACAGATATTATCGCTGTAAGTCCCTCTCTCATATCATCGCCGGTTATTGCAACCTTATCGGTTTTTAATATCTGATTATTCTTGATATAGTTATTCAAAACTCTAGTCAGCGCTGTAGAAAAGCCGGTTAGATGAGTTCCACCCTGTCTTGTTGCAATATTGTTTACATAACTATAAATAGTTTCGTTATAAGATTCATTCCACTGCATTGCCACTTCAACTTGAACAGTACCATCATGACCTTCTTTTGAAGAATCAAAATATATAGGTTTTGGAAATAAAGGTCCTTTTGCCTCATTTAAATAAGCAACAAATGATAAAAGGCCGCCTTCATAATTAAAATGAACATCTTCTCTTTGTGATTCAGTCTCATCAATAAAATTGATGTTAATCCCTTTATTTAAAAAAGCAAGCTCTCTAAATCTTGTCAAAAGAGTGTCATAATCAAATTTTGTTACAGAAAATATTGTTGCATCAGGCCAAAATGTGATTTTAGTTCCAGTTTTTTTAGTAGGTCCCAATTCTTTCAAATTTTTTGAAACCTTTCCGCGAGAAAACTCCATTTCAAAATGTTTGCCTTTATTGAATACTTCAGCAATCAGCCTTTCTGACAAAGCGTTTACACAAGAAACTCCCACACCATGAAGCCCCCCGGAAACCTTATAAGTACCTTTATCAAATTTACCGCCGGCATGTAATATAGTCATGACTACTTCTAAAGCAGTTACATCCCTTCTTTGTTTCTTAGATTCCTTTTCATGCTTCTGAACGGGAATGCCCCTTCCATTATCTTCAATGGCAATTGAACCATCCTTATTTAAGGTAATATTTATTTCAGTACAGAACCCTGCCATCGCTTCATCGATGGAATTGTCTACTACTTCATAAACCAGTTGATGCAATCCGGAAAATTGAGTATCACCTATATACATACTCGGTCTTTCTCTTACCGCCTGCAGTCCTTCTAAAACTGTTATGGAACTTGCATCATAATCTTTCTTTTCATCTGTCATTGTAGTCATGCCTTCTTGAACTCTTTGTTATAATTTTATAAAAACTATCCAATCCGAAAAACAATATTTTGGATAGCTTCTTTTGAAAATTTTTTTTGTAAAACTTTTAAAAGCCTTTCCTTTTCATTTTGTACAAGCAAACTGTATAAAGTTGAATTCTTAACAATTACAGTTAATACACCTTCATCAAACTTGACAGCTTGTGTCATATGAGCTAATTTTTCTCCAATAATTTCAGGCCACATCTCAATAATCCTTTTGGGTTGTTTAAAATATTTTCTGTCTATGGAATTCATAAAAAAGGGAATAATGGTTTTTAGATCTTTTATTGGTGATTCAGTACCATTATAATTTCTTGGAGTACGCTTATATTTCTTTGTCATACAACACTAGTTTTAAATAATATATCGTCATTTTATATATTATAAAAATTAGACTAAAAATTCAACCTTTTTTAAGCAATTAAGAACATTCCTAATGTATAAGAAATCAAGAAATAAATACTCATAGATAAAATATCATTGAATGCTGTTACGATTGGTCCAGATGATATAGCAGGATCAATTCCTACCCATGCAAAAAAGATTGGCGAAAAAACACCAAGAAATGTGCCTGCCAAACAAGCCCCTATTAATCCAGATCCTACAATCACTCCTAAAGTGACAGGAGATATACCAAACCCTATATTTATAAAGGTATCAATCAAATATACAATCACTCCGCAGCCCAAGCCAAATACAAGCCCTGCAAAAAGCCCAACAAGCAATTCTTTTCGAATTGCATCCCATTTGTTTTTTACTGAGATCAAACCTACGGCCATACTTCTAACAAGCACTGTACTGCATTGTATACCAATGTTGCCTGACATTCCTGTAATTAAAGGAACAAAAAATAAAACAAATGTTAAAAGCAGACCCTCTTTTTTTTCAAAAGAGGACATAATACCAACATTAATTAAACCTGCAATCAAAGTAACAATAAGCCAAGGCGATCTTGCAAAAAATCTTTTAAAAATAGATTCAGTTGGAGACACTTTTTCAGCTGTTCCTGCAATCATGGCAAATGCTTCATCGGCAAGGTCTTCCATTGCCTCAATTACATCTTCATGAGCTATAACCCCAACAATCTTTTCATTTTCAACAACAGGCAGAAAAGAAACCTTATATCTTTCAAAAATATCGATCACCTCTTCTCTTGTCGATTCTGGTGATACTTTGTGCAGAATAGGCCTCATAACCTGTTTTAATGGCACATTTTGAGAATTTACAATCATGTTGCGAGAAGGAACATATCCTTCCAGTTCATCATTCTCATTAGTAACAAAGATCCCTTTAGAAAAATCTATCCTTGGAAAGTCATGAATATACTCAGCTGCCTGACCTATTGTCTTATCCATATCAAATACCAAAAAAGTACTTGTCATAAGACGTCCCGCCGAATTGCGGTGATGCTTTTTTAATTCTTTGATCTTGGTGGCTTTTTTCTGATCTATCAGCTCCATTACCCTTCTAAAGCGCCGTTCCGACATGTCCTCTAATACCCATACAGCTTCATCTGTCGGCATCTTATCAAATAAGATCTTCATCTCCCTTTCATTCATATATCTAAATATTATTAATCTTGTGTCGTTAGACGTATTAACGATAAATTTTATTTTTGCTTCACTATTAGGAAGGTTGTCATAAAGAATAGGTCTGGTATGATAAGGCAAATGGGAAACTGCATAAGCTAGATCGATCGGAGAATGTTCTATTGCAATTTTAGCAATCTCATGCAACATTACCTGAGAAGTTTTTTTATGAAAGGCATTTTCAAGTTTTTCGTGAAGGATATCATCTAATAAAGTTGTTTTAGACTCCATTAAATTCCCTGATTTAGGTACAAAATCTTCTTGAATGTTTACAGAGTCCATAAATCACCTAAATCTAAAACTTAAGATGTCAAAAATATAGTCTTCTAGCCTTTTATAAGCAAGAATTTATAACTAAAAAATCAGAGCTTTTACAAATCGAATAGCATTATTAGTTTGGACAGCTAAATAGTTACTGAAAATATAAATATTTCCTTCTATTTTTCCTTTGGCGAATTCTGCTACTTTTGTAAAACCTTCTGGAGTCCATTTAAAATTACAAAAATGTTCATATCCATATTGGCTATATGCATGCAAATTTTCATAATCTTTCCCTTCATACAAAGGTGGAAGAAAAGTGCGTTCTCTAAACGAACTTAACTGATTCCCTTCTTGAGCTAATATTTCCCTACAAAGATTTTTAGTCATTTCAAAAGGTTTTGGTTCAGGATAAAAATATTTTGCAGCTACTACACTTATTCCAACAGCAACTGAGGATAGCTTTAAAGCTCCAGAATAGTTCCTTCCTTCTATTAAATCATTTATTCCGGATGTTAACATAGAGCCGCAAAAAGCCCCGCCTGCTGCCCCTAAAGGTCCCGCCAAAGCACCACCAACAACTGCACCTGCGGCGCCACCTAATAAACCTGCTCTCATAACACCTCTTTTTTTTAAAATAATTAATTAGTAAAATTACCACGATAATAACAAATAAAACATTAAAATAACACAGACTTATTATTATAAAATTCAATTTATTTATATTAAATAAATTAGTAACTTTTTGAAGTTAAGATTAGGGTCAAAAATATAGACTTTAATTTATCTAAAAATTTTGTTATATTTTTTTAATACTTTTTTACAAACCTAAAAAAAAGGACAAAAAAATGAGCGAAACATTAGTAGTAGTAAGCAAAATAAAAAAATTTATTAAAGACAAAGCTGACATGAACACATCTCAATCTGCAATCGACGCATTAAGCACTGTTGTTGAAAGAGAATGCGAAAAAGCTATTGAAAAAGCTAAAAACGCTAAAAGAAAAACTGTCATGGACAGGGATTTTGAATAATTTTTTTTAAATAACCGAAACAAATATTTGTTTCGGTTATTTTTTACTTAAAATTTCCTATTTATTTTTTTATCTATTGTTTTTTCAAATATTAATTACCTAACTCAAAAGCAATCTTAATATAAAGTTAATATTGATTTTTTTTTAAAATATTTTCTTTTGAAAATTAAAAAAAAATGTTGTAAAACTACTTATCTAGATAAGGATTAGATTAATTATTTTAAGCCGAAGATGTTTGTATAAAAAAGAAGAGCTCCATATAATTACTAACTTTGGCCATTAAACAAACTGAAAAAATATATATGCATCAAGTGCACTTTATTCAACAGCTTTACAACAAGTTCTTCCCCAAAAGCTTTGCACGTGGTCTTAAATTAACAGAAATTCCAAAAGAATGGGAAGACCTCTCTTCCGAAGAAAAGAAAAAGTTAGCAAATGAGCTGTTAAGCAAAGGCGAACTTCTTTTATTAAAGGAAGATCTAACTGCTATTAAATCTTTTAATTTAGCATCACAGCTCGACCCCTCAAATCCTCTAGTCTGGTATAGACAAGGACTTGCTTTTTTTGAATATGGAACACATGAAACAAGAGAAAAAGCCCTATTACTAGCTAGTAAAAATTTTAAAATAGCAACAAGCCTAGACTCCAATGTTTTTGATTATTGGTGGGCTTGGGCAAATGTATTATTGACCTTAGGTAATGAAACAAAAGAAAACCACTATTTCCTTGATGCCAAGAAAAAATATAAACAGGCCATTACCCTTTCACAAAATCAATCGCGCGACATTCTAGGTGAATTATATTGGGACTATGCCCTTGTCTATACAAAAATTGCTGATCAGTCAGGTGAAGCAATCGATCTTAGACTGGCAATACAGGCTTTTCATTCATCTTTTGCTTATCAAAATAATATCCCAGCACCCTTTTGGTATGACTTTGGAAATGCCTACCTTCAAATGGGACTGTTAATTAATGATAACAATCTTTACTTACAAGCTATTGAAAATTTTAAAAAAGCTATTGAAAAAACAAAACAGCATTATGATTCTTGGACATCCCTTGCCTTTGCATATTCTCAGCTCTATCTCAACACAATGGATGAAGAATATTTTAGTTTAGCCGACGAACATTATTCAAGATCGTTAGAAATCAATCCTGTCGATGCTGAGCTATGGTTAGAATGGGCTCAGCTACTCGGAGAATCTGGAAAATTAAACAAGGATCCAAAAAAACTAAGAGCTTCTATCGAAAAATGTATAAGGGCTCATAAAAGAAAGAAAAAGCTTCCTCAAATTATTGGCCAGTGGGTTGAATCCTTATCACTACTAGGAGCTTATACAAACCGCCTAGAGCTTATTGTTGAAGCTGAAAATAAGATAATGAAAACTACAGAACTATATTCCGAAGAAAGCGACCTATGGCACTCTTATGGCATTTGTATGCATGCCTTCAGTCTTTATTATAATGATTTCGAATATGATGAAATTGCAATTGAAAAATTTCAAATAGGCCTCTCTCTTGATAGGAGCAACGCTGACCTATGGCAAGCGATTGCTTATTCTCATTCAAGAATTGGAAAAGACGGCGAAGATAGTGACATGCTGGAAAGAGCTTGCAAATTCTACAAAAAGGCAATTGACCTTAAACCAGCCTGCCCTTCACTTACTTTTGAATATGCAGTTACCTTAGCTGAACTTGGAAAACTCTCTGCCAACCAACCGATATTAGAAGAAGCCATCCATCAATTCGAAACAACCTTAAATGTTCAAAAAAATTCAATACTGCAGCATCCTGAATGGATATTCCACTATGGAATCGCCCTTGACCTTTTAGGCGACTGTCTAGAACAAGAAAGCTGCTACTTAAAAGCTATAGAAATATTTAATAATGTTCTTTTGGTTGACCCTGATTATCCTAAAATTCACTATCGTCTAGCGCTTTGTTATTCTCATCTAATGGAAATTTCACCGGAAACACAACTTTTAAATCGCGGCGTAGACTGCTTTAAACTAGCTATTAAACAAGATGAAGAAGCTGATGAAATCTGGCTGGAATGGGGATTAATGCTAATTCTATTCGCTCATGACAATTTATCTTTAGATGCAGCAGAGCAATATTACTTAGAAGCTGAACAAAAACTAATAAGAGCAGGACAGCTTGGAAATCCCGACTCTTATTATCATTTAGCTTGTCTTTACTCTTTAACAAATAGGTTTGATGAATCTATCCATTTCTTAGAAAAAGCTCATGATATGGCTACCCTTCCCCCTATTGAAGAATTGATTGAAGATGAATGGCTAGATGGAATAAGATCTACTGACTTATTTTCTCACTTCTTGAATCATATAGAAAATAAAGAAAATATTGTCGAATAAATAATATATAAAAAGTCAGCTAATCTTTTCATTTATTGCTATTTCTGGTAATTTATTAAAATAATAACTAAAGGATTTTAAAAATGGATAAGAGATCAATTTTATTCGTCTTATTACTTGGCGCAACTTTTTATGTAATGCAGGTCTTTTTCCCAACAAAACTGCCCGTAGAAAAAGTAATCAAACAGGAAATTGAACAGGCACAAGTACAAACGACACTGCCCGCTGCACCAACCATCCAAACAGGTGGAGAAAATTTCTATGTACTTGAAAACGACTATGTACAGCTAGTCTTTTCAAATAAAGGAGGATCTCTTGCTGAAATCAACCTTCCTTTCAAATCAAAAGAAAATGAAGAAAGCGTAATTAATGAAATTCAAAACGACAAGACAATTAAAAATGTCTATCCTGAAAATGCAATGTTCCCTCAAAATCCTTATTATGTTTCTACATCAAACGGAACACAATTAGTACAAAATGGAAAACTTGGCGGATATTATCCTCTATTAAGAAGATCCATTAAAGGATCCAATAAAGAAATCCTTCCATATTATTATGCCATAAACATTGTTGATGACAAAAGCGATCTAGAAAATTTAAATTTTGAAATAAGAAGATTTGAAAAAAATTTAATAGAATTCGAACTTGTTCAGTCAAACAGACGAATTTTAAAAACATTTGTTTTATCTAATGATGCACCCTATTGTTTTGATCTCTCCCTTAAAGTTGAAGGAGACAACAAAAATCTATGGCTAACATCCGGCGTTCCTGAAGTTGAGCTTATTTCAAACAATTTTGATCCAGCTATAAAACTTAGAACATCCCGAACACAAAAAAGCATCGTTGACAAAGTTTCTCTACCTAAAACAGCTAATACTGTTTCCTCGATCTATTTAGACTGGATTTCCAATTCAAACGGTTTTTTTGGCTTGATTATGGACTCCAAGCTTGAAGCTAGTATTGGTTATAGAACTCAAAAAATTGACGGGTCTACTGTTCCAACAAGACTTTCTATTATCGATCCGCAATATAAGCTTTATCCCGCTGAAAAATATCCAGGCTATGAGACATTTTTACCAATAAAAGCTACTTCTAATCCTGTTCAATATAGAGTATTTGCAGGACCTTATGCTAAACCTGTCCTTTCAAGAATTGATGAGATATATACAAACAATATAACTGGCTATTCTCCTGATTACATTGGAGCTCAAAGCATACATGGATTTTTATCCTTTATTACCGATCCCTTTGCAAAATTAATGTTTGCCCTGATGCAGCTTTTTTATAAGGTTACACATTCTTGGGGAATATCGATTATTTTAGTTACTATAGCTTTAAGACTGATGATGTACCCTTTAAACTCATGGTCAATAAAGTCTCAGCTAAAAATGCAGGAGATGGCTCCAAAACTGCAGGTTATACAGGAAAAATATAAAAAGAACCCTCAAAAAGCTAAGTTAGAGCAAATGGCTGCTTATAAAGAAAGCGGTGTAAATCCATTCATGGGATGTTTCCCTATGCTTTTACAATTTCCTTTCTTGATAGCCATGTTCAACCTGCTTCGTTCTGCATTTGAACTAAGGGGCGACGTATTTATTCCCGGATGGATCAACAACCTTTCAGCACCTGACATCTTATTTCAATGGAACTATCCTCTAATGTTTATTGGAACAGAGTTTCACCTGCTACCTATCCTTCTTGGAATTACAATGTTTGTTCAATCCAAATTAACAGCAAAGACCAAACAAACAGGCCCTGCATCTGATCAGCAAAAACAACAAAAGATGATGGGAAATGTAATGACAATAGTCTTTACAGTTATCTTTTATAAAATGCCTGCCGGTTTGAACATATATTTCTTGTTCTCTACCCTATTTGGAATAGCACAACAATATTACATGTCAAAATCGATGCAAAAAAAGAGTTTGAGCGTTGTAAAATCTAAATAAATATAGATTTATGAAAATATGGAATGATTTTTTAATAAATTTAGAAAAGAGACTTGGAACTAATGTTATTAGAAAATGGGTAGCTACATTACAGCTTGTAAAATTTGATGCATGGAATATCTATTTACAAGCTGAAAATAGCTTTCAGATCCTTTGGTTTGAAGAGCATATTAGACCTCTTGTTAAAAATGAGCTCTTTAATGAAAACAACCATCCAATCAAAGTTCATCTGTCCCTTGCAAATGAGAGGCGATCTACAGATAAAAGTAATTCTATTCTTTCCAACAAAGTTGAAATCAATTCCGATGATATTGATCCATATCTGACCTTTGATATTTTTGTCCCATCTGAGAACACTTCCATAACTTATAAATTTATTAATGAATATTCAAAAGAAGAAGCCCCCTTATATAATCCTATATATCTCTATGGACCTCCAGCTAGCGGTAAAACACACCTTCTGATCTCTCTTGCACATGCCTTTAAAGACCAGGGCTTAAAAGTTTTTTACATCAAGGCCCAGAGCTTTACCCAACATGTTGTTGATGCAATCAGATTTTCCAATATGCAGGAATTTAGAAAAGAATATAGAAACGCTGATGTATTGATAATCGATGATATTCATATTCTAGCTAATAAATCTGCTACTCAAGAAGAGTTTTTCCACACATTCAATACTCTTCACACTAACCAAAAAAGAATTATTCTAAGCGCTAACTGCCCCCCTAATCAATTAACCGGAATTGAACCTCGTTTAATAAGCCGATTTGAATGGGGTATCTCATTAAAATTAGATAAACTGGAAAAATCTCTTTTTAGAAAAGTAATTATCAATAAAGCCAACATTTTAAATCTTTCTCTTTCAAAAGAGATTATTGATTTTATTGAAACTTCTCTAAATAGCATAAAATCAATCCAAAAAGCGCTACAGTCCATAGCCTTAAAATCTCATTTAGACAATGTTAAAGATCTGAATTTAAATCATGTAAAAGAATATATCTCCAATATAATCGAAGAGGAAAAAAGAGTAAAACTAACACCGGAAAAGATAATTCACATCATTGCCGAGCAATATGGAATACAAACTTCCGACATCTTAGGAAAATCTCAAACTAAGGAATGTACACTTCCAAGACAGTTTTCTATGTTTTTTATTAGAGAACTTTTAAAGATGCCATATATTAAAATAGGCTCCATTTTTAAAAGGGACCATTCCACAGTAATGACAAGCATTAAATATATCCAAAGCGGCCTCTCTTCAAAATCTCAGGATATTTTTCATCCATTTTTAGCAATCACCAAAAATTTGGACAAATTTTAAAGTAGCTTTTAATTTGCTTAATCTTTTATCTATAATCATAATTTTTTTTGAATATAAAAAAAGGAGATAAATGATGCCTATAGATGTCACTCAACAAAGAACAAGCTCGGTTTTTTCAGATATATATGAAGGCGGAGTTTATATTTCTGGTCTTGCTAGTGATGATGAAGAAGCTCAGATTGTAAAAATGCTCGAATCTGATCCAGCTCTTACCACAGAAACAGCTGAAGCTAGATTATCACATACATTATCTGATCATATCGCATATTTTGCAGATCCCGCCAATCCAAACACTCATAAAATAACTAAAGGTACTAGTTACGGGTGTTTAGATTCAATAAATGCATGTTTTAAAGGTATGCTGAAATGTTTGGGCCTCTCATCAGGAAAAAGAAAAAAAATATAATGCGGTAAAAAATTGCCGCTTTATTTTTTATACCTTTATTGATAAAAGCTCTTTTACTCCATCGTTTAATTGGATACAATCTCGAGGTGTCGCCATTTGATCTTTTATATGTCCTCTTTCAGTTTCCCAACTACTAAATGCCATTAAAAATCCATAAGCGGCGAGGGCTGTTTTTTCAAACAATTCAGTATCATTCTGCTTTTGGTATTTATAAGCCCTATTGACATTTATTAAAACCCTTCTTTCAATTCTGCTTGTGACAGTTGAGAGCTTATCTAAGTCCCTAATTCTTAAATCGAGCCCATTAGCCAACAATTTGTTGAAATAAAGCTACAACATAGGCAGCTACTTTGTCACAAGAAGGATCCTTGGCATCCAATCTAAATGTATAATATCCTTCCTCTATAGCCAAGGATTCTGATTCTGTAATTTGCAATAAATCAATGTCTTGCAAAAGCTCACTAATATTTCTTTTAGCAAGTATATCATTAAAATAATTTACTTGAGATACAAATGTAGTCATCGTTTTCTCCTAAAATTTTTGTCAAAAATTTTAATACAAAAGAGACTATATAACAATTAAAATGATAATAATTAGATATTTATAAAAAAAATAAGCGACAGTAAAATACTGCCGCTATTGAAAATTAAACTCTTACACCACCCATTCCAAGTCCTCCTGGTGAAGGAAGGTCCGGTCTTTTCTGTCCTGGAGGCACTGGCAATGTAAATGGCTCAGGCTCTTGTCCAGCACATACTTTATTTACGATCTCTCTCCATTTTTCAACTGTTTCTACAAACAACGGAGCAAATCTGCGAAGAGCAGATGCATCAACGCCAAGACCCATGTCTAAAACGCAATGCATTAATATTAATTCTTCTTTTACTGCAACACCAACGCCGCCGCCAGCCATCTGGCCGCCTAGCATTGATCCTTCTAATAATCTTTCATATAATTTTAATAAGATCTTATTATCTTTTGGAAGTCCATCTAATAAAGGTGAATATAGATATAGACGATCTGAATTCGGCTCATATGTTAAATGCAGTGAAAAGGTATTATCAATACCCAAAATACAGGTATTATTTTCGTCAAACACCAATCCTTCTAGATTTAATTCTTTTCCAAATTCTTTTAAATTGGCCTTCGCATTTTCGAAAGACATGAAAAGCCTCCTTTCCTATTTTATTTTTTTAACTCTTAAAAAAGCATTTCTCAGCTTTTATTATTTATAAGTGACTGTTAAGAATATCATAACAAAGTTTTAGCCACAACAATTTCTGTAAAGTCTTTTTTATAGATTTTTACAACCATTCTTGTCTTAATTATACAACATAATATTAAAAAAATCAATTAAATCAAATTATCTACTTATTTCTTTATAATTAAAATTATTATTTGATAATAAAACTTTTTTTTATTCTCCTATAGAAGAACAGAAAAAAATATTAAAATAATTACTTTACAACAAGAACAATAAAAAAGCCTCAAAAATGAGGCTTTTTTATAACTCCTCTCTTAAAAAGGAATCTTATCTATTTTCATTTAAATAGTGATAAGTCAAATAGCCGCTCAAAGCTACAATAGAGGCTAAAGCTATTTGTTTAATTGGCTTTTCTCTAATAAATTCTTTAGCTTGCACATAATAATAACGATATCCCATTAATTCTCGAATTACCCTAACAGCTTCTGCATGGTCCATTCGAGCTGCATAGTGCATTGCTGTGATGCCATTTTGATCTTGCTGATTTATTAGAGCTTTAATTCATGTACCAATCTTATAGCTTCTGCATTGCCGCTTCTAACTGCTGCGTGCATTGCTGTGATGCCATTTTGATCTTGCTGATTTATTAGAACAGGATTTAATTCATGCACTAATCTGATAGCTTCTGCATTGCCGCTTCTAGCTGCTTCGTGCATTGCTGTTAGGTCTAATTGATCCAGCTGATTTATTAGAGCCGGATTTAATTCATGCACTAATCTGATAGCTTCTGCATTGCCGCTTCTAGCTGCTTCGTGCATTGCCGTTCTGCCATTTTGAGTTAACTGATTTATTAGAGCCGGATTTAATTCATGCAATACTCTAATAGCTTCTGCATTGCCGCTTCTAGCTGCTGCATGCATTGTTGTAATGCCATTTTGATCTGGCTGATTTATTAGAACAGGATTTAATTCATGTACTAATCTAATAGCTTCTGCATTGCCGCTTCTAGCTACTGCATGCATTGCTGTGATGCCATTTTGATCTGGCTGATTTATTAGGGCCGGATTTAATTCATGCACTAATCTGATAGCTTCTGCATTGCCGCTTCTTGCTGCATAGTGCATTGTTGTGATGCCACCATGATCTTTCTGATTTATTAGAGACGAATTTAATTCATGCACTAATCTAATAGCTTCTGCATTGCCGCTTCTTGCTGCATCGTGCATTGCCGTTCTGCCATTTTGAGTTAACTGATTTATTAGAGCCAGACTTCTATTATAAAAAAATCTTGTAAATTCTCTATCGCTTTTTTTTGCTGCTTCTAATAAAGGATTTTCAGCTCTTTCAAACTCCTTATATTTTTGAATATTACCTCTTGCAAACTCAGTTATCCGGTTCTCTTCAGCTGGAAATGTACGAACTCTAGCAGCTGCTGATGGCGCAGCTAATGTTGTAAGTGAGGGGACTCTATTAACGGTCATATTTATTACCTTGTATTATTATTTTATGATAAATTATAAATACTATAATAATATATTTGATAATTCAATTTAACAAAAAAACTTTTTATTATTAAAACTTAAAAATCTTATAATAAATCAATTAAGAATTGAATTGTTAAAAATAATTACTTGATAAAATAAAGGATAAAAAAAACTCTTATTTCTGAATGAGCAAGGCCCCCGTTGAATTAAAATAAATTTTATATAATTGTTCCTGAAGAAACATAAATTACAAAAATTGACTGCTCATCTTAATTCAACTTATAAAAATTTAGAAATTAACCTTCATATAATGAATTGGACTGTTTTTGTTAAAAGTTCTACGAAAAACAACAAACCTTTACATTTTGCTAATAAACAAAAAGTAAAATAGCAAACCTCTTTAATTCCTCTAAAAGTTTACTCTAGAAAAGAATAAAAATATTTTGTTACTATTTAGATAATTATAAATTAACAATCGAAATTTATTTCGGAGGAAAAATATGTTAAAGAATATCCTCGCAGTAATCAGCGTTTCATTAATGCTATTATCCTGCTCAACAAATAACACTCCTGGCTATGCAAAATTTTATGAAGATGGAAAATCTAAACCTGTAGTTACCATTGCTCCGGTTGTAGATTCAACATCTTCTGAACTTCCATGGAGCTTATCTGAAGAATTTTCTTCTTTAGTTCATTCAAATATAAATAATAAAAAAGCATTATTTGTTGCTCCTAAAACAGAAGCAGATAATCTTTTGAGCAGCAATGACAATCCTTTTGCTTCAGATATTAAATGGGTAAAAGAAAGATTCAATCCAAATGAATTTATTGTATTTTTGGAATTGATCAAACATGACACTTCTGCTGTTAAAGATACAAACGCAACTAATTTAAATATGTCTATGAGAGTTAGAATCGTTGACATCAGAGGATCCGAGCCAAAAGTAATTTTACAAGAATCAATAAATGAATCTTATTATATATCCAAACATGCCAGCCCAACAAATTATAATAATACCTGCTGGGGATCTAATGAATATGAAAATTCAAGAATGGGCATGGCTCATAAACACTTAGCTGAAGAAATTGTTAATAGAATTAACGATTATGTGACACTTGCTAAGAGCAGATAATGGATGATAAGTTAAGCGAATATCTCTATAGCGATATTTGGAATATAGTTTTTTTTGCATTTGCAGTGCTAGTTATCGCTAGCATTGCATATGTAAAAGGGTTCTTCCGCCTTCCTAAGTATTCAAAAAAAGAAAAAAATCCGGTAAATTTTATAGATCTTTTAGTTTCTTTTGGAATCTATATAGGAATTTCAGTTTTTGTAGGCGCTTTCATAACTAAACATTTTTCTTTTTTTTTAACTAAAGAAAACAGCATAGCTTTTGTCAGCTGGTTTAATTTAATTTTAAATTTATTAATTTTTGCTGGATTAGCCTTATTTTTTACACAATATCGCACCTCTTCTCTCTCACACATTATTAAAAGAGAATATAGAGCTGAATTTACTTATCTTTATGATGCTAAAATTGGTTTTTTATCATGGTTTTTAGCATTTCCTCTAGTATTATTAACTTCGCAGATAATAGACCTTCTTTTACTTGTTCTTTTTAATATAAAAGAGACTCCTGATCAACTTGCCATCAACTATCTAAAACTTGTTCATAACCATCCTTTTTATTTTGGTATAGCTATTATTGTAATTGTTATTTTGGCACCTGTTATTGAAGAGTTTTTATTTCGAGGTGTTTTATATAATTTTCTAAAGAATTATTTCCGAAGACGATATGCAATTATTATCAACAGCTTAATATTTGCCTTTTTTCATTTCTCCATAGCGCAGAGCTATGCCAATTTCAATATTGTTATCTCTTTATTTGTTCTAGCCTGTTTTTTAAACTACTTATATGAAAGACAGCAATCCTTGATTGCTCCGATTGTTCTTCATGCGACTTTTAATATTTTTAGCATTATTAACCTTGTATATATCAAAGGCATAAAATGATAAAACATCCTAAAATCGAATCATACGGCACCTCTGACATCGGTCGCGTAAGACCAAATAATGAAGATGTATGGGCTGCCCTTCATGAATACCGCTTTTTTACAATTGCCGATGGAATGGGTGGTCATAAAGCCGGAGAAGTTGCCGCTAAAGAAGCGGTCAATCATGTATGCCAGTTATTGACTAAAAACTTTTCAATTAATCAGCATATCTTAACGGCAAATCAAATAATTTCGCATATGAGGCTGGCAATAATTGAAGCTAACCATAGAGTCTTCTCCCTTAGTAAAAACAATGAAAGCTTAAGCGGAATGGGAACAACACTCTGCTGTCTTTGCATTTATGAGAATCAGGCAGTTTATGCCCATGTCGGCGACAGCAGAATCTATCATTATCAAAATAATAAGATCACACAGCTCACAATAGATCATTCTTTAGTAAACAAATTAAAGACTAAAGGATTAATGAACGAAGAGCAGGTTATGCCAAGATCTTATAAAAATATTATTACTAAAGCTATTGGGACTCATCCAAAAATTGAACCCTCCATAGCCTCGACAAACATCTCTTCAAATGATTATTTTATATTATGTACAGATGGACTATCTGATTTTGTTACTAATGATGCTATGGAAACTATTGTTCGAAATGCTATTTCTACTAAAAAAATCTCAGAAAGTTTAATATTAGAAGCTAAAAAAAATGGAAGTACTGACAATATTACAGTATTAACAATTAAGGTTGACGATGTCCCAGAAATATAAAATTTATCTTGATAACAACGCAACTACAAGTATAGACAAAGAAGTTTTCGAAATTATCAAAAATGATCTTCTCTCTCCTCCTTCCAACCCTTCCGCTACCCATCATTTTGGAAGAGATGCTAAAAAAAGACTTCTGCAAGCAAGAGATTCGATCAGTTTATTTTTTAAAGTTAAACCTAATGAAATTATATTTACATCCGGCGGCACAGAATCTATCAATATGTGCCTTAAAGGCATTTTTGGCCTTAACCCCCAGGGTCATATCATAACCACAGACTTAGACCATTCCTCTGTCTTTAATAGCGTTAGAGAGCTAGCTAAAAATGGCTGCGAGGTAACTTTTATTTCACCCGGCCTTTTTGGTGCTCCTACAGAATCTCAAATATCACAGGCTATAAAACCCAATACAAAGGCAATTATTATTTCAGCGGCTAATTCAGAAACTGGAGTAAAAACCGACATTGAGAAAATTGCAAACTTAGCCAAAGCACATAATATTCCCTTAATTGTAGATGGCGTTGCCCTGTTAGCAAAAGAGCTCTTCACCATTCACGACGGTATTAGTGCAATGTGCTTTAGTTCACATAAAATCCATGGACCGAAAGGCGTTGGACTTGCTTATGTAAAAGCAGATTTGAACCTATCTCCTATAATTAGCGGAGGAGCACAAGAATATAATAGAAGAGCTGGTACTGAAAACTTATCAGGAATTTTAGGCTTTGCTAAAGCAATCGAATTAATTAACGATCATCTTCCCAATGCCACCAGCTATATGAAAAAACTTAGGGATCATTTTGAAGCGGCAATAACTCAAAACGTAAAAGATATCATTATTAATGGAGAAGGTCCAAGAATCTGCAACACCTGCAACTTAGCTTTTAAAGGAATAGATGGTTCAACCCTTCTTATGAAGCTAGATATGGCAGGTATTTGTGCAAGCCAGGGATCGGCCTGTTCTTCAGGAGCGATGACCCCTTCCAGAGTTTTATTAAATATGGGTATCCCTCCAGAAATTGCAGGTTCTTCGATCCGATTCTCTATTTGCAGAAATACAACTAAAGAAGAAATCGATAGAGCTATTGAAATTATTTTAGATATTGTTGCCAAATTAAGAAAATCTAAATGACCGTTCTGACAGATATGGTTTTTGCTCCAAGCAAAGAGGGTTCTAAAACAATCAACTCAAACTGGTCAATATGTATTACCTCCCCCTCAGAAGGGTGGTGATCCAAAACAGCATTGATAAGGTCGCTTAGAGTCTCAGCATTTTCATATTGTAAATGTGCATCAAACTGCTCATTAAATTCAGAAATCAACATGTCGCCGGGAAGAGTTCTTTCAATAACTGATTTTAATAAAGGAAATTTTTTATCGGAATAATATAAAGAATAATCCCCAAAGATCTCATCTATGATTTGGTCTAATGTTAATATTCCTACTGCTTTGCCTTTATTATCCAAAACAATAGAAACACTCTGATTGTTATGACGAAACTGCTTCAATATCTGCAGAATAGAAGTTTTTTCAGTAATAAACCATGGTGGGTGTGCATGATCGATAACCCTATCATTTTCATCCGCCATAAATAGATCCCTTGGATAAGCAATCCCCACTACATTAAATTTAGTATGGTGATAAATTGGAATAAAGGGTGAATAGTTAACGCTTAAAAGATTCATCATCTCTTTTAAAGTACAATCCGATGAAATTATATTAGCTGACTCTAGTGAAAGCATAGCCTGATTGGCGACCTTGTTTTTAAGAGAAAAAATATTACTAACAATCGAATCGATATTATTCTCTTCTGGTGCAGTGCTCTTCTTTGTTTTTTCTTCAAATGCCTTTTGAAGCTCTTCTTTAGTTAAAAAAAGAGAATTTTCAGATTTTCCAAAAACCTTGTTTGCAACTTTTGATATTCCTTGAATAATCCATATCAACGGAGTAAATACTTTTGAAAGAAAATAAATTACAGGAACGCTCATCATTGAAACATATTCACTATGGCGTCTTGCTGCAAAAAGAGGAGCAAGTTCGCCAAATACTACAACAAGAAAAATTTGAGTAAGAGGTGCATAATCTGGACTGATGTTTAATGACTCATAAAAACGCCTTGCACTTTCAGAGCCAATTTGCAGAACGGTATTTACAGCAATAAGAGTTGTTCCAAATAAATAAGAGGGATTATTTAATAAAAACTGCAGCCATTTCGCCCTTTTAAAATTCTTGCTGACATAGTACTGCAGCCTTACTTTATTAAAAGAAACACAAGCCATCTCAAACATAGAAAAAAAAGCTTCTATCAAAACGCAGGAAAGAGCTAGTACTAAAAAAAATAGAGAGCTATTCATCTTTTTTAACCTTTTTTGATGGTTTTAAAAGCCGAATATAAACCCTTCTAACCCTATTTGGATCAGCTGCTAATACATAAAATAAAAGATTATCGGACTTAAACTTCGCTCCCGCTTGAGGGATATCCCCTTCAAGATCTGTCAGCCAGCCGCTTAAAGTAACCACATTTGTTGTTCTCTTCAATTTTACATCAAATATTTTCTCAATCTCATCCAGCTCAAGTTTACCGCTAGCAATAATTACATCGTTTCCGGCAAAGGTATATTGCTGTTTGACATCTCTTTTATCTACTACCTCACCTATCACAGCTTCGACTAGATCTTCTTGAGTGACAAGACCTGAAATAGAGCCATACTCATCAACAATAATAGCTATGCTTTCTTTTTTTTCTCTCAATGACTGTAATACAGTCCAAGACTTCGTTGACTCAGGAACAAAATAGGGTTTCTTTAAATATTTTTTCAAATCTTCTTTGGAGCCTATATGTGAGCGATAAAAGAAAAATCTTTTAACGGAAATTATTCCCAAGATATTTTCTAAGTTGTCATCGCAAACGGGCACTCTTGATGTCTGTTTTTCCGTAAAGATATCCATTAATTTGGAAAGATCGTCTTTAATGTCATAAAATAATACATCACTTCTCGGCCGCATATGCTCTTTAACAGAAGAATCATGAAGCTTTAAATAACCTCTTGCCAGCTGGGTCTCGTCAATGTTTATCACACCTTTTTCTTTTGATTTTGATAAAACATGCTCCAACTCCTCTGAAGAGAGAGGCTTTTCTTTTTTCATAAAGAAAAATAATACCCTGGAAATATAGCTGGTGATCTTTGTAAACAAAATACGCAAAGGTCCTAACACTCTCGCAGAAAAAGCAATAAAAGGAGCAAGCTTATATGCTACTACTTTATTGTTTGGCAGAGCTATAGACTTGGGCAGGATCTCACCGATAAACAATGTTAAAACTAATGGCACGCCTACTTTTACAAGCCATCCTGATAATTCTCCAAAAATAGAGGAAACAGTATTCTGTACCAAGATGTTGGCTATAATATTTAACATTAAAATAGTTACCAAAAGCTCTCTTGGCTTTTGCAGCAAATGGGCAATTAGTTTTTTTCTATTGTCTTTATCAGCGCTATAAGCTTTTAAAGTAAAAGTAGAAAGTGAAAAAAGTGATGTTTCAGAAGCAGATAATAATGCTGAAAAAATTAATAAAATAACTAAAGCAATAATTAATACGGTCGTAATCACTTTTTAACCTGATTTTGCAAGCCTATTATTTTTTGAAATGAACTTTTATCTGCCCTTCAGGAACTACCCCTAACTCTTTCATTAAAACCATCTCTATCCAGGCTGGATCGGATTGAGAATTAATCCTCAACAGCAGATCTTCCTTTT
Source organism: uncultured bacterium (assembly GCA_964400755.1). Taxonomy (GTDB): domain Bacteria; phylum Chlamydiota; class Chlamydiia; order Chlamydiales; family SM23-39; genus CAYNVX01. Next base: position 3,412 of record CAYNVX010000006.1, on the reverse strand, counting down.
GGGCTAAAGTAAGTTTTTTTTCTACTTCAAGATCCTGAAGCCTGCAAGTTATTTCAAAAATATTAGCTTTTCTTTTTTTTATGCCCTGATCATATCCAATATAGCTGATCAGCATAAATAAGATAACCCACCATGACTTAATAATAAGGGTTTCGAAAAGCCTTTCTAAAAAGCCTTTTTTTTCAAATTTGTTATTGTTTTTAAAAGCAGCCATTTTTTATTTTTTTCTTCTTATCTACACTTTAAGAATTTCAGCAAATATTTTCCAATATTATAATCTAGGAATTGTAATTCCTACCTGTTTCATATATTTACCCTTTCGATCTGCATAAGATATTGTACATACTTCTTTTGCTTCAAAAAATAATACCTGCGCCAATCCTTCATTTGAATATATTTTAGCAGGAAGCGGTGTAGTATTAGAAATTTCAAGAGTAACATATCCTTCCCATTCAGGTTCAAATGGAGTTACATTTACTATTATCCCACATCTTGCATATGTTGACTTTCCAATACACATTGTCAAAATGTTTCTCGGTATTCTAAAATATTCAACACTCCTTGCCAAAGCAAAAGAATTTGGAGGGATAATACAAGTGGGCCCTTTTATATTAACAAAAGAGTCCTCGCTAAAATTTTTAGGATCGATTATTGAACTGTAAACATTTGTGAAAACTTTGAACTCATTAGCAACTCGAAGATCATATCCGTAGCTAGATAGACCATAGCTTACTACTTTTTTTTCGTCGGATTGTTTAATTTGATTTTTTTCAAATGGTTCTATCATTCCCTTTTCTGCTAATTTAGTTATCCAATGATCTGGTAATAATGCCATATTTTTCCTTCCCTTTTTTAAGCTTTTCTCAATTAGGTATAGCGTTTGAAATACTTTTCTTGCTACAATTTTTAATAATAGGCATTATTTTTTTTTAAACGAGTAGATTAATGAGCGATAGTTTTATTGAATCATCTTGGTCAAAACAGGATAAAAGTTTTGAAGTTTCCTTGCGTCCTTCAACTTTAAAAGAGTTTGTCGGACAAGATAAAATTTTGGATAGATTAGATATCTTTATCGAAGCTGCCAAACAAAGAAATGAAGCCTTAGGACATTGTCTATTCAGCGGCCCTCCAGGCCTTGGCAAAACTACCCTAGCTCATATTATTTCAAAAACAATGCAAACAAATCTAGTCGTTATCTCTGGACCGGTAATCGAAAAACCAGGAGATCTAGCAGGCATACTTACAAATTTAAAACAGGGAGATGTCCTCTTTATCGATGAAATTCACCGCCTGCAAAAAACAATCGAAGAATATTTATATCCTGCAATGGAAGATTTTACTTTGGACCTGCTTATTGACAGCGGCCCCAATGCAAGAAACGTACAAGTCAAACTAAACCATTTTACATTAATTGGAGCTACAACCAGATCAGGCCTTTTATCATCGCCCATGCGCTCACGTTTTGCATTTACAGCAAGATTAGATTATTACGATGATAAAAGCTTAATAGAAATCCTTATTAGATCTGCAAAGATCTTAAAAATTAATATTCATACAAATTGCGCTGAAGTTATAGCAAAACGTTGCAGAGGAACACCAAGAATAGCAAACAATCTGCTTCGCTGGACAAGAGACTATGCTCAAATACATAAAGTTAATATAATCGATAAAGAGACCACCCTCAAAGCTTTAGAAATGTTATCCATAGACGATAAAGGTTTAGATGAAATGGATAAAAAAATATTATCTACTATCATCGATCACTACAGCGGCGGACCCGTTGGAGTAAGCACTCTTAGTGTAGCAATAGGCGAAGAGCCCCATACCATTTCTGAGGTATATGAACCTTTTCTAATTATGCAGGGCTTTATTAAACGAACACCAAGAGGCCGTGAAGCTACAAAACTTGCATACGACCATATGCAAAAAAGTTATTCATCAAATAATAATGGAGACTTCTTATGAAGGTTTTTAAATCTATTTTAATTCTATGCTCAGTAATAACTTTTCAATTTTTATATGCTGAAAGTTATTCAACAGCTGAGCCAAGACAACCAGAAAACATTCAAGTTCTTCTGGAAAAAAATGTTAACGAAGCTCTTATAGAAGCTAAGGGATCATATATCATTTACAATCCACAGGATGGATCTAAAGTAAGCTCTGGAATTCTTGGAAAAAGATTTATGGTAAGAGCAACTTCTTCCGGAATCAAATGGGGAGAAGAATTTCCTGGGATCCACCAAATTTATATAATGCCAAAATCAAAAGACTCTTCTCTTTTAGTTAACGGCATACAATATGAAGGTGCTGTTGCAATTTTCAAAGCTGGATCAAAAATCAATATTATCAACGACATCAATATTGAATCATTTCTAAAATCTACCTTAACCCCTCAATTTCCCTACCCTTTAGAAAATGAAGTTATGGCAGCTGTTGCAATTGCTGCAAGAACTACAGCATATTCTCATGTTAATAGAAATAAAGATGCTTTTTGGCATATCTCGAAAGATGAAGCCGGGTATCAAGGTGCTGCAATAATTCAGCCGGATTCTGCAATCTGCAATGCAGTGGATAGAACCCGCCACCTTATCCTTGTTCATTCTGAAGAAGGTCAGAACAAAGCCTTTGCTGCATTATGGACAGAAAACAGCGCAGGACAAACTGCTCCGTTCCATAAGATCTACAGAAAAGACTGGTCTGCTCCGAAAGAAGGTGTTGATGCTCCTCATGCCAAATTAAATAGAGAACAGTCTAAATGGTCTTATACAGTAGAAAAACAAGAACTGGCAAAACTTCTTAATTTGAAAACAATTAAAGAACTTAAACTTTATACAGATGAAGCTTCTAACAAAACTTATGCTGTTAGAATAAGCGATGAATCTGAAAATAAAGATTTAGACTTTATTGCTTTCCAAGAGATCGTCGGCAAAGACAATCTTTTAAGTAACGACATTAAAATCAGCGTACAACAAAACAAAGTAATCTTTACAGGTTATGGTAAAGGACTTGGCGTCGGCATTTGCCTTAATTCTGCTGCTTCAATGGCTCAGAATGGAGACACTGCTGTTAAGATATTGTCAAAGTTCTATCCGGAAAGCTTTTTATTGAATCTTTCTGCTATGCCGAAACCTGAAAAAAGTTTACGTTAATTAAAAAATTTAGGTACTTGTAGCAAAATAGATAGATTTGATAACCTATACCTTTTACCGGGGACCTTGTGGAATAAAATAGCTTGAACCAGGTCAGAACAGGAATGTAGCAGCCTTAAGAGATATATTTTATGCCTCAAGCAAATCTCCGGTATTTTTTTCTCTAATTAAAAAAAAGATTAGATAAAAAAAATTCTATATGATAGTTTCCTCTCGACTTTTTAAATGGAGGAAAAGATATGTCAGGATTACCCCCAATAGAT
>CAYNVX010000005.1:0-25213 GCA_964400755.1 uncultured bacterium | reverse complement strand
AGAGTTTATATCCTAGCTGTTAGAACCCCCTGGATTTATCCATGGGGAGACTCAGAACTTGTATGCCTTGATGGACCAAGAAGAGGAAAAAAGAAGACATAAGAAAACTGAACGTTCTATGCACGAAATCAGACAAGTTGATAGCGAAGATGAAGCTTCAAGCGAAGATTCTCTTCCAACACCAGAAGATCGAGAAGTTGAAGGTGTGTTTTTTCCATCAGCTAATTTTTCTTCACCTCAAATTGATGATGATGATGATGATGATCGGGAATATGTAATGGTCCCTCCTAATAGAAGACTGCCCTCTATTGGAAAATCTCCTCTATTGGGAGAGCACAACCCCTCTAGTAAAGAACGATCTTTTAGATTTACAGATAAAGCTTTTGATCTTGATGATTAAAAAATTAAAATTATTTTGGGTATTTTTCCCAAATAAGAAATGTGCTATATTCTTAACAAAAATATAGATGATATCTTCCTATGACAAAAAACACCTTGTTAAATGAAGCTCAAGAAAAAGCTGTTAAAACTATAAATGGTAGAATTTTAGTATTAGCTGGAGCTGGATCAGGGAAGACCAGGGTAATTACCCATCGCATTTCATATTTAATTAACCAGCATAAAGTCGATCCTTCATCTATTTTAGGTCTTACCTTTACTAACAAAGCTGCAAAAGAGATGCAGGAAAGAGTAGCAAAAATGATAGGCTCCAAAAAAGCCAAGCTTGTCACCTTATCTACTTTTCATAGCTTTTGTCTGCAGATTTTAAGAAAAGAAGCAAAAAAGGTTGGATATACCCCCAATTTCAGCATTTATGATGAAAGGGATATGCAAAGATTAATAACATCTTTAGTAAAAGATATTATTAAAAGCGAAGATGACCTTCCATCATTAGCACCTTTTTTACAAGTTATCTCAGATGCTAAAAACAAGAACTTAAAAGAAGATGAATTTCCTTCTCTTGGCGATAAGGAAAAAGATGATATGACAAAAGAGCTTTATCAAAGGATAAGTCAAGCTCTTATGGCATACAATGCAGTAGATTTTGATACAATTTTATCTTTAACGGTTCAGCTATTTGAAGAAAACCCTTCTGTTTTAGAAAAATATCAAGACATTTACAAATTTATAATGATAGATGAGTATCAAGACACTAATCCAATACAATATAGATTAGCCGAGCTCTTATCAAAAAAATATAACAATCTTCTTGTTGTTGGAGATGATGACCAGGCAATTTACAGCTGGAGAGGATCGAGCATCGAGCACATTTTGAACTTCGAAACAAAATGTGCAATAAAATTAGAACAGAACTACAGATCTACGCCCAATATTTTAGATGCAGCTAATGCTGTAATAAAAAACAACAAAACCCGACACAACAAAAATTTGTGGAGCACCAATCCTTGCGGCGATAAGATTACCCTTTTCCATGCCCCTACCGAACTTGAAGAAGCACAATCAGTAATTTCAAGGGCAATATCTTTAAAAACTAAAGAGAATTTAAAATGGAGTGATATTGCAATATTATACCGATCAAATTCTCTTTCTAGAAATTTAGAGGTTAATCTTATACAGGCTATGTGGCAAAAAGATAAATCCTGGATAAGAGGCATACCTTATCAGATATGCGGAGGTCTTGAATTTGCAGAAAGAAGCGAAATCAAAGATATCCTCGCATATCTTAAAATAATTACAAATCCTTCCGATCATGAAGCTTTGCTTAGAATTATAAATGTTCCCAGAAGATCGGTCTCAGATAAAACGATCAAACAATTAACCGATTATATAAAACTTCATAAAATAGCTTTATGGACTCTTTTAGAAAAGATTGCTGATGATAAACTTGATCTTTCTAAAGAAAATATAGTTTTGCAATCCAGATCAATACATGGGATAAAATCCTTTGTTGAAATAATAAAAGAAGCTCGCATTCGTTTTGAAAAAAAACCTATGCACAAAGCACTTGAATGGCTGATAGAAAAAGCTGAATATAAAAATGCTATCAAAGAAGAAGTCAAATCTGAAAAGATGCGAGAATACAAATTAGAAAACGTTTTTGAATGTGTAAATGCCCTTGCCCAATATGAAGAAGAGATGCCATCGCAAGAAGTTTCCCTAGCCCATTTTATTTCCTCTACTATTTTAAATAGGGAAAATTTGATCAGCAAAGAAAAGCAAGGTCAGGACAAGCTCCAATTATTAACGCTTCACAGTGCAAAAGGACTAGAGTTTAAGGCCTGCTTTATAATAGGGCTGGAAGATCATATCCTGCCACATGAAAAAAATTCTATGGAGACTTCTGTTGATGAAGAAAGAAGACTTTTTTATGTAGGAATAACAAGAGCAATGAAATATCTCTTCCTTAGCATGGCAAGAAATAGAAGAAGATCGGGAAAGCCAACGCCAACCAACCCCTCTAGGTTCTTATTTGAAATACCTCAAGATCTTTTAAATGTCTCCTCTTGGAAAACCTTTGAATGACAAATAAATTACCTACAATTATTTTACGTCATAAAAAAGAAAATCTAAAAAAATGCAGTTTGAAAGGTTTAGAAAAAAATCTAAACTTTAATTTTTTTACCTACCCAAAAGATCCCATTCCATCATTATCCGGCTATATACTATTAACTTTAGGTGCTAAAGAGCTCTCTTATGAGGATCACGAAAAAGCTCTCTTTTTAATTGATGGGACATGGCAATATGCATCTGTTATGGAAAAAAGCATTAAACAGCCTTTTGAAAAAAGGTCCCTTCCTAAAGAGTTTGTTACAGCCTATCCGAGAAAACAGACTAAATGTCCAGATCCAAACAGTGGCCTTTCCTCAATAGAGGCCCTTTATGTTGCATTTGTAATATTACGAAGAGAAAAAGATTACCTTTTCGAAAACTACTACTGGAAAGATATATTTTTAGAAAAAAATAAGGTAGCTTTAAAGCGTTTTATTTAAGATAATAATTAAAAATTTTAAAAGATATTTTTTAAATATGTTGCAATCATTTTTTTCATTATTAGCTCAGATAAATGACTTTATCTGGGGATATATAGCTTTTGTATTAATAATTTTTTTAGGGATTTACTTCACAATAAAATCCAAATATTTCCAAATAAAAAATTTCCCCTCGATATTAAAATTATTTTTCTCATCTTTTAAAAATGAAAAGAATCAAGAACAGGGACTAAATCCCTTTAAAACTTTGTTTACCGCAGTTAGCGGAAGCATAGGAATCGGCAACATTGTTGGAATATGCACAGCTATCCAACTAGGCGGACCAGGAGCTCTTTTTTGGACATGGGTTGCCGGCTTTTTAGGCATGCTGCTTCAATATAGCGAAGTCTATTTAGGAATGCTTCATAGAAGACCCAATGAATCCGGCGGATATGATGGTGGTCCGATGTTTTTCATCCCCAAAGCTTTTAAAATGAAATGGACAGCAATTTTTGCCTCTCTTTTACTCTGTGTTTATGGTGTCGAAATTTTCATGTTCAATGTAATTACAAATTCTGTAAGCTTAAATTGGCAGATAAGCAAACCTTTAATCGTAGTTTTACTTTTAGTTATTATCTTATTAGCAGTGAAGGGCGGAGTTAAAAGGGTATCTCAGATTTGCAGCTATATTTTACCCTTATTTTTGGGACTTTACATTTTTATGATACTTTGGGTTTTGGCAAATAATTTTATCCAGATACCTTCTATCTTTTTGCTTATTATAAAAAGTGCTTTTACAAAACAGGCGGCAATAGGCGGATTTGCGGGAAGCACTGTTATGCTAACCATTTCCATGGGGCTCTCAAGAGGAGCATATGCCGGAGATATTGGCATAGGTTATAACTCTGTAATTCATTCTGAAACAAAATGGGCGCTTCCTTATAAACAGGCTAGCATTGCAATCAGCGGAGTCTTTTTCAATACTTTTATTTTATGCAGCTTAAGCACCTTTATAATACTCGTAACCAATATGTGGAAAGAGCCTGTTGATGTTACTATGATGATACAGCTATCTTTAGCAAAATATTTCCCCTATATGCATATCTTCATGCCATTGTTTTTATTTTTACTGGGTTATATAACTATAATTACTTACTTTGTTGTAGGAATGAAATGTGCTAAATTCATATCAAAGAAAAAAGGAGCAATTTTTTATTATTTATATGCTCTGATATCCCTCCCTATTTTTGCATTTATTAATGCAAGCCAAGCCTTTATATTTATGTCCTTTGCCGGAGCTCTGCTATTGATAATCAACCTGACCGCTTTTTTTCTTTTGAGAAAAGAGATATCATTTACTTTAGATGATTAACTGGTTTCTTCAACTGCCATCTGTTGGTTGTTAATAGCTTTTATAACCTGCTCTTTATAACATTTATAACAAGCAGGATAATAAAGTTCTTCAGCACCTAATTGAATACTCGGGCCCTCTATTGTAGCAACACCATTGACATGTTTTAAGTTCATTACGGATTTTTTATTACAGAAATAACAAGTGGATTTGACTTCTTCTATAGAATCCGAAATCTCCATCAATCTTTTCGAGCCCTCAAAAAATCTTGCTTTAAAATCTGTTCGAAGACCGTAGCAGATAACAGGAATATCCATTTCTAATGTAATATCGCGAAGCTGATTGATAAGGCTCTCGGATAAGAATTGTGCTTCATCAACCAAGATGCAATAGATGTCTTGAAAAAGATTTTTATCTAAAAGAGTATCCGGCTTAACTAATATGTCGGCAGTTGATTCAAGCCCGGCTCTAGATTTAATTTTTGCCTTGCCAAATCTTGTATCAAGTTCAGGTTTTATTAAGCAGACTTCTTTACCCTGCTGTCTATAATTATGAGCTACAGCAAGAAGATTTAATGTTTTGGCGCTGCCAACAGTTCCATATCTGAAATATAGTTTAGCCATGATGATCTCCTTTGTTTTCCTAATAACAAATTTAAAAAAGATAAGATAAGAATGAAAGGAAAATTTAAAAAAAGGCTTATTCTGAAAAGAATAAGCCCCTAACTTTCTGGAAAAATTTTATTTATTTTCTTTTAGTTTTTTTCTTTCTATTAGCTATCCAATTATAAAAAGAAGAAACTAGGAATCCTCCTACAGCTCCATCAACAAAACCCCATAGAGCACCAATAATACCTCCAATAAATGTTGGAGTATATCCAATATATAATCCTGCAAGAACGCTTACATCCCTCAAGCCCCATCCGAATGCTGAGATCCATGCAAGTATAAGCATGGAAATAGCCCAAGTCATTCCTGTTGCCAGAGTAAAAGCTTTTACATTTAATTTATTCATGAGATCCATCCCCCGAAATGTTTATCTTCTTAATCCGCATTTTAAATATTCGAATTAATTAATCAACAAGAATATTGATCTTAACTAAAAATTAAAAAAATAATAAAAATTTTTATTTAGATAAAAATCATTTTTTTAAAATTATTATGGAATAAAAACTTATCAATTGTTATTTCATATAATAGGAATAAAAATATTTTTTTCTTCTTAAACCAAGGAAAAGCAAAATGACAGATGCTCAACAAAATAAAGAACAGCATAAAAAAACCAACATGTCTAATAGTCCTTATGCAAATTTATCTGCAGAAGAATGCATAAAAAAATTAGAAGTCGATCCAAATAAAGGTTTATCTTCGCAAGAAGTTGAAGGGCGTCTTCAAAAGTATGGCCACAATGCTTTAGAAGAAAAAAAGTTTTCTATTTGGAAAAAAATATTAGAATTTTTTTGGGGGCCTATTCCTTGGATGATTGAAGTTGCCGCTATATTATCCGGCGCACTTAAAAACTGGCCTGATTTTATAGTAATTATGGCAATGCTTATTATTAATGCCGCTCTTGGATTCTTTCAAGAATATAAGGCTGGCAATGCCATGGAAGCCTTAAAGAAAAAATTAGCACTTCTGGCAAGGGTTCTAAGAGATGGCAAATGGCAAATGGTTGAAGCGAAGACTTTAGTACCTGGAGATATAGTAAGTGTTAAATTAGGAAATATTATTCCTGCTGATTTAAAACTATTTTCGGGGGAATATCTTTCTGTCGATCAATCCTCTCTTACAGGTGAATCTTTGCCTGTGACAAAAAGGGTTAATGATCTTGCATTTTCAGGAACAATTGCAAAAACCGGAGAAATGATAGGTATCGTAACAGAAACAGGAATGAATTCCTTTTTTGGACAAACGGCAAAACTTGTCGGCACTGCTGAAACAAGATCGCATTTCCAAAAAGCAGTAATTAAAATTGGAGACCTTTTAATTTTTTCAACTCTGGCAATTTGTGCGATAATATTAATCGTAAGCCTTTACAGGCTGGAAATAGAACATACTGTTCAAGAATCTATTGGGCAGATCGTTATCTTTATATTAGTTTTGGTTGTGGCAGGCATACCTATTGCACTGCCAACCGTTTTATCTGTTTCGATGGCAATTGGAGCAAACCAATTAGCGAAAATGAAAGCGATTGTTTCGAAATTAACCGCTGTGGAAGCTTTAGCTAATATGGATGTCTTATGTTCTGATAAAACAGGAACATTAACAAAGAACCAGCTAACAGTTGGCGAAATAAAACTATATGATGCAAAAGATGTAGATGAAGTACTTCTTTTTGCAACTCTTTCTTCCAATCCTGATGGACAAGATGCAATCGATGAAGCAATTTCAGAAAGCCTAAAAAATAAAGATCTTTTAAAAGATTATACAAAAGAAAAATTTACCCCCTTTGATCCTGTAAATAAAAAAGCTTCTTGTATTGTTAAACAAAAAGATGGATCAACTATCGAAGTAGCTAAAGGAGCTCCTCAAGTTATCTTGAAACTGTTAAATCCGAATGAAGAAATAACCAATAAAATAACAGCTGATGTAGAGTTCTTTGCAGCTAAAGGATATCGTACCTTGGGCGTAGCAAAAAAAGATGCTCAAAACAATTGGCGCTATTTAGGACTAATCCCTCTATTTGATCCTGCAAGGGATGATACCAAAGAGACAATAGATCATATTAAGGATCTAGGTATAAAAGTAAAAATGGTCACTGGAGACCATGAAGCTATCGCTAGAGAGCTTTCAGCAAAATTAGATCTTGGCATTAACATTGTTCCAGTAGCTCAATTATTAAGTGACAATGAGCCGCCAAATGAAAAAGCTGAAAAATTAGATAATGCTGACGGCTTTGCCGAAGTTTATCCTCAACATAAATTTGAAATTGTAAAAACTCTTCAAAACCGAGGACATATTACAGGTATGACCGGTGATGGAGTAAATGATGCTCCAGCCTTAAAGCAGGCCGATATAGGTATTGCGGTAAGCGGCGCTACAGATGCTGCAAGGGCTGCATCTGACATTATACTTACCGAACCAGGTCTTTTGGTAATAGCCCATGCAATTGAATATTCACGAATAATATTCAACCGTATGAAAAGTTATGCCATGTACCGTATATCGGAAACAATGAGGCTTTTACTATTTTTATTCTTATCTATGCTAATTTTCAACGATCATCCGTTATCAGCAATTATGATCATCCTGATAGCTTTATTGAATGACATTCCAATAATGATGATTGCATATGATAATATGCCGGTTAACAAAGAACCTACCTCATGGAATATGCAGGAGATATTTATTATTTCTACCGGTCTTGCGATAGTAGGTGTAGTTTCAACTTTTGGTCTATTTTGGATAGGACAAAAGTTCTGGTTTACGGGTATGGACTTTACCCATCAGTTCAGATATCTTAGAACCCTGGCATTTATGGGCATATTGTGCGGAGGCAACCTAACTATCTACTTAACTAGAAATACCCAAGCTATATGGACCAGACCCTTTCCTGAGTGGAAGTTCTTTTCAGCAACATTAGTATCACAAGTAATTGGAACTATAGTTTCTGTATATGGTCTTGGCACAACCGACTTTGTCGGCATCGGATGGGAATATGTAGCCTATTCCTGGGTATACATCTTAGTTTGGTTTATAATATGTATGTTCGTAAAAGAAGGCCTATATAGAATAATCGGAAGAAATACAAGATATCACCAAGGTCTCCTTGGTCCTCTTTCGCAATCTATTAGGATTTGCTAAAAAGCATTTATCAAAAAACCCATCCCTTCTGGGGTGGGTTTGATTAATCTCTAAATCCTACTTAATACAAATATAAATTATTTCTTTTTTCTGGATATTATAAGTAAGAAAAATATTAATGAAAAAGCTATAAGACCAGTAAGGGAAAGATCTACTTTTCCGAAGAATTTAAATCCTTGTCCCATACAATCTCCGAAAGAACAAAGATTTTCCCACTGAAAATAAGTACCAAGAAGCTGATAGATGGAAATCAAGGCTCCGATAATGGCAAGAGGAGCAGTATAAATATAAATCTTTCTATCTCCTCTGAAAGAGGCTATCCCTAATATTATTACCAAAGGGAACATGCATACCCTTCTATACCAGCACAAAGCACATGGTGCATAGAGTAAAAAGTCACTGATATAAAGACAGCAAGAAGATGCTAGAAGAGATATAATCCATGCAATAAAGATCGCCCATTTTCTCAAAAAAAGCATCTTATCCTTCCTTTTTTAAAAGTAATTCTTCTATGGTATTTTCCAATTTCGTTAATGACTGTGCAGAGACATTAGTACCATTAATATATAAAGTCGGCACCTTAAATTTATTTCTCATGACCTGTTTGGCAAGATAAAGATTATCCTGCAAATATCCGACAAATTTTTTCTCTTGCAGGATGACTTTAAAATTTCTTAAATTTTTAGGATCTATTTTTGCATATTCAGCAACAAAGCTTTCTTGCGAATCGAATTCTTTTAAACCCTGAGAGATACTTTCTAAAAATGGAAAAAAGCTATTTTTATTTATCTCATATGCAGAAAGTACGGCATTAGCTATTCGATCACTTCCGCAGCCGAAGGCTAGCGGAACAATTGTAAAGCCGATTTTATTGGTGTCGATATATTTTTCCTTAATAGAAGGTAGGATCTGATGAGCAAAAATCTTGCAGTGCTTACAGTTAAAATCTTCAAATAAGACAATTTGAACAGAAGCGTTTTTATTTCCAAATGTTAATGGGCTTTTTGCTTCAAAACATTTTGGACAGGCCATATTTACCCAAATAAACCCGATGTAAACAAGGGCAAAAAAAGCCGCTACTGAAACAACTAAGATCTGTTCTAATTTATTTTTCTTCATATTTAAACTAATATAAAAAAAATAATTTAGAATCAAGAAACAAAATTAAAGAATTCTTGAACTATTTCAACAATTAACTCAAAAGCAACAAAAATAAAAAGGACAATTAAAGCGGCCTTGCCGCCAAAAAGCTGTCTTTTAATTTTAATATCTTTTTGAATATATCTTGCATGCCAGACCATCAAGGTTGGCAAAAAGACTAATAATAGAACTCCGCCTATTCCCCCTGCATAGCCAAGAGCTACCAAGAAGAGTTTGGGATTGATTAAAGTAATAATAGTTGGAGGAAGGAAAGTAGCTGCAGCAATACCTATTTTTTTTAGTCCCTTTTTTTGAATTTTAAGGCCATCTGCTAAAAAGTCAAAAAGACCTAAAGAAACACCTAAGAAAGATGTGGTAATTGCAAAAAAGCTAAAAAACTTTCCGATAGCGTAGATAGTTTTAATATTTGCATAATGCCTCAACGGCTCAATTGCCGTTTCTCCTTTAATACGAGCAGCTGCAAGTCCTAATTCTCCATCAATCGGTATAATTCCTAAAATTAACATTTCCCATATAAGGTATACAAATAAGGCCATTGTCGTTCCCAAGATAATAGAAAGACGGATCTTTCTAGCATCTTTTTTCATATAGTATGTTAATGTTGGAACGATTCCCTGATAACCAAACGAGACCAATATTACAGGAAGGGCCAATATAGCAGGCTTCCAATTAGCATTCTGCAAATAGCTAAAGTTAATATTTCCTGCCCCTAAAAAAACAAAGGCAAAATAGCTTATACCTAATCCCATCATCAATATAAGGTTGATTCTATCGACAACCAAAGCCCCCCGATATACAAAAAAGCCAAAAATAATCATAAACAGCAAGTTGCATGTGCCAATGGAAAAAAGATCGCCGGTAACGCTTTTAATTAGATCTCCCCCGCCGGAAATATATGAAACACTTAAGCAGTAAAACAAAAATAAGTAGATGATCCAGCTGAATAGCTTCCCTTTTTTGCCAAGATAATGCTGTGCCATAGAAATGATATTGGCATCGGTAGGCATTTTTAAAGACAACTCCAGATATAAAAGACCTGTTGCGGTCATTATCATCCAAACAGCCAAATAAATTATCAATGATGGCCAGAAGCCGCCGATTGAACTAACAACAGGCAAAGCAAGCATGCCAGCACCAATTGAAGTGCCCGCTACTAAAAAAGCTCCACCTGTAATGTGTCCAAAAGAATGTTTCATAATGTAGTATATTGTAGAAACATTTTTTTTTTTACTCCAGATTTTTTTTATTATTTTTTTAGAAGGAATTATATAAATATAATTTTATATAATTGCTTTTATTGACATTTTAAATAACATTTTTTACGCTTTAAAATAACATAAGAAAGAAGACTATCCAAGTGCAGCCCAAAATATACTCAATTGATGAACATCGTATCCCTCATAACAAAATAGACAATCATGCCTATTATGTAATAGAAAAGCTTAGAACCTCCGGCTTTATAGCTTTTTTAGTAGGAGGCAGTGTAAGAGACCTTCTTTTAGGTGTAAGACCTAAGGATTTTGATATCTCAACTTCTGCAAAGCCCGAAGAAATAAAACAGCTTTTTCGAAGAAACTGCATTCTTATTGGCAGAAGGTTTCGGCTGGCCCATATAAGGTTCGGTAACAAAATTATTGAAGTTTCAACTTTTCGTATGGGCGATACAGAAGAATCTTCCTTGATTCTCCAGGACAATGAATGGGGAACACCTGAGCAGGACGTATTGCGACGTGATTTTACTATCAACGGTCTTTTTTATGATCCTGAAGTACAAACCGTCATAGATTATGTCGGAGGATTTCCCGATATTGAAAAAAAAGTTCTAAGAACTATTGGCAAAAGCGAAACAAGGTTTGTTCAGGACCCTGTTAGAATGATAAGGCTTATAAAATTTGAAGCAAGATTTAATTTATCCATTGATCCAGATACTTTAATCGGTTTGGAAAAATGCAAAAATGAAATTATTAAAAGCTCCCCTGCAAGGATACTTGAAGAGCTTTTAAGGATGTTAGAGTCTGGTGCATCTAAGCCCTTTTTCAATCTCTTAAGAAAGTATGGTCTGATAAAAGCTTTAATGCCCCTTCTTGCCGAACATATGGAAAAACAGGACAATCCCATTTATGCACTTTTAGATCAGGCTGACATTTATAACAAAAAAAACCATCCTGAAGGTCTTGAAAGATCCGTTTTAGTATCTTGTTTGGTCTTTCCAATATTAAAAGAGATCCTTTTTAAAAATTATGTAGAAAAGAATAAAAAGCTACATCTTGGACTTATTGCCGAAGAGACAAAAATTCTTATCGACGACCTTTTTCGTCCTTTTTTACATATGCCGAGAAAAATGAAGTCAGCTATGATTTCACTGATCACAAATCAGTTCCGTCTAATGCCCATTGAGAGCAAAAGACGAAGATCTATAAGACTCCCAAGGGATCCTTTTTTCAATCAGGCTTTGAAATTTTTTAATTTAAGATGTATGATAGAGCCCGAATTATTTCAAACATATAATATTTGGAATGAAGCTTACTTAAATATTAAAAAACATAATAAGCGATTTTTTAGAAAAAATACATTTTATGAAGAACAAAACATCAAATCCTGATCTTTTTATCTTTGCCGGAGAAGCAAGCGGCGATCTGCATGGGAAAAATCTTATAATAGAACTAAAAAAACAAAATCCTAATTTAAACATTGTTGCAGTAGCCGGCCCTGAGATGAGAACTCAAAATATTTCCTGTTTTATGGAAATGGAAAATTTTCAGGTTATGGGATTCATAGATGTGCTTTTTGCTCTGCCAAAACTTATCTATTACTTTTATAAAATCAGGAAATTCATCTTAAAGTCCAATCCAAAAGCATCTATATTCATCGACTATCCCGGATTTAATCTAAGATTAGAAAAATCTTTAAGGAAGAAAGGCTACTCAAATAAATTAATCCATTATATTTGCCCAACAGTCTGGGCTTGGGCAAAAAATAGAATTAATCCCATGGCTCAAACATTAGATTTTCTATTAACAATACTTCCTTTTGAAAAAAAACATTTTTCGCACACCAAATTAGATGTTAGATATGTCGGTCACCCCTTAATAGCCTCCTTACCATCGTTTTCCCCTGAAAAAACTAAAAATTTAATAGGTATTTTCCCTGGAAGCAGAAAAATAGAAATAGAAAGAAATTTTCCCCTACAGCTCAAAGCTGCAAAAAAACTATTAGAGAACAATCCAGATCTAATTTTTGCTGTATCAACATATAAACAAGATCTGGTCAATAGTATCATTGAAAAAAATGGCTTCCCTAAAAAAAATCTTCATTTTTTCAATGTATCAGATAATCATACAATAATGTCCAAACTTGAACTTGCCATAGCAACTTCTGGTACAATCACTCTAGAGCTAGCCCTTAGAAATATCCCTACCATTGTAACATATGCCATAAAACCTTTAGATCTCTATATTGCTCAAAAAATATTGAAAATCGACCTTCCTTTCTATTGCTTGGTAAACATTATTATGAATAAACAAATCTTCCCTGAACTTTTTGGGCCTAATCTTACTTTTAACAAGCTTTATTATTGGTTAGAATATATTCATGGCAATGAAAAAGCTAAAAATGAAGCTATCTCGGACTGCATATCTTTAAAAAGCTTTCTTGAGGATAAAAATGCCAGCCGGGAAGCTGCAAATATTATAATTGCTAATCTTTCTTTTAAAAATTGAGAAAATTTATTTTTTCTTATAAACTTCCGTCCAATTTTTTTAAGTTAAATTATGAAAATCATCAATCTATCTAGTTTAGAAATCAAATTTGATTTGTTTTACAAAATTACTCCTCATAAAAATGATTCTTTCCTATTAAAAATAACTAAATACGCACTTTTTATTCTTACCGCTCCAATTGCTATTTTATCTGACCTGGTTATCCAAACAACAAATCTATTTAGAAAAAAAGTCTCACCACCTCCTCCTCCCACTAATTTTGAAATTGCCTGTAGGACAGCTCTTATTGCTGCAAACATTACTATATCCATCTTTTGTTCAATAAGGACCTTCAATGCTGGTTTTGCTGCTTTTGATTCTTTACTATCCAGATCATTGGTTCTTTTCTGTAAAAATTATTTTACTGGCATAGGTTATGGTTTAGCTGCTTTAGCTGCTAAAGAAATCATTAGAAACGTATCAGCCTCTTATTTCGAAAATAAAGATATTTCTCTGGATTTCAATAAAAAAAAGATGATGATTATTGCCACTGAACCCTTAACAGGGATGGGATTTAACGCTATAGGCCAAGGCCTTGGCAAAACAAAAGAACTTATTACAGGTATTTATCATGCTTATTCAAAAAATTAAAAATTATTCAACAGATTGTTTTAATAAAATTATTCCAAATAAAAATGATTCAACCATATGTAAAATTACTAAGCTATTAGTCCTGTTTATTTTTTTTCCATTTTCTACAATTTGCTATGGTCTTTATCAAGGATATAAATACCTAAAAAACAAAAATATTAAGGTAGAAGAACCTCCTAAAAGTCTTTACCAGAAAACTTTAGATAAGCTTAATCATATTTCTAAATGCATTAATTCAGCTTTTTCTTCTCTTTTATTTACTTTGCCGGCTATACATAGACAAATAACAGTCAATTCTTCCCTCCCCTAAAGGAAAGGGTCTTTTTGCCACGAAAAGGATAAAATAGTTAAGGAACTTTTGAAAAACTCCTAAAAAAAATATTTAATAGTCTAAAATATTTATTTTTTTATAGGAGAAAGTCATATCACAAATAAGTTTTCTATCTTAGTACAACAAAAAAACTTTGAAATAGGAACGATTCTTAAATAAATTCCAGATTTTTCTAAAGCCAGCTCTTGGAACGCCCCTTATAGTCAATGGCTTCCAGTCCATAAGATTGAGAATTGTTTGCCATTACTAATCGGTAAGACAAATATAAGTCTTTTTCATTGTTATCTCATTGAGAAAAGCAGATATAATAACAGATTCAAATAATTTCTACTAGTTTATTAGGATAAGTTCATTAATAACTTGATGTTTTATTAATATAGGATTATAATAATTTCTTATTTATAATTAAATTATTAATAAGTTATTAACTAATTTAAAGAGGAAAATTATTATGTCTTTAGATGGTGCTTTAGGTATTAAAGTTGGACAGTTTCATAAACCAGTAAAGGAACAACCAGCGCAATCAAGGATTTCATTAAAAGCAGTTTTTATTTCTGCATTTGCTGTAACTGTTCTTTCAATGCTATATGCAAGCCAATCTGAAAAAGATGCTATTAATAAAATGGCTCTAAAAGTAGCTATCCGAACAATATTAAGTTTAACACCTGTATTAATATATTCTATTTTCAATAGAGCAAAGATTCCTGAAAATGATTTAATACAAAAAATGATTCAAGCTTCTCCTAAATTTAATCCTGAAGATCCTTCTATACAAGAAAAGATGCTGCTGCAATTAGTTGACGGAGAAACTTACACACCAATTTTAAAAAATCTTTATTTGGGAAGAGCCGGCGATACAGAAGATACTTTTGATTTTGTTGTATCTGCAACAGCTAAAGATAATTTACATCCAGATTTAAAAAATAAAAAAGCCCGCTTTGATTTTCCTGGAGATCTTTCTCCTAAAGATGATGTGGGAATACACTCCTTCCTTGATAAGGGGGATGATATTGAGGCTTCTTCATTAAATGAGTCTGTTAATATCATTAGTCAAGCTATAAAAGATAAGAAAAAGGTTCTGGTTTGCTGTCAACAAGGTAAAGATCGAAGTGCATTAGTAGTTTTAGCCTATCTTATCAAAGAATATAATGTAACAAGAGAGCAGGCTTTGAATTTTGTGCTTTCTAAAAGACATATAGTTTCAGTAAATGATATTCCTGAATATTGGAACATTCTTGTACGTTGGGAAAATTATTGGAAAGGAAGAAGATCTTAATTTGTTTGAAGATTTTAAAAACTTTGCGTAATTCAAAGTTAGAAAAAGCTATTGTACACATAGTGAGAACTGATCTTTAAATAGCACTAAAAAAAAATAAAGACTGAAAATCTATTTGCAATTCTAAATTTTTGAAAAAAATCCCAAAAAAAATAAAAAAGATTTTTTTATAAAGTTCAAAAAGGTGCTTTTATTCAGAGCTTACTTAATTGAACAATTAAAGATTAAACACATTTTTTAGTTTATTTTAAAATTTTAAAATTAATTCTTTAATACTTAAAAGAAATCAACTCCCCAGCAGAATTTCCTTGTATTTTATCAATAAAAAAAATTATTAATTACTACTAAATTTTTTTAAGGAGAAAAATTATGCCGATATTAGCGTGCGCTAAACTAAAACCTGAAATTCAATGGGTTTGTTTAAACAAGCTTCAATATAAAACAGAAGACTCTATTTCAAAAAAAATTGTGAAAATAGTTGGTTTTATTTTTTTAGGAATATTCGCTGCAACAGCAGACTTAATCCGACATGGATATTTACATCTTAAACCTAAAAAAGTTGAAACTCTTCCAGACAGAAAAGAGCTAGACAATAAGATAACCAGCTACATAAAAAAAGCTCTCCTCCTTGTATCTATTGGCTTAATAAGCTTTTATGTAATAAAAGATTTTAAAGCAGCAACTACAACAGCTGCTCCAATCATATTATCCTCTCAGCCAGACTTTATTTCTTTACCTCTATTTAACCCTAACATATCATATGCCAACAACTCTTCCAATATTTGTCCTGTTGATCCTACAATAATTGAAAGAACCTTATCAAATACGCAAAATTTTATACTTGGAACCGTATCAACTCTTAGTACTGCAGCAATGCTTATTTTTGCTAGGAGACGCGCTATTTATTAAGAAGAAATAGCCTAATATGTTGATTCCTTGTGGAATTTTAATATAAATATGTAATAAATTAGTCTCATTTCATAAAAAAAAGAATTAATTTATGACGCAAGATTTAAAAATATATATTGACAGGCTTCAGAATGGCC
The DNA here is from genome assembly GCA_964400755.1 of uncultured bacterium. Lineage (GTDB taxonomy): Bacteria > Chlamydiota > Chlamydiia > Chlamydiales > SM23-39 > CAYNVX01. Next base: position 8,966 of record CAYNVX010000005.1, on the reverse strand, counting down.
ATGTTGAAAAAATAGATAGTTTAATAAATATCAAAGACTTGGATATAGAAGAAGAAAAAGAACTTCTATTTTCATCCCCTGTTCAAATAACGGGAAAAACATATATTGCGGAAGAGGATATTATTGTAAATTTAAATATTAAATTTACAGTTAAGCTTCCATGTAAGATCTGCAATGAACTTTCTGAAATTCCTGTTGAGATCGATAATTTTTATCATGCAGAGGAACTAACGAGTGTTGCTCTTTGTTTTAGCTATAAAGATATGTTGAGAGAAGCTATACTTTTGGAAATTCCTTCCTTTGTAGAATGCAATAATGCAAGTTGCCCAGAAAGGTTGAATCTTGCTAAATATTTTAATGAGAATGAAGAAAAGCATAAAATGGATAATTTTCATTTTCCATTTAAAGAATTAAACAAGTAAAATTTTGAAAGAAGATTTAAGGAGAACTAAAAATGGCAGTACCACGCAACCGCTCTTCGAATGCTAAAAAGAATTCAAGAAGAGCCCATATGGCTAAAAAACCTAAAAATACATCGGCATGTTCAAATTGTAAAAAAGCTAGATTACCTCATAGAATTTGCCCATATTGTGGATTTTATGACAATAAGGCAGTAATCAATGAAAGCGAAGCTGAATAGTATCGGTCTAAATATTGCAATTGATCTAATGGGAAGTGATAATGATCCTTCCATGCTCTTGAAAGAAATTATCACTTTTTCAAAAACAATAACAAAACCCATAAACTTTGTATTCTTAGGAACTGCGGAAATAGAAGATACTTTTAATGATCTTTTAAAAGAAGCTCAAAACAGCCAATGCCGTCTTGAATTTATAATTACAAAGACTTCTATTACCATGTCAGAAAATCCTCTATTTGCTATTAGAAGAAAAAAAGATTCTTCAATTAGCACAGGGCTAAGGATGATAAAAGAGAAGCAAATTGATGCTTTTCTAACCGCAGGTAATACCGGAGCTGTCGTTAGCGGTGCTAGGATGTATTTAAGACCTCTTCCTTCAATATCACGCCCTGCCCTGATGGCTTTTATTCCAACAAAAACGGGTTTAATTTCAATACTTGATGTTGGCGCAAATGTCTCCTGCAAAGCTAAACATCTTATTGAATATGCAAAGATGGGAATTGTTTTTCAAAAGGTCTCAAAAAACACAAAACCAAAAGTTGGAATTTTAAATATTGGAACAGAAGAAAGGAAAGGAACGGAAGAAATAAGAAAAGCTTATCAAGAACTTCAAAAACTTGCCTCTAAGAGCAATGACTTTACATTTGTAGGAAACGTTGAAGGAAAAAAAGTTTTTGATGGAATAGTAGATATTTTGCTAACAGATGGCTTTACGGGAAATATCTTCTTAAAAACAGCAGAGGGTGTAGCTACCTTCATTTTGGACTTATTATATAGCAATGTTTCTAAAGATGAGCTTTCGAATCTTACATCTCATCTTATAAACTTAAAAAAAAGACTTCATTATTCTGAATATCCCGGGGCTATTTTATGTGGAATTGATGGAATTGTAATCAAATGCCATGGATATTCCTCCCCAAAAGCTATCATTAATGGTATTAGAGGGGCTATTTCCCTTGCGGAAAATGATCTAATATCATCTATCAAATCTTATTTTAACAATTAGTCATTAGCTAATTTTTTGAAGATTTTTTAAACTGGAAAAAGATAGCTTTATTATTTATTATGTATAATAAATGAAAATTTTTATAAAAATTTAAGAATTGGTGGCTTTATGCAAGAAATCCTTTTGAATGTAGAATCAAAAGAGATCCGCTATGCCTACCTTTACCATGGTAAATTAAATAATTTAGTAATTGATCGAAAAAAATCAAGAAAGATTACCGGAAATATTTATCGTGGAGAAGTAAAAAACATTTTACATAACATTCAATCAGCCTTCATTGACATAAATGAAGGTGAAAATGGTTTTATTCATATAAATGACATACTTGAGAATACCAAAAAATTTGAAGATATGTATGAAATGGACTTTGAGTTCAAAGCTAGCGGTAAATATCCTGAAAAAACTAAACAACATGATATTAAAAATCTCTTAAAACTTAATCAGCCTGTATTAGTACAGGTAGTAAAAGAATCAATCGGCACAAAAGGTGCCCGTTTAACTTCAAATATTTCCATAGCAGGAAGATATTTGGTGCTTCTTCCGAATACAGCTCATCGCGGTGTATCTAGAAAAATTGAAGATAGGCAGATAAGAGACCGTTTAAAAAAACTAATAAAGGCATTTGAAATGCCCCAGGACATGGGGCTAATCTGTCGAACAGCAAGTGCTTCTGCATCAAGAGATTCTCTAATAAATGAAGCAACAGAGCTTTTGAATACATGGGAAGAAGTTGTACAAAAGTTTCATGATTCCAAAAAACCCAATTGTCTATTTGAAGAATCAGACCAATTAAAAAAAGCTCTCATAACAGCTATCGATAAAAAATATCAAAGAATTTTAATTGATGATTATTCAACTTATAAAAGATGTAAATATCTATACCAGGCATATAGCAATGAACATCCCTTAAATATCGAATTTTATCGAGATAAATCCCCTATTTTTGAAAGATTTGGCATTGAGCGAGAAATAGACCGAGCTCTAAAGAGAAAGATTTGGCTGACATCTGGAGGATATCTCTATTTAGATAAAACTGAAGCTATGCTTACCATTGATGTCAATTCCGGCAGAAGCTTACAAAATCAATCTTCAGAAAATGTTGAAGAAGCTTTAGTTAGAATAAATCTTGAAGCGGCAGAAGAGATTGCAAGGCAGCTTCGCATTAGAAATATCGGCGGACTGATTATCTGTGACTTTATTGATATGCACTTTCGAAAAAACCAAAGAAGGGTTTTAGACAAATTAAGAGATCTAATGAAAGATGATCCTGTAAAATGCACAGTTCTTGGTATGAGCGAATTTGGACTTGTTGAAATGACAAGACAGAGAAGCAGAGAGTCTTTATATCAGACTATTTTTACCTCCTGCCCATATTGCGATGGCCATGCTCTTATAAAAAATCATGAAACAATTTCGATTGAAATAGAAAGATCTTTGAGAAAACTTTTAACAGAACCAAATAATTCCTATAAATTGTGCATCCACCCGGAATTAGATTCCTATTTAAAATTGGGAGATAAGGAATATTTTTATAAAATGGCGAAAAGATCAAGAAGCCATTTAGAAATTACAACAAACGACTCCCTACATTTGAATGATTATGAATTTTATTCTCTTACAAATGGACAAAAAATAGATGTATAAGAATTTCATAGACAAATTAAATGATTGTTTAAAAAAAAATGATCTTCCACAAAAATATTATCAGATCCTTTTAGAACTTTATAATTCCTATGAAAAAGAGACAAATGAGAGCAATTTTCCAAAATCAACAATAAGGGCCTTATTTGATACTCTTACCGATATGATCGTTGAACAGATCCAATCTCCTTTTATTTTTGATTTATACCATGAAAAAATTACTGAGCCTTTCAATTATTATCAATTTGGGCTTGATTTTATTTTTCCACTGGTCGATATGGAAAAATCCAAGGTATATGGCTTAGAAAATGTTAAAAAAATGCAAGAACAGATCAATAAAAAAGAAAATGTAGTTTTGTTTGCAAATCATCAAACAGAGGCTGACCCTCAATTAATTAACATCATGCTTCAGGACACTTTTAAAAAGTTTGCTTCTGAGATGATCTTTATTGCAGGAGAAAGAGTAATTACAGATCCTCTTGCTATACCTTTTAGCATGGGATGTAATCTTTTATCTATTTATTCCAAAAGGTATATAGCCGTAAAACCCGAGCTTACCCATCAAAAGCAACTCCATAACAAAAGAGTTATGGAACTTATGAGCCAACTGCTACAGGATGGCGGCAAGGTGATATATGTAGCTCCTAGCGGAGGAAGAGACCGTATCGATGAAAACAATCAGATACAGGTAGCTCCGTTTGATCCACAAAGTGTTGAAATGTTAACCCTAATGGCAAAAAGGACAACAAAAAAAACTCATTTTTATCCATTGGTATTGGATACTTATCATATTCTCCCCCCACCTAGCGGCATACAAATAGAAATGGGAGAGGAAAGGATAGCCAACAGATGTCCTGTCCACCTATCTTTTGGTGAAGAACTCGACATGGAAAAATACCCCGGCAATGAAAGCCCGGACAAAAAAGAAAAAAGAAAAAATAGAGCGAACTATATTTGGAAACTAGTTGAAAATGAGTATAAAAGAATTATAAAGGAGAAATAAATGAAATCTTGGCTTGTAATTTTATCATTAATTGTTAACGTTACGCTTTTTTCAAGCGAGAACTTTCAAAAAATAGAGGATAACAACCAGCTAAAGATTTTAACTCCCTCCATACAAAACATAAAAACTGAAAAAATTCTTTTAAATAACGGCCTTAGAGTTTATTTAGTTTCAGATCCTGATGCAAAACAATCTGCTGCAGCCTTAGGAGTACAAAACGGTTCTTGGTCCGATCCAAAAGAGTATCCCGGCATGGCCCATTTTTGCGAACATATGCTTTTTCAAGGAACTTCTGCTTATCCTGATAGTGATTTTATGAAATATGTCGCTGATAATGGTGGTATGACAAATGCCTATACAGCACCGGACAAGACTGTTTATATGTTTTCAGTTAACAATAATAGCTTTACTAATATTTTTGACCGTTTTGCCCATTTTTTTATTGATCCCCTATTTGGAACTACCAATATTTCAAAAGAGCTATATGCTGTAGATCAAGAACATTCAAAAAATATTGAAAATGATGAATGGCGCAGATATATGATCTCTAAAGAGATCGGCAACCCTGATCATCCTAACAGAAAATTTTCTACCGGCAACTCTGACACATTAAAGATTATTCCACCGAAGACTTTAAAAAGATGGTATGAGAGCCATTACAGCTCCAACATTATGACTTTAGTAATATATTCCAATCAAAGCTTAGAAACTTTAGAAAAATTCGTATCAGCAAAATTTTCTAAAGTTCCAAATCACAACCTCACGCCAATGTCAAAATCCCTTCCACTTTTTTTAGATGATACTAAACAAAAATTTATATATGTAAAACCAATTGCCAATATTCAAACGCTCTCTATTGAATGGGAACTAGATACCTCTTTAATTGACGATGAGTCAAAATCAGCTGAGCTAATAGCTTATACTTTAAATAGAGGACAGCCAAATTCCCTTCTTGAAAATTTAAAACAAGAACTTCTTGCGGAAGATCTAAATATCATAGTTGAAAAAATAGATCATTTGAACCTGCAGTTCATTATGGAAATTAAATTAACCGATAAAGGAATCCTCAATACAAAAAAAGTTATTCAAAGATGTTTTGAAGCTCTTAACAACTTAAAAAAATCGGGGATACCTCCCTATCTTTTTCATGAGATGAACACGATGGCAAAAATAAATTATGAATATCAATCCCGAGAAGAGCCCTTTATTTTTGTTATGAACCATACAGCCAAGCTAATGAGTGAAGATCTCTCTAGCTATCCTCAAAAATCTATTTTAGCAAACGGTTACAACTCAGAAAATATATCTAAAGCTTTAGAAGAACTCTCACCAACATCATGTCAATATTACATTGTAGCTTCTTCTGATAAAACAAATGTCCAAGCTGATAAAAAAGAAAAATGGATGGAAGCGGAATATAGTATAAAAGAAATAAGTCCTTCTTATATTTCTTCTTTAGAAAAACCTTCGATTAACCCTGATATAAAACTACCTGAGCCTAATCCTTTTTTACCGAGTAAATTAACTATTGTTGATACCAACAACAGCGAAGGAACCTTTACCTTCCCTTCTCATCTTGTTAATAACGACCATGGATCAATCTATTATACTAAAGATACAAAATATCATGTTCCTGAAATTGTCTGGCAAATAAAAATAATAGATGCTTCCATTACTAAAGAGATCAAAACAGAAGTATTAAAAAAACTATATATAAAAGCTTTAAATGAATATTTAGAGCCTATTGTATATTCTGCTCAAGCTGCAGGCCTAAACGGCATTATTTATCCTGATTCCTATAGCATAAATATTAATATTTCAGGATATAGCGAAAAGGCTTCTTTCCTTTTGGAAGACATTTTAAAGGCCATGAAAAACCTTAAGGTTTCAAAAGAAAAATTCAACATCTACCATAGCTCACTTTTAAAAAAGCTTGAAAACGTTCAAAAAGAACTTCCCGTCTATCAAGCTTATGAAGAACTTCAAAGCTATTTAATACCATCTCAATATCGAGCTACTGAACAATTAAATGCTCTTCAAACTGTCTCTTATGATGATTTTACAGCCTTTTCTAAAAATCTCTTTGTAAAGTCCTATGTTGAAGCTTTATTAAGTGGAAACCTAACTATAAAGGATTCTGAGGCCATATGGATGGACATCCAAGACTTTGTTGGAAAAGAAGCTTATCCGAAAAATGAACACATCAAAAAAAATGTCCTGCTTCTTTCAAACAATGGCCCCTATGTTATAAATAAAAACATTACGCTTTTGGGCAACGGCATAATATTAGCTCTGCAGGAAGGTTCTTTCACTTTTGAAAAAAGAGCTGCCCAAACCATTTTATCTTCAGCTCTGCAAGAAGCTTTTTTTACACAACTGCGATCAAAACAGAAAACTGCATATATGGCCAAAAGTAAGGATTTGGAAATAGAAAGAGAACTTTTCCAAATTTTTGCAGTTCAGTCCAATTCCCATATCCCAAACGACCTATTAACTCGATTTGAAATATTTTTAGATGATTACTATGAAGAAATCGAAAGCTATATTCCTGAAAATCGTTTTGAAAATATAAAAGAAAATCTTATAACCAATTTGGAAACACCTCCTAATAATTTAGAAGAAATGACTAGTCGTTTAAATACCTTGGCTTTTGACTATGATGGTGATTTTCAATGGATGCTAAAACGGATCGAAGGATTAAAAGAATTGAGCTATAAAGATTTTATCTCTTTATCAAAAGAGTTCTTGTCCAAAGAGAATAAAAGAAGACTAGCGGTCTTATATCAAGGTATAATACCTAAAGAAAAAGAATTTACATATACTCCTATAAATAGCGGCGATATTGCAAGTATTGGAAAATATGTGAACGACTAAACCTTCATATTATGATAGACGGCATCGACATCATCTAGATTTTCCAGCCATTCTATTAATTTAATGTTTGCATCTGTATCTTCATCAGAGCACTCTATTAAAGTTTTAGGGATCATCTCAATTGATGGTTCGCTTTTTACCTTTATTCCCTCTGTGACTTTATGAAGATCTTCAACTTTAGTTGTAACAATGTAGTTTTCTTCGTCTTTAGAAAAATCTTCCGCCCCATTTTCTGTTGCAAGCATGAAAAGCTCATCCTCTTCTATTTCAGATAATGGAACCCTTATAATGCCCTTACGATCAAAATTGTAAGATACAGATCCAACCCCAGCAAGAGATCCTCCACATTTGTTTGTGGCAATGCGAACATCCGATGAAATCCTATTCTTATTGTCTGTCATTATATCGGCAATTATCCCAATGCCGCCATATCCGTAGAGCTCGTAGGACATCTCAAAATAATCATCTTGAGCACTGCTGCTAGCTTTTTTAATATTCCTGTCGATTACATCATTAGGTAAATTAGCATCTTTTGCTTTTTGTATTACCAACTTTAATTTAGCATTATTCTTTGTGTCTGAGCCGCTCTGTTTTACCGCACTTATTATCTCTTTTGCCAAACGTGAAAATATTTTTCCTTTTTTCTTGTCAGATCTTTCTTTTCTATGCTTAATATTTGCCCATTTACTATGTCCAGCCATATTGCTTCCTCTTACTTTTCATTAAAAAATCTTTTTCCCATAGCTTTGCCTGCTTATAATAGGGAAAGTTTTTTTCTTTTTCTCTAAATAATTTTGTATGGATCCTTCTTCTTTTAGAAATATCAACTTCTTCAGGACAAACTGCGTGAAGCATCTCATGGTAGACTAAAAAATAGATAAAATAAAAAGGTGTTATTGAATTATCCAAAATTCCGTTGACCCTTATTAATTTTAAGGATCTGTCATAACTCCCAAAAGTCATATGATTAAATCTTCTATAAGAAGGTCTTTTAAACCAGGTAATGCTCAAGTCTAAAGAATTCTGAAAATACTTTTGATTTATATTTTCATAAACCTCTTTAAGATCATAACACTTGCCTTTAACAACAATCTTTTTAGTTAGCAGTTTATGTGAATAGTCAGCTTTAGCAAAATAGCTCATTGCAAAGCATCTAATGGAAGAAAGAGCTCTTTTATCACCTCTTAATGCATAAACCATTAATGATCGGCATATGTTCTCAGATGCATCTAAAAATAATTGATGCAAAGAAAGCCTCATCCTATTTTTCTGAATTTCCAAAACATTAAAAAAAGTAGAACGGTTATTTTTTATAATCAGTTCAACTTCTATTTTAGAAAAGGCCTCTAATTTTTCTTTCAACTCACTTGGTGTCATTTTAAAATTTTGTACATCATTATTTTATCGACATAGCTGCCGGAAGATTCTTTTAAAAAACGTTTGTGAACTCCATACTTAATAAATCCTAATCTTTCATAAAGATGTATGGCAGGATTACCTTCATAAACTTCTAAATGGAGCATGTCCAGCTTAAATCTATCTTTTGCAAGTTTAATAAGCTCTTTCATCAAAAGGGTTCCTATCCCCTTATTTCTATAGCCATGTCCTAAAATAATTGCAAAAAGAGACTGATGGGCCAATTTAACATAAGGCTGCAAATATAAATTGGCAATCCCGCAAGGTTCCCCTTTATAGGTTGCGGTAAGAACAGCTCTATATTTGCTATAGCTTATCCATACACGTGCCGCATCCTCTATTTCAACCTGATTACACATGGGAAACCAGTTCAAAATACCCGGCTC
>CAYNVX010000004.1:16588-25955 GCA_964400755.1 uncultured bacterium | reverse complement strand
CAAATTTTGACTTATTAACAAAAAATTAGCTAGACTTTTGCAAGAGGCTCATAAGCTTAATAATTTTTTCAAAGTTACTCCATATGTTAAAAAATATTAAGCAAAGAGTTTATATGTAGTAGAAAATACATACAATAAAAAAATCAAGGTGGATCTTATCCACCTTATTTAACTGTTTCTGAAACCATCAGGTCCATCTCATCAGAAAAATCATATAGAACTTCATGGTCAGTTGTTCTATCTGCGAACTTTCTTACCTTTTGATGATATTCAAATCCAGTACCGCCAGGGATCATATGTCCCATAATCAGGTTAGATTTAAAGTCACGAAGATAATCTATAGCTCCATTACATGCAGCTCCAGTAAGAACTTTGGTAGTTTCCTGGAACGATGCAGCAGACACAAAACTTTCAGCTCCAAGAGATGCTTTAGTAATACCAAGTAAAACCGGCATTGCCTGAGCAGGCTTTCCACCCTCTTCCACAGTTTTTCTGTTATGCTCATGGAATGTTTTTTTATCAACATCTTCACCATAAAGCAATATAGTATCACCTGGATCTGTTGTTCTAATCTTCTGAAGCATCTGTCTGACAATTATCTCAATATGCTTGTCATTGATATCCACACCTTGTAGACGATAAACTTCCTGTACTTCGTTTACTAAATACTTTTGAAGTTCTCTTACTCCGCAGATCTCTAAAATTTCATGTGGTACAATCAATCCATCTGTTAACTGTTGTCCTTTAACAACTATATCGCCTTTTTGAACAATCAAATGTTTTGATAAAGGTATGAAATGTTCTTCTTCCATTCCTGTCTCTTCATCAACAACAACGACAATACGTTTGTTTTTCTGTACGCCTTTGAAATCAACTACTCCATTGATCTTAGCAATTTCTGCAGCTTCTTTTGGCCTTCTTGCTTCAAATAGCTCCGCAACCCGAGGAAGACCACCGGTAATATCCTTTGTCTTGATAGAGCCACGTGGAAGTTTTGCAAGTATCATACCAGGCTTAATCTGTTGATTCTCTTTAACAGAAATTACAGCACCTGAAGGAATAGCATATGTTCCAACAAGTTCTTTATGATCACGATCTGTATAAATAGTGATTTGCGGATGCAGTTCTCCTCTATGCTGTTTTACAATATGTTCTATCTGTCCAGTTTGTTTATTTACCTCTTTTTGTATTGAGATACCTTCTACCAAGTCTTCATATTTAACATATCCTGGTTTTTCACAGATAATTGGACTGCTATGCTGCTCCCATTCTCCAATTTTGTCATTTTTAGAAACCTTTGCACCATCGGCAAATAATATTTTTGTTCCTAATTCAACATTAATTGATTGAAGAGGCTCTATTGACTTAGTACTCAATAATTTCTTATATTCTTCAAGAGTACGCCCTTCATCTCTAACAATATGCAGAATACCATTTTTGTTAAGAGCCAGCCAAAAGCCTTCCTCATTCTGTACAACGCGTAGATCTTTATAGATCAATATTCCATCATTTTCACAAACCAACTGAGGGCTTACAGATGCTGATGCGATACCACCAATGTGGAAGGTTCTCATGGTTAACTGAGTTCCCGGTTCACCGATTGACTGAGCAGCAATAATACCGACGGCTTCACCTTGACCGACTAGATTACCGGTAGCTAGGTTAAGACCATAACATCTTGCACAAATTCCGCGTTTGCTTTCACAAGTAAGACCTGATCTAATCTTCACGACTTCAATGCCGGCATCATCAATTGCTTCTGCCATCTGGCGTGTTAACATATCACCAGCTTTTGCAAGAAGCCTTGTACTGTCTCCTGGCTGATAGATATCATCACAAACAGTTCTTCCAAAAATTCTATCTTTTAATTCTAAAAGTTCTTCTTGGCCCTGTTTGATTGATGAAACTTCAATACCATTTAGCGTTCCGCAATCTTTCTCCGTAATTATAATATCCTGCGCTACGTCGACAAGCCTTCTTGTCAAATAACCTGAATCGGCAGTTTTTAGAGCTGTATCGGCAAGACCTTTTCTCGCTCCGTGAGTAGATATAAAGTATTCTAATACAGTCAAACCTTCTCTAAAGTTAGAGATAATTGGAGATTCCAAAATCTCACCTGATGGTTTCGCCATCAGACCACGAAGAGCTCCAAGCTGTTTAACCTGAGACTTATTACCTCTAGCACCAGAATCCATCATCAAATATAGAGGATTAAGCTTATGTCCATCTATAAGGCTAATCATTTTATAAAGTTTTTCAGACAAGAAATCAGAAACTTCTGTCCAAATACTAATAATTTTAGAATGTCTTTCACCCTCGGTTATAATACCGTCTTCGTATTGTTTTTTTACTTTCGCAACACGTTTGTAAGCTTCCGCGACAACTTTTGGTTTTTCTTCAGGAATCTTAACATCGCATACTCCCATTGAAAGAGCTGCTTTTGTAGCTTCAGCAAAACCCAAATCCTTCATATTGTCTAAGAACCTAACGGTAGCTTCTAATCCAACTTTTTTATGGCACTCTAAAACAAGCTCAGAAAGTCTTTTCTTTCTAAGCGCATAGTTTTGAAACCCTAGTTCTTTAGGAACAATTGTATTAAATACAACACGTCCTGGAGTTGTTTCAATAATGCCATTATCGATACGTACTTTTATTTTTTCATGAATATGTATACCGCGGCCAGTTTCATCATTTCGCTCTCTGCCAGATAACTTATCATCAAAATGGTTATAGCTTCCGCTTGCAGAAAGTGCCATCAAGACCTCTTCTCGATCTCTAAACACTTTAATTTTACGCCCTTCTTTTTCAGGGATAATAATAGGATCATGCATTACATAATATAATCCTAAGATCATATCTTGAGAAGGTATAGTCACCGGCTTTCCAGATGAAGGAAGGAATATATTATCCGGAGCCATCATCAAAAGCTTAGCTTCCAATTGTGCCTCGATAGATAAAGGAACGTGAACAGCCATCTGGTCACCATCAAAGTCAGCGTTGAAAGCAGTTGTAACCAACGGGTGGATCCTAATAGCTTTTCCTTCGATCAAGATAGGTTCAAAAGCTTGGATACCTAGTCTGTGAAGCGTAGGAGCACGGTTAAGCAGAACAGGGTGCCCTTTAATAATTTCTTCCAACACATCCCAAACTTCTGGTGATTGCTTTTGAATTAATTTCTTCGCAGATCTGATTGTATAAACATAATCTAAATCTTTTAAACGTTTAACAATAAAAGGTTCAAATAATTCTAAAGCCATCTGTTTTGGAATACCGCACTGATTAAATTTCAATTCAGGTCCAATTACGATAACAGATCTACCTGAATAATCTACCCTTTTACCTAAAAGATTCTGTCTAAAACGGCCCTGTTTTCCTTTTAACATTTCTGAAAGTGCTTTCAATGGACGATTTCCAGCGCCCATTACAGGATGTCCATGTCTGCCATTATCAAATAGAGCATCAACAGCTTCCTGCAACATTCTCTTTTCATTTCGAATAATTACATCAGGAGTTTTAAGTTTTAAAATAGATTTTAAACGATTATTTCTATTAATTACTCTTCGATATAAATCGTTTAAATCTGAAGTTGCAAATCGGCCTCCATCTAATGGAACAAGAGGTCTAAGATCTGGTGGTATGACTGGCACACAAGACAACACCATCCATTCCGGATTGTTTGGTGATTGAGCCATGCCTTCTATAATCTTCAATCTTTTTGCAAGTTTCATCCTAGCTTGCATAGACTTTGTCTTTCTAAGCTTATCTTTTAAATCTACAATAACTATTGATAAATCTTCAGTTTTTAATAAATCAGAAATAGCGTCTCCGCCCATTTTTGCTACAAAGCCATCTGTTCCCCATTTCTCTTGGGCTTCTCTGAGCTCATTATCATTTAATAATTGTTTCTTTTCTAAGTCTGTATTTCCTGGATGTGTTACAACATATTCTTCATAATAGATAACTCTTTCGAGGTCGGTTACAGACATTCCTAGAATATTTCCAATTTTTGACGGCATAGTCTTAAAAAACCAAATATGAACGACAGGAACAGCTAAGTCAATATGAGCCATTCTTTCTCTTCTTACTTTTGATAAAGTAACTTCAACCCCGCACCTGTCACATATGATACCTTTATGCTTGATCTTCTTATATTTTCCGCAAGCACATTCCCAGTCTTTAGTAGGCCCGAAAATCTTTTCACAAAATAGTCCGCCTTTCTCTGGTTTAAAAGTACGATAATTTATTGTCTCAGGTTTTTTAATCTCACCTCTTGACCATGTATTTCTTATAACATCGTCGGATGCGATCTTTATCGTTAACTTATCAAATTGAGAATCATGAAAATCCTCATTTTCTATCATCTTGAACTCCCTAAAGTAAACTATTCTATGATTGTTTCTGTTTTAACGTTCAAACAAAGTCCTCTCATCTCATTCATCAATACGTTAAATGATTCTGGCGTTCCTGCTTTTAGCGAATTATCACCTTTAACTATTGATTCATATATGCGAGTTCTGCCGGCAACATCATCTGATTTTACCGTTAACATTTCTTGCAATAGATGAGCTGCACCATAAGCTTCCAGCGCCCACACTTCCATCTCTCCGAAACGTTGTCCGCCCATTTGAGCTTTACCGCCGAGAGGCTGCTGTGTAACTAATGAATAAGGTCCTATAGATCTAGCATGTATCTTATCAGCAACCAAATGGCTCAATTTCAACATGTAGATATATCCAACCACCACATTATTATCAAAACGCTCGCCTGACCTGCCGTCATAAAGAACAAACTTTCCATTTTTAGAAAGACCTTGTTCTTCCATCATTTTCCAAATCTCATTTTCTGGGAAGCCCTCAAAAACAGGGCTCTTAATATAAATTCCTGCTTTCTTAGCTGCATATCCCAAATGCGTTTCTAACAACTGTCCCATGTTCATACGAGATGGCACACCAAGGGGATTTAAAATAATCTCAACAGTTGTTCCATCAGGAAGGTATGGCATATCTGCTTCAGGAACAAGTTTTGCAACAACACCCTTGTTACCATGGCGTCCTGCCATTTTATCACCAACTTGCAGAGTTCTTTTGGTAGCAATATATACTTTTACCTGTCTAATAACGCCCGGGTCTAAATCAGTATCGCCCTTACGCATGAATTCAACTTCAGCCTTATACTTAGAAATTAAAACCTGCATCGCTAGTTCAAATTCTCTAATAATGCGTCTTAGCTCATCAAAAATTGGATTAAACTCCATTAAAAGATCTTCTACTTTCTCATTTTCAATCAGCTCGACCATCTCTTGAGTAATAATCGTTCCTTTATCAATTATTATCTCTCCGGTCTTTCTATGCATGATAGGAGAAGGGCATTCTTCATTTAATAAGACAGCTCCAAGCTTTTCATGAAGCTCCATTTGAAGTTCTAATTCTTTTGTTTTGAATTCCTGATGCACATCTTTAATTCTAGAAGCTTCTTCAACCATCTCTTCATCTGTTTTTGAAAGCCTATCGCGTCTTGAGAAGACTTTTACATCCATTACGACACCTTCTGTTCCTGGAGGAACGATAAGTGAAGCATCTTTAACATCTGCAGCTTTTTCCCCGAATATAGCTCTTAAAAGCCTTTCTTCAGGAGAAAGCTCTGTTTCAGATTTAGGTGTAATCTTTCCAACAAGGATATTGCCCGGTTTTACTTCAGCACCAATTCTAATGATACCATCTTCTTTCAAGTCAGCTAAAGCCTCTTCTGAGACATTTGGAATATCTCTAGTGATCTCTTCTTTACCTAACTTTGTATCTCTTGCTGTAAGTTCAAACTCTTCCAAATAAATAGAGGTATATGTATCTTTCTTGATCAACTTCTCAGAGATAATAATAGCATCTTCGTAGTTGTATCCACACCATGGCATAAATGCAACAAGAACGTTTTTACCTAATGCTAATTCTCCAATATCCGTAGCTGGACCGTCAGCAATAACATCTCCTGCCTTAATAACATCACTAACTTGGCATATAGGAGTCTGGTTAATGCAGCTTCCAGAATTGGATCGTAAAAATTTTCTTAAAAAATATGTCTTTTTATTTGTTGGATTGCGCTTTGGTGAAATTACAATCTTAAATCCATCAACATATTCAACAATACCATCTTCTTCAGCAATTACAACAGCACCGGAATCACGAGCTGATCTTCCTTCCAATCCTGTTCCAACAAGTGGAGCCTCAGTTTTTAAAAGTGGTACTGCCTGACGTTGCATGTTCGATCCCATAAGTGCACGGTTTGCATCATCATGTTCTAAGAATGGAATCAAGCCGGCAACAATAGAAACCAACTGTTTTGGCGAAACATCCATATGAGTAACTTTAGTAGTTTCTATTTCTAAAGACTCCCCTTTATGTCTTGCCCAGCAAATATTGTCTTTAAACATGTTGAATTCATCCAATCTAGCAGATGCCTGTGCGATAACACAGACCTCTTCCATATCAGCTGTCATATATTCAATTTCATCTGTAACAACGCCATCTCTTACAATACGATAAGGAGTTTCAACAAAACCAAATTCATTTATCTTTCCAAAACAAGAAAGTGATGTAATAAGACCAATATTTGGACCTTCCGGAGTTTCAATAGGACATATTCTTCCATAATGCGATGAATGTACGTCACGAACTTCAAATCCAGCTCTTTCTCGGTTTAAACCGCCAGGTCCTAAACATGAAAGTCTTCTTTTATGAGTAAGCTCTGAAACAGGGTTTGTTTGATCCATGAACTGTGATAACTGCGAACGTCCAAAAAAGTCTTTTAAAACGCCAGCCAAACCTTTAGCAGAAACAATTTTGCCTGGTGTCATTGTATCAGAAGAAAAATCAAAAAGATTCATTCTTTCCTTAACAATTTTTTCCATTCTTGCAAGGCCTATACGGCATTGGTTCTGAATCAATTCGCCAACAGACCTAACCCTTCTATTACCCAAATGGTCGATATCATCAACGTTTACTGACTCATCACCATTTCTTAAGCGTATCAAATATTTTAATGCGCAGATTACATCTTCTTTTTTCAATGTTACAGTTTTCAATACTTCATCTGTAATTTCAAGTCCCAACTTTCTATTTAGCTTATAACGACCAACTCTTCCCAAATTATATCGTTTAGCATCAAAGAATAGTCTCATAATTGCTGATCTTGCATTTGATAAAGTTGCAGGTTCACCAGGTCTAATTTTTCTATAAAAATCTTTTAAAGCTGATTCATATGAATCAGTTGGATCTTTTCCTAGCATTTTAATAATTGGATGTGTTTCATCAGCATTTTCAGCAATACGTATTGCTGAAACTTTTTCATCCAACATCCTTTTCAACATTGCCGTAGTTAATTTCTCAGAAGCCTTTCCAAAGACCAATCCTGTTTCTTCATCAACAACATCTTCTGCTAAAATCTTACCTATTAATTTTGCAAAATCAACTTCTGATTTAATTTTAACACGTCTAGTGTCAAAAAATTCTTCGATTATATCAGAATCAGAAGAATATCCAAGGGTTCTAATAAATGATGTAGCAAGTACTTTTCTTCTTCGTTTTTTACGATCAATATAAATATAAACAAGATCATGATGGTCAAAAGAGGCCTCTAACCAACTTCCGCGATAAGGAATAATTCTAAATGAATATATCATGTTTCCTTTGATATGCCTTTCTTTTTCAAATGCTATACCAGGTGATCTGTGCAGCTGAGAAACAACAACTCTTTCTGCTCCATTAATAACAAATGTTCCTTTATCCGTCATAACAGGCAAAGTGCCCATATAAACTTCTTCTTCTTTTATTCCGGTCTCATCCGTAAGTTTGAATTTAACCTTTAAAGTAACATTGTATGTTATTCCCCTTCTAATGCACTCTTCTGGGGTATATTTTGGAAGGCCTAAATTATAATTGATATATTCTAAAGTCGTTTTTTCATCATATGATTTGATAGGAAATATCTCTTGAAATACCTCTTCAATACCAATTTTCTCCCTTTCATGAGGAAGAATATTTGCCTGAAGGAACTGATCGTAAGACTTAATTTGAATTTCAATAAGATTAGGAAGATCTATTATCTCTTCTTTTTCTTTAAAACTCACCCTTTTAGGCGGTTTTCTTAACATGGGCTAGCTCCTTATAAAAATGTACGATTTGCATTCCAAAAACAAACTATTTTTTGTGTGCAAACCCATTCGCTTAGTAACATTTATAAAATAGGTAAAGAGCAAAAATTAATTATAATTTTTGCTCTTTCGTATTTAGTATTTAAATTTTAAAGTCCTTTTAAAGATACCTTTCCACCAGCTTCTTGTATCTTCTTAGCGATATCATCAGCTTCAGCTTTAGGCGCATTTTCTTTTAATACTTTTGGAGCTCCGTCAACTAAATCTTTAGCTTCTTTTAGACCAAGTCCAGTAATAGCTCTTACTACTTTAATAATTGCTATTTTCTTTTCTGCTGAAGCTTCTTCTAAAGTTACTTTAAACTCAGTAGACTCAGAAGCTTCTGCTGCTGCTGCTGCTGCCGGAGCTGCCGCTACAACAGTAGCTGCTGCTTGAGCTTTAACTCCCCATTTTTCTTCTAGTGCAGTTTTTAATTTTGCTAATTCTAGAACAGGAAGATTGCTTAATGTTTCTACTAGTTCTTCAATTTTTACAGTGGCCACGATTTTACCTCACAATATTTTATTTAACTTGTTCTTTAGTTTTGTTTTCTATGCAATACATTACACTAGTCAAAAGACTGTTCATAACAGATACTACTCCTGTCATTGGAGCCTCTAAAAGACCTAAGAATTGCGCTCTCATTTCATCAAGAGATGGTAGTTTTGAAAGCTCTTTTAATTCATTAGCTGAATAATCTTTCTTATCGAGAATTCCTGAAATTATTTGAAAAAGCTCTTCATTTTCATCACTAAATTTAAAAACAGCTTTAGTTGTTGAAAGTGAATCGCCTTTAACAAAGACAACTCCAACATGTCCCTTTAAATCATCTAGTTTAAAAGAGATTCCACATTTTTCAGCTGCTTTTATAAAAACTCTTTTCTTAACTACTTCGAACTCGCTGTCGATTTTTCTAAGTTCATTGTTAAAATTCCACGAAATTTTTGGTGGGAATTTTTGATAGCTAGTCAAAATCATAGAATTTGCATTTTCTATTTTTTCCGCTAGTTCGTCTAATAATAAATGTTTTTCTGCTCTCATTTTTTACTCACCTTTTATGAAAGTGCTAGTGCTTGAAGATCAATAAATATCCCTGGCCCCATTGTTGAAGATAATGCAACAGACTGCATATATACTCCCTTTGCAGAAGCAGGTTTACTTTTCATAATTGCCTGTAACAACGCT
>CAYNVX010000004.1:0-16578 GCA_964400755.1 uncultured bacterium | reverse complement strand
ATTTTCTTTTGAGAAAGATATCTTTCCAACCATGTTGTTTATCAATGAACTCTTATCAACTTTAAATTCAACTTTTCCAGATTTAATTTCTTTGATAACTTTAGCAACATCATTGGTAACAGTCCCAGATTTTGGAGATGGCATCAGACCACGAGGACCTAAAATAGTTCCAAGTTTTCCAACTTCTCTCATCATGTCAGGAGTTGCTATTACTGCATTAAAGTCAATCCATCCACCTTTTACTTTTTCTATAAGGTCTTCATTGCCCACATATTCAGCTCCAGCTACTTCTGCTTCTTTTATTTTATCGCCTTTAGCAAAAACAGTTATAACAACCTTTCTACCAGTTCCGTGAGGCAATGATATAGTTCCTCGAACTTGCTGGTCTGCTTTTTTGGGATCAACACCCAATTTAATAGATACTTCAACAGACTCGTCAAATTTAACTTTTGGACACTTTTGCAATAGATCAATAGCGTCATCTAAAGATTTTGTTTCTCTTTCTGCAACTATTTCGGCTATTTTTTTCTTTCTTTTTGTTAATCTCATATTTTTTATCCTTCTACGTCTATTCCCATTGATTTAGCAGTTCCTTTAACCATCTGCATAGCTGCTTCTAAAGAGACAGCTTTTAAATCCGGCATTTTTCTATGTGCAACTCTTTCGATTTGCTCTTTTTTAATAACACCAACTTTATCTCTATTTGGCACTGCAGACCCTTTCTCTAATCCCATTTCCTGTAATATCAGCCTTGACATTGGCGGCTGAAGTGTAATAAATGAAAATGTACGGTCTTGATAAACTTCTATAATTACTGGAAGAATATCTCCCGCTTGTTTTTGTGTTCTAGCGTTAAAATCCTTGCAAAATGCCATAATATTAACACCAGCAGCTCCAAGTGCAGGACCGATAGGAGGTGCAGGATTTGCCTTTCCTGCTGGAATCTGTAATTTAATAATTTTTGCTATTTTCTTCTTAGCCATTTTATATTACCTTTTTATGATGTCTGTTCATCTTGTGTAACTTGTTCAACTTGCCAAAACTCTAAATCATCTACTCTAGTATCTCTACCAAAAATTGATACCATAACGCTTAAGCGACCTTTTTCATGATTAACTTCGATTACAGTACCTATAAAGTTAACAAAAACACCTTCGGTAATTTTGACAGTATCACCAGCTTCAACTTTATGTTTTTGTACAACGCCTTTTTTCTTTTCTTCGAGATCATTCAATATTGACTGTACTTCATTTTCACTCAGGGCAGTAGGGTTTTCTCCGCCTAAAAAACCTAGGACGCTATTAACTGACTTAACAAAAGACCAAGACTCATCAGTCAAAGTCATTTTAATCAAAATATATCCCGGCCAAATTTTCTTTTCAGTTATCTTCTGCTCACCTTTTTTAACTTCTGCTACACGTTCCGTCGGTACAAGAATCTGCTCTATCATATCCTGCATACCGCTAGAAACTCTTTTTTCCTCTAGAGATTTCTGTACTTTTTTTTCATGTCCGGAAAAAACCTGTAATACATACCACTTGTGCATATCTTAGCCACCGATCCATTTCGCTATAATATTTATAACGTTCAAAGCACCTTTAACAATTAAATCTGCAAAATATATTCCTATGCCAAATACAAAAGTTGCACCTATTACAATTTTAGTACATGTCACCAATTCACTTTTGGTAGTCCAATTAACTTTTTTTAGTTCTTGTTGAACCTCTCTAAAGTAATTGGGCTTATTTATTTTAGCCTTAGTAAATAAATTTGTTGTTTTCAAAGTTGATGCCATTCTTGTTTTTGCCTTAACTAATATTTTTTTTATCGAGTGCGGAGGGATTCGAACCCCCGACATGCGACTTTGGAGATCGCTGCTCTACCAACTGAGCTACACACCCCATGACTTTGTCATGAATGAGTACTACTAAAATAATTACTCAATTATCTTAGATACAGTACCAGCTCCAATTGTTCGTCCGCCTTCTCTAATCGCAAAGCGCATTCCTTCTTCCATAGCTACAGGAGAAAGTAATTCGCCAATAATTTCAACGTTGTCACCAGGCATTACCATCTCTGTTCCTTCCGGCAATGTTACAGTTCCGGTTACGTCAGTTGTTCTAAAGAAGAACTGTGGACGATATCCGCTAAAGAACGGCTTATGTCTTCCACCTTCATCTTTTGTAAGAACGTAGATCGCACCTTTGAACTTTTTATGTGGCGTACATGCTCCAGGAGCAGCTAATACCATTCCTCTTTCAACATCTTTCTTTTCAATACTTCTTAAAAGAACGCCAACGTTTTCACCCGCTCTAGCTTCTTCTAAAAGTTTATTAAACATTTCAAGTCCAGTTGCAACTGTATCTCTTGTCTCTCTTAGACCGACGATTTGAATTTTATCGTTAATTTTGATAATTCCTCTTTCAACACGACCAGTTACTACAGTTCCTCTTCCAGAAATTGAGAATACGTCTTCTATAGGCATTAAGAAAGGTTTGTCAATTTCTCTAGCAGGCTCAGGAATAAATTTATCCATAGTTTCAATCAATTTTTTTATACTTTCTATAGCTTCAGCATCACCTTCTAGTGCTTTTAGAGCAGATCCTCTAACAATTGGCACATCTTTATACCCCTTCGCTTCTAACAATTCCCCAAGTTCCATTTCTACTAATTCAACCAACTCTTCATCGCCTTTGCCGATTTGATCCATTTTATTTAAGAATACAACTATTGAAGGAACTCCAACCTGACGAGCAAGAAGAATATGCTCTTTTGTTTGAGGCATTGGTCCGTCTGTTGCCGCTACAACTAGGATAGCTCCATCCATTTGAGCTGCTCCAGTAATCATATTTTTCACATAGTCAGCGTGACCAGGACAGTCAACGTGTGCATAGTGACGATTGTCCGTTTCATATTCTACGTGAGATGAGTTAATTGTAATTCCACGAGCTTTTTCCTCGGGAGTATTATCGATAGACGCATAATCACGAAAAGTTGCTTTACCTTGCTCTGCTAAAACCTTTGAAATTGCAGCAGTAAGTGTAGTTTTACCGTGATCGACATGTCCTATAGTTCCTATATTAACATGTGGTTTTGTCCTTTTAAACGCTTCTTTTGCCATCCTTACAGTCCTCCGTTAGACTCCTAAAGTTTTAGATAAAATTTTGACCCATGCCCAGAATAGGACTTGAACCTACGACCGCTTGCTTACCATGCAAGTGCTCTACCCCTGAGCTACCTGGGCTTTCCTATGAATAATAAATCATTTTTTACACTCGAAAGCATATAAGCTTAATAATCTATGTAAATAAAATCAATAACTTATTTATGGCGGTATGTAATTCTTGCTTTTGTCAAATCGTAGGGAGACATTTCAACTGTCACCGTATCACCTGCATATACCCTGATATTTCTCATTCGCATTTTTCCACAAAGATGTGCAAAGACAGTCATGCCGTTTTCTAAAACAACCCTGAAAGACATATTTGGCAACAATTCCTCTACTTTCCCGTCAATTTTGATAGTTTCTTCTTTTGCCATAATTTTTTTAAAATCACTGATAATTAATGCTATAATAAAACTATATTTTATCTTTAATGTCAAACAGATTAAATTATTTTTTCACAAAATATTATCATTGATCTTTTTATTTTTTTTTAAATTGTGTATTTTATGATTAAACAAAAATTAAAAGTGTAAAATGATTCAGACTATTTCAGAAAAAATTAAAACGCTTAAAGAAAAATTTCACAAAGCCAAAACAACTGAAGAAAAATATTTACTTATAATGGAGATGGGAAAAAATCTTCCCCCATTAAATGAAAAATTTAAAACAGCTGAATATTTAATTGACGGCTGTCAAAGCACTACTTATCTGCATAGTTATTTGGACAATGGACTGGTATGCTTTGAAGCTGAATCAGATGCGTTAATCTCCTCTGGGCTGGTAGCATTATTAATTTATATTTACAGCAATGAAAAAGCAGAAACAATTCTTAGAAACCCTCCTGTTTTTTTAAAAGAATTAGGAATAGAAAGCACTATCTCGCCTAGCAGGGCAAATGGTCTTTCTGCTATGTATGAAAGACTTATAAAAGATGTTTTAAAATTTTTAAAATAATTTATTTATTTAAACATTGTATTAATGAAGAAGCATTAGCAATCCTAAGTATTTGATAAGGCTCATCATAAGTATTAATAAAAAATTCAAAATTTTCACAGCTTCCGATATGTCCTAAAGCTTCTAGAATATGAAGTTTCATTTCATGATCCGCTTTTGGATAGGCATCTTGTAAAATTTTAACTACAGACTCTTCTTTTCCCAAAAGGGCCAACACTAAAGCAGCCTGTATCCTTACAACATCATCTTTATCATTCAATAAAACTCTTACCACTTTTAAGGCTTCATCATCTCCCTCTTGAAGAAGAGTCGCTGCAGCAAATCCTGTTATGCCCCAGCTTTTCTCTTTTAAAAATTTCTTTATAGCGTCCTGTGCCCTATCATCTTCCATAACAGCTAAAACTGAGAGCAAATTTAATCTTGTCATTTGGTCAATAGCTTCAGGATAATGAGGTATTTGGTCCAAATGTCTAATATGACTGGGAGAAAGTACCTGAAAGAGCTGATTTTTACTATTGTCCCACATCCACATTTCTTTTTCTTTAGTCAAGACATCATATAAAATATCACAACATTCTTTTACATTAGCCCTCTGTCCAATAAGACCAAGGGCAATATTTGCCTTAACATAAGGATCTTTACTTCTTTTCATAGCTTTTTTAGCTAAGCCAACACCATTTTCACCAAGGTTGGCTATAGCAGCAGCGGCAAGTCTTCTATTTTCTACATGATCATCAAATACCCATTTTTCCAAATATTGTCCGCCAAAGCTAGGATCAATCAACATAGCAACCCAGCTTGCAGTAATTGATACGGAAGGGTCTGTATCATTTATTGCAGTTAAAACTTTTTCTTTTATCTCCTCTATATCTTCATAATCTAAATAAAAAAGAGCTATTGAATTCAACGCTGAAATCCTTACATCTGAGATAGGATCATTCACCAATGAATAAACTTCATTTTTTAATTCTTTTAATCGAAGATGTGTAGCCATCTGACAAGCAAGCTGTCTAATACCTGCTCTTGGATGGACGATCATGGGCTTTAATTTTTTAGGGTCAAAATCTTCATGAATGCTGATTAATGCTTCTATAGCTAGGGTTTTTTCTTCATAGGTTGATTTTTCACTAGAAATAATCTCTTTTAATTTTGAAGACTTCTCTTTTATCCTCATCATTCCAACTGCTTTAATAACCTCTAACTTGACAAGCCAAATTCTCTCTTCATCTAAAAGTCTGCCGACTTCTTTAATTAAAGGTTCATCTAGATAGCTGCAGGCAAGCTGAACAGCAACCGATCTTAATACAGCATTTGAATCTTTCATCATAGCGACAATAATGTTCACAGCTTTTACATCATGAGTCAAATAGGCGCCGATCATGCTTGTAAGCCTAACTGAGTATTGTGTTGAAGCAGCCCCTTTATTAATTACCCCCCAGCTTATATCTTCCAAGACCTCGCGGTCTTCCCCATATTTTTTTATCAAATTTTTTAAAGTGTCTAATGCTTTAGTTTCTTCATTATTAGCAACTAAAGCTTTTATATAAGAACCAATTAAGGTTTTTGAATTGGGATATCTTTTAAGGCCTTCTTCAGCTTCTATAATAGCTGACCTATAATCCTCTATTATTAAATGGGAATTTACCCTTCTTATTATTTTTTCCTCATTTTCATGGGCCAGCAAAAAAGAAGGAACTATTAATAGTATAATAAAAATTTTAGTTAACTGCATATCCACATATCCTTTTTTTTCACTATACCTAAAATTTTTAGATGTAAAAAGGAAAATTTTTTATATTAAGTTCTTGTAAAGAAAGGCTTTACGGCTTAATCATCTTAAAACCTTGATATCAAAGCCTTTAACCATAAAAATTTAGCTTGCTTTTTTAATTAATTTATACTATCCTAATAATGCCCGAATATTTATTCGGTTAGGGAGGCCGATATGACTACTATAAAAAAAACTTTTATAATAGAAGAAAAAGACAATTCAGATGTTAAAGTTAGATTCGCTGAGGCGCGTCATGGAATTTTTGTTAAAACCGGAACAAAATTTACCCGAGGCGGATGGCCTATAGCTGAAATCTCTCATGAAATAACAAAAGATGGAGCTCTATTAAGAGATGCATCTACTTGTTCATGGCTATATGAATTTTTCTATAATTTATTGAGCATGATTGGCTTAGTAAACAAAGAATTAGTTAGAATCGAACTTGATACTCCCTATGGTCATTTAACTAAGAGATATTTAGTGGATAAGACAGATTATGATGCTTTTGAACTGGATACTAGAATTTTGCCATACTCAGTTGAAATAACTACTCATGACAAGCTTGCTGATCCTGTGATATTTAATGATGGATCTGTCCATGTAATAAAATTGTCACACAAATTGATCTCAAGAGAAGCATTTGTTAAAGAAACAAATACTCTTTTGTTTGATAGAATGGATGCTGAATATTCCGAACAATTAAGAAAAGAATTTGAAAGAAAAGATGAAGCACTAGAAATAAATACAGCTCAAAAAGAACTAAGAAATATTAATGATAGATTTGCAAGATACCTTGAAGCTCATCCTGAAGAACTCGACCGTTTAAGAGAAAGCGGATCTGAACATGCTGTTTCTACTCCAATAGCTATTCAAGGAAGAGAAAGAGCCGCTAGCTCTATGAGCGAAGGATCTACAATTGAAAGTCCTTCTTCAACAAGATCTTCACATACAGATGTTGTTGCAACATATATAGCTGCACAAAGCGACTTAGCCCATAGCTATTAGATCTCTTCCGCCAATTAGATGGAAATGAAGATGGTATATCGTCTGACCTGAAGGTGTTCCTACGTTAGTTAGCAAGCGGTATCCCTTATCGACTTTGAATTCCTTAGCCAGTTTTTGAGCAACCTCAACAATTTCCTCTAATATTGGCATATCTTCTTTTTTCATTTCCTGAAGTGACGGTATAACCTTTTTAGAAATAATAAGAAGATGTACCGGCGCTACAGGATTAATATCCTTGATAGCTAATATTCTTTCATTTTCGAAAACTTTTGTAGAAGGAAGATCACCATTTATAATTTTTTCAAAGATCGTCGCCATACTGAATGCCCTCTTTTTCCAAAATATATTTTAAAGCTTTCAATGCATCTTCTTTTGTTTGCCAAATGGAAATAAATCTTCCTTTATGACAAAAGATAGCCCCTTCTATTTTTGATACTTTTTTTAATTCTTCCTCATGAAGACCCGCCCATTCTAATGGAAGAGGAAGCCTTACTTTCATTCTATTATGGCTATCAGGAGGAATCCCTCTTAATTTCCAATGCTTCCCTGTAGGCATAACAATAAAAAGTGCCGGGTGAGAAGTTCCTTCCAAATCAAAAAAGCTATCCTCCCAAGGCATAGATTCATCGAAGATCAGATATTTTTTTCTAGAAAGCATAATTTTTCTAACTTTTTCCTTACTTTTATGGGTATAAAAGTAGCGTCGCTGCATTCTAGAGAGATGTCCAAAAGTAAAATGAAGAGCATCTGTAAAAGCCTCATGCATTTCCTTAAAAGTAGAGCTATACTCAATAGGAAGAAAATTTGCGATGATCTGAGAAAAAGAACAGGTAGAAGAATTCGGTCTTACTTTTCCGATATCATGTGCATCAACTTCTTTAATTAGAACATTATTGAAATAATCATAAAGTTCCGGCTGCATCAATCCTTGATCTTTTAAATAAAGCAAGACCATTCCTGCGCTGCTCATCTCCCCTATATACTCTTTTTGATGATGATCGAACAGCTTAAGCTTCGGATCATAAATTCCGCCGACATCACAGACATATTCACATTTATCAATTAAGCTTTGGTCTCTTGTTCTATGAATCTTATTCTCATCAATAAGATTATAAAGTAAAAGCAAAGCACATGCTGTAACTTCATCTGCATGAAAGGATCCGTCATGTGCAGCAAAGCTTTTTAATTCAACACCGGTTCTCATAAAATTAGCCCATAATTAAATAATAGATTCTATTATCAAAAAAAATAATCTACAAGAATAAATCGAAAAGATCAGCTTAGAATCCCCAAGCCATCCTTACGCCCCAATAATGGTCATGCAGTTTGAAAAACTGACCTTCGTTACAATACCCATGATGGTATTCAGCGAAGATCCTCATTTTTCTACCAACACCCTGCAGTTTGCTCAGCTCATATCCAAAAAGATATGTTCCGTCAATATTCCAGTGATTGACCTGCCAATCTCTAAAATATGTTGCAAACAAGAATGTTCCATATAAGCTGTGATATGGTATTTTATGTCCCCAAAAATGAAGATCAAATCCATATTCTACATAACCTCTTTTCATTGGAAAGCTATGATCGCTATGAAGTATAAAGCCTGGTCCGCCATAAAGTCTTAAAATAGAGTTAGCTTGATAAGAAAAGAAAAAATCTATTGATTCAAAACTTGGATTTAGCCTTGTCACTTCCGGATGATTTTCAATAAACTCATCCCCTAAGTGAGAAGAAATATGATAAAGTCTAAATCTCCAAGCCCATTTATTAACTGCATAAGTAAGTGGAATACCTAAATAAAAGTCAGTATTGAAAAGTTCAGTGCCTCTATCTACATGTGGATGGGGATCAAGATTAAAAACAGACCAAATACCGGCTTCAATACCAATCTGAAGATCTCCATGCCAACGCCAAACATCTCTCCATCTAAATATTGGGAAATCATCCCCAAGTGAAATTGGGATATCTTTTTTTCCTACTACTTTATCATTACCTCTATAACCTATGGAATAAATAACCTGTCTTGGATTGGCTATCATCGGCAAGAAAAGAACTGTATTTTGAGGAAACCAAACACCTTTAACTTTTGGTCTATCAATATCCTTTTCCCTTTTCGCTATCTCTTCAGGAGGAAGTCCATCCTTTGTTTCTACACTTTCTACACCTGGTACATCTTTTACAAATGAGACAATACTTTTTGCCATCAGCCTGTTTTTAGGAATATTATATAAATAAACAGTTTTGTCTTTAACAACTACTGTAACTTTATATTCATAATAGTTCATATCAACTAAAGCCTGAACATATCCTTCAAAATAGTCATCGTCTACACCTTCTACTGACTCTTGAGGGATGCTGTCCGTCCTTGTAAGCTTAGCCACTTGATTTATATCAATCACCTTAGCGGCTTGAGCAAAAATTGCACTACCAGAGAAAAAGGCAAAAATTATAAATAGTTTTATTAATCTCATGGATCATCCTATATTTCATCTAGTTTTTTTCTATATACATATAAAATATTATGGTCAAATTATTTATTTAATCCAAGTTTTTCCAAAATAAAAACTTTTCCTTTCATGAGCTGAAAAGAGCTGTAAAGACAAAAGCTGATACCAAGGGACAATATAGCATAAGGCCCCATGAATATAGCTAAAAGGCCACCAAGCGGCGGAGCTATAGATCCTCTCAAAGCAACCATAACGACATTTACACTGCTATATTTTGAACTGTTTTCCTCACCTGCAAAAATAGTCCCCGAAAGATTCCAAAGCAGATGGCTTCCACCCTGCATAACTCCATAAACAGTAAAAGCAAAATAAAACCAGAAAAGGCTATAAGTTGAAAACATCAACAACAACATGAAAAGAGCTGTAGCAATAAAAGAATAACTGGAGAGCTTCATTATTGAGATTTTTGACATTAACCGCCCCCATATAGGAGAAGATATTACAAACCCCATTCCTTTACAGACCAGCATGCCAATAGCAAATTCATGATGGGACAGATTCAGTTTATCAACACAAAAAATAGGAATAATTGGCTGAACTAACATCAATCCAAAACCACAGATCATATAGCCTATTTGGAACTTTGCAAAATTCTGATTATTTTTTACTAAATTAAAGCTATCCTGCCAAGGCTGCTTAATTCTGTTTACCAAAGGCATTCTGATCTTTTCCTTTTTTTCTTTTTTGTAATTAACAGGAACCTTTGATAGGACATAAACATTTACCATCCCTATCACTGCTGCAACAAAAAAAAGCAGTTTCCACATATTAGAGCTTATTTCCAAAAGATAGCCTAACCCAACAGCTAAAAGTATACTTTCCATATAGCCTATCGAAGAAGACCATGAAAAGAGACTTTCCCTATTTGTTTTTGGAATATTCAACTTTAATATTTCCATCCAGGCCGGAACACCTGCCCGATAAAACATTATATACAAAGATACAGCAACTATTACAAACCAAGGGTTGTTAATAAAAGGAAAGAACAAAAAGAGTACTGAAGAAAGAAATCCTGCCCATAAAAAGTTTGATTTCAAACTCCCCCTTCTATCAGAAACATATGAGCTCCAATAATAAGAAAGAATGGAAATCATCGGTCTTAACATCGTTAAAACAGCTATCTGAAAAGCTGTAGCATTTAGATCCTTTCTTAATATAAATGCAGCCAAGCCATACAAAGAAAACAAAGGCTCTTTCAATATTGAAGAAAGTAATAAAAAAAATCTGGTCTGTTTATGATATGAATCGATAGGCTTGGATGTTTCGGATAAGGTCATATAAAATATATTTAATATAAATTGGGTTTTATTATACCTTTAAAAATTGTATTTTTTCATATAAAATATTTTATTTAATCTTAAAAAAGGTGAAATTATGACAGATCTTCCTTCAAGTTTTTCTTCTCTTCCTGATCAAGACCCTCATAAATATTTCAGAAATATTTTGATAGCTTTTAAAAAAGAGATAGAAGGGGCTTGTGATATAGACAGCCTACAAGAAAAAATGCAGGATATCCTAAATGCTGCAAAAGAGATGAAATATAAGACCAATAACCATAGTGCTAAATATAAAAAAGACGAATCAGAGAAAGCTCTTGAGAAAATCTGGACTGAATTTAATCGTTATATCAAAACTCTTCAAAACCATCCGGACAAAGCAAATAATCAGGACTTATTAGAATCAGTTCAAGAGGTTGAAAGACTTATAAACAACAACAAAATTTTATAAATATTGCATTTTAGAAATGATTTTTATAAAATAAATAGATCATTTCTCGGGGCAGTAGCTCAGTCGGTTAGAGCTGCGGACTCATAATCCGTCGGTCACAGGTTCAAGTCCTGTCTGCCCCATTTTTTTAACAGGAAGTTCTACAAAATGACCAATTTTTTAGTAGTTGTTGAATGTGCTATTTATGATAATGGGCGGTTCTTAATAATAAAACGGCCCCCTGGCGTTCATGCAGAAAATCTCTTGTCTTTTCCAGGAGGAAAAGTAGAATATTCTGATGGTAATATTAAAATCTTAGAAAATGCAGTAAAAAGAGAAATTTTAGAAGAAGTTGGTATAAATTTACTAGATCCGATTAAATATGTTACAAGCAATTATTTTACTAATTCAGAAAATACTAATGTTCTTGATATTTTGTTTTACTGCTCTTTAGATAAAACCTTAAATAAAATAATTCCAGATCCAATAGCTGTTCCAAAATATTATTGGCTTACTTATTCTGAAATAATTAAGAAAGAAAATTGTCCTGATTGGTTAAGGCTTTATCTTCATCATATTGAACAACATATTAACGATTCGAGTACTGCAAATAATTTTTAAAACCCATTCTTATTAATTCAAGTAGATTAAGCTTAAATCAGATTGAACAAACTCTACAAATTAAAAACTCATAATTCGCTCATCTAAGGTCAAAAGTAAAGTACATTGGTTAGATCGAACTCAAGCTATAACAGATACAGGTTATATTGGAATAAAAAAAATCCATAAAAACACTAAACTTCCTAAAAAAAGCACAAGAAAAAGCCGTTAACTCTGGAGGAAAAAAGGAAAATAGAGAGATATCCTCTTTGAGGGTAATAAATGAAAATGTAATAAGTTTTTTAAAGAGGTTTAAAATTATTGGCGACAGATATAGGAATAGAAGAAAAAGATTTGGTTTGAGATTTAATCTAATAGCAGGAATATGCAATCAAGAAACAGGGAATTAAATAATTTCTTTTAATCTATCTCGAATCGCAAAAAGAATTGACTCATCAATATGAAATGAAAGGTCATATGGAGCATAGTTTTTTCCCCATCTTGCATCCAAAAAGGTAATCCCTTGAAATATTCTTTCAGTAGCATAGCGAGGAATTACATGTACATGAATTTTAGAGGAAATGTTACTAAGAGCAGCATAATTCATTTTGTCAGGGTAAAATAAATTATTTAGTGCAGCTTTGACTTTTTTCCCAATAATGAAAAATTCATCTCTAACTTCCCCCTCAATCGCTAAAAAATCCTCCACACCTTGATCATCTCTCAACTGGATAAACATACGACCCAAATAGCACTGATTCTCATGAAGACATATATCCCAATATTTATAAGACATTATTTTAAGTAAATCATAATCCATTTTTCTCATCCTTGATTTTTTATAAATTTCCAAAATTGTTAAGGCCCTTTCATTTTATTTTAGAGAAAGGGCCTTATTCACGATTATTCTTTTATGTTTTTGCCATATATATTAATTGCTTTAGCTAAAAATGCCGGCAATTTTGGATGCATTTTTGCATACATAGAATAACATACTTTATCTTGACTTATTTCAACTCCCATTCTAAGCCATCTTTTTTTGGAAACAGGTTTTAACGAGCTTAAAATACTATAGTATTCTTCCATAAGGTGCTGTACTTCATCAGAATCTTCTTTTAAGTCATTATTAACAGCTTCAGTAAGCCTTGTAAAATAGACTTGCAGTCTCTCTCCATATTGTTTCATGTCAATATTCTCATACAAAGAATTAACGTATTCTAATTGCTCTTCAACACTCATGTTTTTGATCTTTTCTTTATCTTCTAATGAACCAAACTCCTTTAAAAAATCATGTTTATCTGTTACAGCAGTTTTTTGAAAAGACTCAAACTGTTTGATCATTTGATTGTAATTTACATTTTCCCCTTTATAATAAAATTCTAATGTCTCATCTATTGATTTTATTAACCCTTTGATTCTCTGAATTTCTTTTTCTAAAAATTCCCGTTTTGCAATCATTAGTCCCCTTTTATCTTTATTGCCAAGGTTTAATATATTGGCAATTTTCTTTAGGCTAAAACCGAGATTTTTAAAAAAGATTATATCCATTAATCTTATTACCTGCTCTTCGCTATAAAATCGCCGTCCATTCTCCATACGAATAGCTGGCACCAACAATCCAATTTCATCATAATAATGAACTGTTCTAACACTTATTTTGGCAAGTCGACAAATATCTTCTACACTATATTCCATAAACAACCTCCTTAATGTTGTTTTTGATTAAGAAACTTAATCCTACAACATTACGTAACGTTAGGTTAAAGAAGAAAATAGCACACTTGATGTTTTTGGGAGTACCTTTTATCATTAAAAATCGTTGAAATCCGATTAACTAAATGCTATATTATACTTTGTAATTTTGGTAAAAAAAATAATGGAAACTAATAACTTTTTATTTAAATGCCTCGCTGCGGTTCCTTATGTTGGGATTGTTTGTCAAAAAAACATTGAAAAGGATCTAACAACTACATTTTATCAAAAGAATATAGATCATATTACTAAGAAAAAATATGAACAGTATAATAATTCCTTAAATCAACTGAACATGATTGGCATTGCTAGAGAGATCATTACAACTTCATTAATAATCAAATTATTTGCTATTGGCTTTTTTTCTTTTTTCAATTTGTTTCTTTTGGGTTTTGTTTGTATAGCAGTGTCTATTGGAATTGCATCAACGCATTTAGACAATTATTTGAAGAATAAAGACCTTCTTAAAAATTTTGATGAAGAAAAAATCAATAGCAGTTTATTAGATCGAATCAACCTTATTCTAAATCGGCTAGTTCCAGCAGATGCCAAATTTTGTCCAAAATGATATATATTTTTGAATAACCAAAATAAATAAAAATGAAAGTCATCATAAAAAGAAAATTTTACTTCACTTTCTTCATTATACTAGGAACTTTAGTTTCCGTTTCTTCGGGATTTTCTCAGCAAGAAAAACCTAGCACAGCAGCAATCGAATCAAAGCAGCATAAACCACCTGTCCTTACTGTGACTGCGATTATTGAAGTATATGACAATGGCAATAATTTACTGGGAATCGTATTAATCGAAAGAGGCAAGGCCCCTTGGGGAAAAGCTCTCCCTGGTGGAAAAGTAGAATACGGAGAAACTGTTGAAAATGCTATCAGGCGAGAAATGATGGAAGAGGTCAATTTGGAGTTATTTGATTTAAAGCAATTTCATGTTTATTCAGATCCTTCGAGAGACTTTAGGCATCATTCTGTTGAAGTTACGCATTTGGCAAAAGCGTATAAATTTCCATGTGCCGGAGATGATGCCGCAAAGGCATTTGTCGTAAAATTAGAAGATATACCTTGGGATGATCTTGCTTTCGACCATGCAAAAATTTTAAAAGATTACCTTGAATGGAAAAATTATAGTAATGCATATTCAATAATAAAATAGTAACAAGGTACATCCATGAAGAAAAAATTAATCGAAGAATTAAATTTTTGCTTAGACCTTTGGGCAAAGCAAGGCTATTGTAATTTTGGTGGTAAAACTCATTGTTCTAATTGTGCAACACCTTACTTGCTATACAAATTGATTTCGAATAAGGTATTACATGATGAAAATATGCAAAGACTTTCATTGAGTGATTGGAAAAATATAAGTGAAAGCCTGATGAGTTGCAAGTAACCTCAGATATCGCACATTTCTGATGGACGCTCTTGTCCCTTAATGTAACATAAAGTATCATCAGAAACCATTAATTTTCAATGAAAATCCCAATGAAAAAAATCTTACAACTGGAGTTATTGTACCCCTGATCACTCCATATAATTATAATGATATCTCACCCCTCCTTGATCACATCCTGAAAGGAGGGATCAATAATATCTTTATTTTAGGAACAACTGGAGAAGCGCATAAATTAGACCAGAGACAAAAAATAACTTTTATTCATTCTGTTGCATCTATTATTGGCAATAAAGCTCAGCTCCTAATCGGAATTACTTCAACAACACGCCAAAACAGCTTAGAACTCATTCAGATCTCAAATGAAGTAGGAGCATACGCCACTGTGATTGCACCTTTTCAAATGCAAGACGAAATTGGTTCCCTTCTTGACTATATCTTATCAAACTCTTCAGGAAACCTGTTCCTATACAACAATCCTAATCTTACAAATAAGCGCTCAATCCCACTAGAGCAACTCGATCCATTTTTATCCGAAAAAAGAATCTTAGGCATCAAAGATTCTTCTGGCGATCTGGATTATCTTGATCAGCTCTTGCATAAGAGACGAAACAGCCATTGGAAGATTTTTTACGGAAGAGAACATCAACTTTCCGTTATTGAAAAATTGAATCACCTTATTTATAAGTTATTATAGGTAAAAAAATAAAATTTAATAAATAATTCATTATTAGTATTTCTATAGATGCTCTAAAAAAATTATATCTCTTCAGGTTCTTTTCCTGACCATTGATCTATTTTGATTATTAATTCTCTTGGTAATATACCCGTATCTATCTGATTTTTCAATATGCAATTAAAACAAAGTTGCTTAAGACTTCCTGAAGATGAATTGAAAATCTCCAAAATTTTTAAAGCCTCATCATCGCTTCCCTTTTTCTCTTTTTCAATAAATAACTGTTTATAATTGCCCATTTTAGCTCCCCATTGAAGCAGAATTTGCATACAGGCAAATTTTCCTTCATAAGAAGCTGCTATTAATGGTGTAACTTTATACTCTTTGTCAAATGCATGTGCATTCGGATATGCGCTAAGACTTAAATCATCAATTCCGGATGAATCGGCTGCAAGAAGAAGCTTTAATATTCTTATTTCTCCTTTTGCCGCAGCAATTGCCATTGGAGAAATAATATCTTCTTTTTGAGAAGCGCTTGCTTCAAGTAATATCTTTACACATTCAACTCGCCCTCTATCTACAGCATGCAATAGCGGAGAATATGAATGTTCTTTATAACCATTAACATTATCTCCTATAGATAATAAAAACTTAATACATTCAGCATGACCTTTTACTGCAGCATGTAACATAGGTGTACCATCAAAATCACTGTCGTACATTAATAGTCTATTTTTTGCTGTTAATTGATCTTGCTCAATAAAGGGTAGTTTTTGTTCATAAGACAATAATATTAAACCGCTAATTGTATCTCTTTTAAACCATTCCATCGTATCTTCAAATATCTTTTTTGCCGCCTCGGCATGCCCACCTCTTATTTCTGCATGAAATCGTCTACACTGAATTTCTAATGTACGATCTCTTTCGGAATAATATCTTTCTTGAAACCGCAAAGGCCTGCGCATTAATGCATCTTCATTAGTAAAATCAATGCGCGGTATAATTAGCAACTGCTCATAAAGTTGAGGCAAACGGCTTAGTC
>CAYNVX010000003.1:20457-29408 GCA_964400755.1 uncultured bacterium | reverse complement strand
TAGGCGTTGTCTAAAATAATAAAATATCCTATGTTAACCCTTTTCCAATCTTCAAAATTTAATGAAAGATGACCGGCAGTAGCGTTTAAGGTAAGCTCTAAACTTTCATTTATCTCTTTTTCATACATTGGCTGATTGTTGATAAAATAGGATTCCCATGATTTTCTAAATGTTGGGGTGATTGCAAGCCTTCCCCAAAAAGAGGTCTCCTGAATTGTAATTTTAATATCTATGCAAAGTGCATCAGATGAAAGAGGTTTTACATTTTCAACCATCTTTGGTGAAAGATCCTGAAATGTCTGCATGTCTGATAAAAAAGATAAAGTCTCTAACATTATATATCTGTAAAAGCCTTCTTGAAGTATTTGAGAAGCAAAACTTTTTTGCTGGTCACTTGCTGTAAGCATTAAGGATGTGAATTTAGATACATCTTCTTTAGGCATAATCCAATATATAACACCTTCTAAAGGAGATAGGGTAAATGAAAGAGAGATCAAATTATCGCCTAAGCTGGAAACACTCTCTTCATAGGATCTCCACAGGGTGTTTGAGGTCTCTATTTTAAAATCAGCTACATTGAACTTTTCAGAAAAAAGGGTTGCAAATTCATCAAAATTAAAAGATGTTGAGGTTCTCATCAGGGGAATTTCATCCAGTTCGTAAAGAGATCTGTCTATTTTTTTTAACCATGAATAATTTTCTTTTGTTGTCATAAATTTTCCCTATTTTAATCCACCTGAATCTTTTTCTTCTCTACCGGTTTTTTCTTTTCTTTTAAATAAAGGACGTTCATAAAAAGCTTCTAATCTGCCAATTTTAAAATCAAATTTGCCCCTTTCAAAAGCGGTTTGAAGTCCATCTATATTTTCTTTAAATAAGGTAACGGCTTGATCTGTACCGGTAAGTTTTATATTAAAAGAATCGGGTGCTGTTGCATACCTTTCTAGAATAATAGTACTTCCATAAAAAATGGAATTTGCAAATGCAGGATTGTTTAATAATATTTCTGTTGTTGCTACACCATTCATCTGCATCTGTATTATTGTGCCGACTGTCCTTTCAAAAAGAGGTACAACATCAGGATGCAGATAGGAAGTTAAAACACTTGTCATCTGAACGGTTTGCATTGCTACATCTTTCGGCATGTCAGAGATGGATTGGGGGATAGAAGATGATTGATAATATTCATCGAACTTCTTTTTCCTGCCTTGATTTTCATCTTTATCTTTAGACTTGTCTGTTCCTTTTTTATCTTGTTCAACTTTCTCTTTATCTATCGGCTGTTCATAAATATTTTTTGTTGTAACTTTTTTCTCATCTTTGGAAGAAGTTTTTTCAGTGGGACCTTTATATGCACCTATTTTTTCTTTGTTTTCAGTTGGAAGGGCATCTATTTTGTCGAGGTTTTCATCTTTTTTTGTTGATGCTTTTGCAGCCAATTCTTTTTCTTCATCGGTTGTCTTGTCTTTTATATTATCTTTATCGGAGACCTTTTCTTTTTCTTGATCTTTTTGATCTAAAGAGCTTTGTTCAGATGTCGGTCCTTTTTTTTGCTCTAACTGTTCCTTATTGTCATAGGTGGGGGAGGATTGATATCTTGAAGTTGTTGAATCTTGAGCTTTTTGATAACCTTCATAGGGAGAGGGAAGGGAAGTTTTAGAACTATCTGTTGCGGCTGCATCGCTCTTTTCTTTTTCAGACTGTGTGGTTTGAAATTTTCTTTTTCTCTGTTTTTCCAGCTCAACTTCTTTTGTTTTCTCAATTTTCATCATATCTTTAAACCTTTTCGAATCAGGAGAGTCTTTTTTGTTAGAAGGCTCTGAAGGTTCCGGCCCTTTTGGTCCTTGTATTGGGTTGGAGCTCATTTTTTTTAAAACCTCTAATTAAGGATTTTTCTTTTGTTTTTTTCTTATAATATGCCTTTGAGATCCTAGTTCATCCTGTTCTAAACCCTCTTTTCTCGCTGTCCAAAACCTCATCTCTTTCTGCCATTCTTTTTTGTGGATTTTCAATTTTTCCAGTTCTTTTTGCTTTTTCATCATCTCTTTTCTGGCAAGATCAAGTTGCTTTTCAGCATCTTTTACCTGCTTTTTTTGTTCTTCTACTTTTCGCTCTTTTTCAACTAGTTTTTCTTTGACTACATCCATGTAGACTTTTATTTGTCTTATCTTATCTGTTCTTTCACCCCTGTCAAGAGCATCTCGAAGCTGCTGCAGCTTATCATTTTTATGTTGTAAAACTTTATCTCTTTCTTCTTCTTCCTGTTTTAAAAGCTTTTGCTCTCTTTTTAATATAGCGGCTTTTTCTTCAACAACTTTCATCGCCTGCTCAAATCTTTTTACTTTGATTCTCATTAGTTCGGCAAGCGGATAATTTGAAAGGTCCATAAATCTTTAAATAGGGGTTTTATGGAAAGAGCTCTTTTAAATCTTTAAGAGTTTCATCCCAAGTGGATTTTTCATCGATATTTTGCCTTAAAAATTTATTGACCTTGTCAATAAATTTAATAGCAAAATCAGCATCTTTGTCAGAACCGGGTTTATATTCTCCAATCCTTATTAAAAGCTCATTCTTTTTATAGTTGGAAAGAACATCTCTAATTTTACTTATTAACCTCAATTGTTCTTTTGATACTATCGCAGGAAGAATACGGCTGATGGAAGCTAATAGATCAATAGCCGGATAATGATTTTTTTGAGCAAGATCGTTAGAGAGCACAATATGTCCGTCCAAAATTGAACGAACTTCATCAGCTATCGGCTCATTCATGTCATCGCCGGCAACTAATATTGTGTAAAAAGCGGTAATAGAGCCTTTTTCAGAATTACCGGATCTTTCTAAAAGCCTCGGTAGTGTTGCAAATACGGAAGGTGTATATCCGGCTCTTGCAGGAGGCTCTCCTGCAGCAAGTCCTATTTCTCTTATCGCTCTTGCAAAACGGGTAATAGAATCCATCATTAAAATAACAGATTTTCCCTGCTCTCTAAAATATTCGGCTATTGCTGTTCCTACAAGTGCAGCATTGATCCTAAGCTGGGCTGCCTGATCTGATGTCGATACTATTATAACCGATCTTTTTAAACCTTCTTCACCTAAATCATTTTGGATAAATTCTCTAACTTCTCTTCCTCTTTCCCCAATTAATGAAATGACATTGACATCAGCAACGGCATATCTCGCAATCATGCCAAGAAGTGTTGATTTACCAACACCGGCAGCTGCAAAAATACCAACCCTTTGTCCTTTACCAACGGATAAGGCTCCATCAATACTTTTTATCCCTACAGATATGGGTTCGGTAATTATTTTTCTTTTTAATGGGTCAGGAGGGGAATTGATTACCGGATAGTCATCTTCAACTTCCAATGGTCCTTTTTCATCAACATCTAAAGGTTCGCCAAGTCCATTTAAAACTCTTCCTAAAAGTTTTGGCCCTACCTTTATATGCAGCGGCATATGAAGTGGGATAACTTCAGATGAGGGACCTATGCCCGCCATATCAGCTAAAGGAGATAAAAAGACTTCATCTTTTGTAAAACCTACAACTTCTGCTATTAATGGCTCAGGATCTCTTTTTATTAAACAAACCTCTCCCATTTTTACCTGGGGGATAACTGCTTTGATAAGCATCCCGACAACCTCTGTTATCCTGCCATGAACCGTTGTCAGTTCTATGTCTTCTAAGTGATGCATTATCTTGTCAAGAGGTTCCATAGTTTTCCTATAATTGGATATTTAGCATTTGTTTTAAAACGTCAACAACCTTACTTAATAATATAGAAGAATAGTCTATCTCCTGCTGTGCCTGGTTTAACTTTACCTGGATTAACAGCATATCGCCAGGATTAATAGGCTGGCCTGATTTACTTAATTTTTCTAATTGATCTTTTGATGCCTGCAGTTTATTTTGCCCATCTGTTATCATTCCTAAAAAACGAGCTACAGGATCTGCATTTTTATCAACTAGCGTATCAGGAGGCGGATTTGCTCCTAATTTTTCTGAAGCTGTCTGTAAATGTGAATTTGCATCGGTAAGCTTGTTTTTTAAAAGCTGCTGCTGAGACTTTTTAAGTTTAAGCTGAGGAGTTTTTAAGTTCTTTTCAACTTCTCCTAAAGTGTCCTTGGTATTTTGAACCTGTCCTAATAGAGATTGAAAAGTAGGTGTTATCTGCACACCGCTTTTTGATGCAAGATCCATTGGGGAAACTTGAGATGTTGCATCGCTTGTTTTTCCCGGCGCCTGCTGCATCTCAGATTTAAAGGCAGACTCATCAGGCTTTATTATCTTTTCTCCCTCAATTCCTTTTGGCCCGACTTTCGGACTGCCGGAAATATTACTTGGGTCTGGAGATGGTTTTGTCATTATTTGCTCTATTTAGTTATTTTTTCTTTTTGCCTTCAACAGGTGTTGGCTCTTTTTTTACAAATCTCTCAACAAAATCAATAGCTGTATCAGCTAATTTTTTAACATTTTTGTCATGGGATTTATGCGCTTCATGCAGTATTTTTTCTCCTTTTGCTACTTGATTTGGCATCATGCTTAAACTAAGACCTAAAAAAGCTTTTGCCATTGCATTGTGCGGCTCTTGTTTTAAAACTTCTTCAAATAAGTCAACTGCCTGCTTAAGCTCTAATTTATGCAGATGTAAATATCCCATTCCAATTTTTGAAAGAACATTTTTTTCATCTACAAGAGCTGCTGCTTTAAAAAGCTTTTTTGCTGCATCTTCATCAGTTTGATTAACTGCTATAAAGCCTGCTTCAGCAAAAAGTATAAAATCATCTTTATATTTACTTGTTTCGCTCATTTTTTAAACCTTTAAGTTAAATTAATTATTGTCCTTTTAATTAGTTTCAGTTTATTGATAACAAAATTAACCTTGTCCTTTCTGATTGCTTACAGCCTGTCTGATAACAACGTTAACCTGGTTGATAATATTCGATATACTTTCACCGATCTGTGTAACTTGGCTCATAGAGAACTGTACAAGTAAAAATTGACCGGGTGTTGCTTTACATAAGCTGCTTGCCAAGTTTCGAATTTGGCTGATTACCTTTTTTTGCAATAAGACATATTTACTAATTAATGTCTTAAATGAAAGAGTGGCATATTCAGGATTTCCACTGCTAGGCCCTAATGGTGATGCCATTGTTTTAGCTCCTTAATTTTATGATTTTTGTGATTTTTTTAAAACTTTTTGAAGAGCTGTATATCCATGAAGCAGCAAACCTAGATCATCTATATCTTTTTGTTTTCCACCTTTTCTTATTTTATCTTTTAGCTCTTGAATATTTTTTTCAATCTTGTCAAAAATTTCTTTCGCTTTTTTAGGATGATCTTTAAGATCAAGCTCTAAATCGAAATGAAATTTTTCTCTTGGGTTTTTTTCCAAGCCGTACATAATTGTTCTCCTTTATTTTTTTTAGCGGTTATATTCAATTCTATATTTTATTCCATCTTTTTCAAGAAGAATCGTGTTTTGTTTGATGGAAGTGATTTGCATTCCATCTAAATATCCACCTAAAGTTGCAATTTTTCCATTTGCAACAATGCTAAAGTTTTTTCCATCTTGCTTTGCATATCCTGTAATTTGATATTTGGAAGATAGATCTACCCTTGCTTCAATATAAGTTGAAGGCAGCGCTAAATTTTTAACTAAATGTATCCCCGGCGTTGTATTAAGCTCTTTAATTAAGCTGTTATACTCTTTTTCTTTTGTCTGATCGAACTGTCCTTCTAATATTAATTCGCCATTAATTACTTGATATCTTATGCCGGACATGTCTTTTGAAGTGAGCATAGATTGTATTTGTGCATTCAATATTTCTTCGACGATAATTTCATTTTTAAGTTTGTCAACATAGGGGAAGTTAGCATTTATATAATCAAAAAGAGCTTCGGCATCTTGAGCATTTTTTAAATAGCCGTTAATTACAAAAAGGCCCGCTTTTGGAGAATGGAGGCTTATGCCTCTCCAATTTTCGTTTTCCATCAACACATCATTAAAATTTTTCCAAACAAGCTCGTCAACTACAACATTATCTTCGGTGTTTTCAACAAAAGAAAGTTGGCCGATGTTATACATCAGCTCATTTTTTTCGATATTTGTTAAAACATGTCCCACTAAAAAGAGATTGCCGCCGGAAGGGTTGTATGAAAATCTTACATCTTCAAAAGTTTGTGTAGCTTTTTTAATTTTATCGGTTGAATCTTTAGAAGCTACTTCAATTGTCTTTGATTTAAATAGACCAAAAAAGCTTAAGAAAATAATAAATACAATACCAATAAATGTTCCTGCAAAAACAAGGTGCTTAGCTGGAATAAACTGTTTTTTCCAAGCTTTTGAAACAGGAGTTTTTAAATGTTCTTTTTCTTCAAATTCCTTACTCTCTTCTAAACTTTCAAATGTTGGAGCAGGAGAATAAATAGTTTCCTGTGCTGATTTTTGATCTACAATTAAAAAAGTAGTTGTTCCAACAGTTACTAAGTCTTGAGGAGAGATAAGGGTTTTGTCTTTTATAGGAATGGCATTTAAAAGTGTGCCGTTTTTAGAATTTAGATCTTCTAAAGTTATATTGCCCTGTTTGTCGATTGTGATCTCGGTATTTTTTTTAGAGACGCTTAAATCACTAAAAACTATATCGCATAGATTAGGATCCTTTCCTAAAATATAACTTTTATTGCTGTCCATACCGAATTCAGCACCGGAGTTAGGACCGGCTAAAACTTTTAATACAAAATTGGACTCATCTAAGGATGCATAGGGGATTTGTTCTTCATTGTCTTCATATATTGTATCAAAAGACTCTTCTTCCAAGTCTTCTTTTTCAGAAACCGGTGTGTACTCTTTTAAAGGCTTTTCTTCGAAAATCGTTTCTTCTTTTTTTTCTTCATCAGAAACTTCTTCCGGTTCTAAATCTTCTTCTTGTGGAAGCTCTTCGATCTCTTCAAAGGTTCTTTGAGAAAATAAAAAGAATGTATTTCCAATTTTAACATAGTCGCCTTCTTTTAGAAGATAATCAGTGATTACATCGTCATTTACTTCTGTTGGATTTGTTGTGCTCAAGTTTTTTATGAAAAGGCCTTCTTTTGTTTTGTAGATATGGCAATGTTTTCTAGAAACAGAGCTGTCTTCCAAAACAAAATCAGCCTGATCGGGATCTCTTCCCACAATCCAGTCATGACCTGCATCTAAATTTAATACTAACCCAACTAGAGGTCCTTCTTCAGCTATAAGTTGCATTAAAATTTCCTATTTTTAATATGGATTTTCCATCTCTTCTTTTTTGATTCTTTTTATTTCTCTTTGCCAAACAGCAACAAAATTTACAAATTCTTCAAGTTTGTCTTTAAAGCCCATATAATTTAATTCATAAGGTATTTCAAAAGAGAGAGTCAAGTTTTTTTCATTTTTATCAAGTCCTATTACGCTTTCTCCTGTTCCCTGATGTAGAAGATTTGCTTTCATTAAATAAATAAAAAGTTCTTCTCTTTTTTTTTCCGGGCAGGGAGCTATTATGCTATGAAAAAAAAGACCGGGATCCAGATGTTTTACTGAAACTTTGATTTTTTCATTGATGTCCAAATCGAAAATTTTTTCTTTCGAAATTTCTTTTTTTTCAATGTTCAGTTCTTTACAAAGTTTTTTAACTAAATCCTGCATTTAACTTATGCCCCCAACTTTTTATCATTTTGTAGATTTAATAATTTCCTATAAAGCAAAAAATGCAAAAAATTAAAAAAAGTTAAGCGATTATATATATAATATATAGTTGAGCGTAACCTTCTAATAATGAGAGGAGTATAGGGGCTGTGTTTTAAGTGGTTGTTCTTTAAGGGGTTGGGTGTTAAATACAATTGGCGTAAGTAATTAATTATCAGTAATTAAAAGCTTAAGTAATTTGTTGAATGTAATTAAAAATATTGTTATAATTATGTTAAATATAAATTAATAAAACTATAATAATAAAAGGTAATAAAAACAATGGGCTTTGATCCACTAAAAATTCAGATCGGACATGGTTTTGCAGTTATTAAGAATCTTGAATGCAAAACTAAAAGTTCCGGCAGAAACAGGAAAAAGGATTATGAGGTAAGCATCCAGTTCAATAAAAAGTCAATTGATTTTGATGTTGCTGCATCTTCCGCGTTAAATGCTATGAAAACGGTAGCAATGATCCTTGCCACTGAAGGAGCTTCTTTTGAGAAAGGAGCTCATTTTGATGTAATAATCAATACTAATGAAGCGGGAATAGAAGGAGAAGTAGCTTTTAATGGGGCTAATGAAACTCATCATGCTTCAGTTGTTAATCCTGACTTTTTAGGAAGACTTAATACAATTGTAAAAACTGCAGGCATAGTTGATGAAGATAAGGCTACTGACGAAAAACTGCAGGATGAGGCAGATGCTTTTGTTTCGCACTGTGAAAACCTTAAAGCTCAAGTTGATGTATTAGATAAAGAGAGAAAAAGACTAAAAAGAAAAGGCAAACCAATTTTATCGGCGGAAGAACAGGCGGATGAAGATAAAGAAAAAGCTGAATTGCAGCGTCAAATTGAGGCTATTACAAATAAAGCAGATGGAACGAAAAAGACTGACGTGGAATTAAAACCGGAAGAAAAAAGGGAATTACAAAGAAAGCTTAAGCAAATAAATGAAAGGACAAAGCCTTTGACTCCTCAAGAAACTCAAAGACTGCAAGAGTTTGATTCTATGCGCCTTTCACCAAAAAGCTTTAAATCTAAATTGCCCGTTATTGGAGAAAAAGAGATCGACTTGCCTTCATGGACTAAAAAATCTTATAGTTTAAATGAGCTTAAAGCAGAGGTTGCAAAAGTTTATCAAGAGGCTTTAGCTATTCAAGCGGAAGTAAATACAAAGCATAGAGAAAGAGCAGTTTTAGAACAGGAGTTTCTATCTGTTTATGCTGAGAGCACAGCTAATAGTATT
>CAYNVX010000003.1:0-20447 GCA_964400755.1 uncultured bacterium | reverse complement strand
GAAAAGAACTGGCAGAAAGCTTAAAATCAGACCAGCCCGATATTGATCGGCTTCGTGAAGAAATTGAAGCTGCAAAAGAAACTAATAAACGTTTATTGGAAGAAGAAATTGATAATCCTGATAATGCAAACCAAAAACAAAAAAGGGCTCAATTATTAGAAGCTGCAAAGAATGGGCTGGAGGCATTAAAAACAGAAAGAAAGGAAATAATTGGCAAGGCGATATCAAATTTAAAAAATATTAACATTAATGCTACAGAAGGGGATGTTGAATATTTTGGTAAAAATAATAAGTTGTCTGAGGCTATTAACCATCAAATAACTGCTGCAGTTCAAGGCATAAATAGGCTAGCTGATGAAACCGAGATTTTAGAGGAAAGCGCTTGTAAAGCGTTAAAAGTCGTTCGAGTTGGAAATACTAATATTGGGGTAATGAAGACCAATATAAAAGAAGCTGAGAATAACTTAAAAGCTTTGAAGGGCGAAGCCTATAATGCTAATGAAGCTAAAATTGCTGCAAATGAAGAAAAGCTAAAACAGATTGAGGGTGCAAGAAAAGAGCGAAAAGAAGAAATAGCTCGTTTAAGAAGATCTGTTGAATTGGAAGAAACGAAGCTCCTTGATTATGAAAGTGGTAGCTTAAGAGGTTTAGAATCAAGACTTTCTAAAGCAAGGCAAAATGTCGATAAATCCCAGCTTTTGGTAAAGTTGGACAGGTTGATTAAAGCTAATAGGGGTGCATAAGCCGCTGATTGTTAATTGTTGATATAAGTGGCTCATAAACAAGAACTTATGTTTTAATTATTATAAATATCTAATTCTAATTACATTATAAATATATATTAAACATTTTATTAAGATTATGTAAATAATTCTTTAATAATATTCAAATCTCTGGTATTATTAATAGTAGGGGAAGAAGTAACCCTGAATATTAACAAGGAGAATAAGTTCATGAAAGAATCACAAATTAAATCGTTTTTCGATGAGCTCTTAAATTCACAGGATAAG
This sequence comes from uncultured bacterium, assembly GCA_964400755.1. Classification (GTDB taxonomy): domain Bacteria; phylum Chlamydiota; class Chlamydiia; order Chlamydiales; family SM23-39; genus CAYNVX01. The sequence goes on along the minus strand of CAYNVX010000003.1, from coordinate 19,437 downwards.
ATGGGTGAGTTTGGAGAGATCTTAGAAAGGTCGATGGGATTCTTCCAAGAAGTTGTAGGCACTTTAAAAGATGCTACTCCGGAAGAAAGAGAGAAGATCAACAGATCCTTAAAACAGGTAGAAGAACAGATTAATCAAGAGTTTGACAAGATCTGCTCAAAATTGGGCGTAACAAGAGAAGATATAGAAAAGGTATTAGCCGATCCGAAAAATTTCAAACCGCAAGAGTGGTCTATGCTTCAAGAGTTCCAAGATAAATTAGATAATAAGGAAAAGAGTGAAACGGTAATGGCTCCAGTGAAAAAGAAAGTATTAAAAACAAAGAAAAACTGGGTTTCGGCCTAAGTATAAAAAAAAATAAAGAGGTAAAAAGTAATGTCAAAAAATCATGATATGATGATGGTTCAGTCTGCTAATAATAAGGATGGACTTAGAGATGTCTATAATAATGATATCTGGACTGAGTTTAAAGAAGAGATCAATCAGCAGATGGATGAGATCAAGAGAAAGCTAGATGCGATTCTGGCTGCTATGAAAGATGGCGGTACTACTGCTGTATGGGCCATGGTACAAATTTTAGTAGCTAAGATCAGTATGATATCAACTGAATTGGCGCAAGGTCCTATTTCAGCGCAGAACGATTTTGACTCAGTAGCTAAAGCTTTGGCTGCATTAGAAGAAGATATTAAAAATATGGAAGCAAAAGGAGTTAAAGATCCAAGTAACCCGGGTGTTTCACAAGAAGATGCGGCAAAATTTGCCAAAGATTTAAAAACATATGAAGCAGCGAGTCAAAAATGGGAAAAAGATTATCATGCAGCACCTAAAGAATATCAAGACAAGTATTTTAATGCAGACCAGATGATGAATAAGAATATGGATGTCTTGTTATCAATTGTGGGTCAGAAAACAGATATTACAGATAAAAGTATTGGTGAGCTAGTTGCTTTCGGTGATATGGTTACTTTAGCGAAGGTATTAAATGTGTTTGCTTACTACCACGGGAAAAATGTTAAAAATGGGACAACATATGATGACGTTTTCGACAATTGGGAGACAGGAAATGCTTGGTTCTGTAAGTCAGACGGTATTGATGTGTTCTTACATACCGAGCTTCCTGCAGCTATTGCAGAAAATAACGACTTGATCAACGAAGACGGTAATAAAGTGAACAACTCTGTTTCGGTGGCTTCAGCGTGTGTTAAAGCGGGAACAGACCAAGGACAATATTTCGTATCGCACCAAATAGCTAATGGTTAATAAATAATAATAAATAGGAGATAAAAATTATGGTAGATTCTCTTAATGCAGAATATCTCAGAGAGATAGACAATGCGAATCGATTAAATATTGATTCTCAAACTGAGCTTTCGACTGCTTTGAGCAACACGGATGTCAGTAAAGTTTCAATATTATATTTACTTACGATGATAAGAGAAAAAACTGCAGATGCAACAGATTCAAGTCAGGCGGCTTCAATTAAGCAGGCAGGTCAAGCTGCTTTTGATGAAGGCTTGTCAAAATTATTATCTGATGCTGGCGGCGATTATAAAAAGCTTGTTGAAAAGCTAAAAAATATTGACATAACTGGTATGAGCGATGATCAAAAAAATTCGATAGTTTTAACTGTTAATTTAGCAAATCAAATGGCTTCGGAACTTGCAACTATAGATAAGCTGCAGCAGGACCTTAAATCAGAAGGGCAGGATGAAAAAGAGCTTGTGTCTAAATTAAAAAAGGAAGGGTTTAATCTCTTTTTTGAACATCTTTTTGGTACAAAAGATGTAGATGAAAAAAAGATTGCAAAAGATGGGGTTAAGCAAAAAAAACAAGGTCAAGAGTTAAAAAATGCTGAAGCTTCAATAGCTTCATCTGTTGAGAATTTAAAAGGGGTTTTTGATAAAAATAGCGCTAGTGAACAGGCTCGAGCTGATCAAGGTAAGAATTTAGATCAGAGCCTTGTGAATGCGATGTTTTCACAGAACAACTTTTCAACAATATTTTAACGAGGTAAAAAAATGGCTATTAAAGCAATAAGTAATATAGAGAATAATACTGATAGTACATCAAATAATGCTGTAAATCCAATGTACATGGTTTTTAAAGCTATGGCAGATGCAGCTGATGTACAAACTAAAGTATTAGATCCTTTATTTGCTGCAAACCAAGAATATTATGATCAGTATGCAGCTCTTCAAGTAGAGCTTAAAGAGTTGATTGCTCAGTTAAAAAATAAAGAGAATGTTTTAAATCAGTTAAAAGACAAATGGTCAGATAAAAAAAGTAAGATCGACTACAGTGAATTGACAAGCCAACAATCTGAAATCAATGACTTACAGATGGCAATAACAGAAAAAAGATCGAATATCGAAATGGTAAGAGGAAAAATGGAAGTTCTATGGCAATCGACAATGCAGGAAGCTAAAGAATCTATAGCAAATATGATCACAATGGCAGGTATTTTCTTAGAAAGATATAACCGCCAGGCATTAACAACTATAAGAAAAATTTAAAGAAAAAAAAGAGGTAAAAAGATGGCAACAGCTAGTAATTTAAATATTATAAATAATAATACAGCTGCTATTACATCAAATTTAAGCCCGGAAATTCATGTAAAAGGAAAGGATGTTAATCCACTTTTATTATTAATGATGCTTCAGGCTAATTCCGAAGATGGAAAAGATTTATTGGAAAAATTATCTAATGCAAAATCACAATCAAAGGATGAATTAGACTTGAGTTGGAATATATTCCTTCTTTTAGCGGAAGTTGAAGAAAAAAATAGAAAAGCTAACGAATCTTCTAAAACAGCTATTTTAGCATCTGTAAATGAAGCTCAGACAGAATATAAAGCCGCCGTAGATACATGGAAAGCAGATCAGTTAAAAGCAAATGAAGTTTTTAGTAATTCAGTAGAGGCCGCTTCTAAAACAGCCAATTGGACAGGAATAGTAGGCATAGCAGGTTTGGGTGCATTAGTTGGTGGAGCACTTGGTGCATTGGTGAGTGGAGCAATTGGTGCGTTGGTGGGTGCTGGTATAATAGCGGCAATAACTTTATCAGTAGCTGCTTGTATTGGAATAGGTGTTCTAGTGGGATTAGTAATAGCTGCTATTGTAATAGCATGTGTTAAAGATATCAATTCTACAACAAAACCGGCCGGTCCAGACCCATCTAAACAAGGTGATATTCAAGATGCCAATACAACTGTAACTCAAGATCAAAATACAGCTCAGCAGAAAGAACAGGTAGCAAATACAACTATGGACTCTGAATTTAGCCCTGCTCAGCAGGTAGATTCAACAATATTTACAATGTTCAATGCCTTTGTAAACTGGTATGGACAATTAGGACAAATTTTTAATGGAGGATAATATGAATATTAAAGCACTAGCAGATTGTCCTAATGACAATAAAGTTATTCCAATAAGTGGAACAGCAGCAAAAAATTTGGATAAGAGCGATGTTCAAAATGCAAATAACATAGTTGCAGCATATGCTCTTATGAGGAAACTGTTAACTCAAGATACGATAATATCTGCGAACCTTTCCTCGGTTTACAATAAATTGCAGGTAGAAGAGGGCGATCTTACAAAAGTAATAATGGATAAAATGGCGCCTCTTATGAATCAGATAGGCGCATTAGCTACAGAAGTTAGTAAGCTGTCTTTCAAATCAAGTTTAGCAATTGGAATAGGTGTTGCATTAGTTACCCTATCCATTGTAACAGGAGGAGCTCTTGTGATGTTTTTAGCTGTAGCAGGAACTTTATCTGAAATAGCGGGCAATGGCTTATCAATATTTGAAAACGCACAAAAAATAAAAGCTGCAAATTTACAGGAACAGGTAGGGCAATTAGAAGAACAGATCGGCGGCGATCAGGCAGCTACAACAAGTATATCGAGCTCAAATAAGTTTCAGATGAGCAAATTGAAAGAATTGATGAAGACGCAAGGCAGCTTGAATGAAGTATTAAATAATATGATTTCTGAAATAGCTCAGGCTATTCAGCAGTTAAGACAAAGAGTTTCATAATAAAAAAAAATAAATTAATAGGAGAAAAAAAATGTCACACGCTTTAAAAATTGATGATGCAGGTCAAGCTTATGCTTATAGAGCTGCTCAGACAAGTAATGCGTCAAATAATGATAGCTCTCAAGGCTCTTCATTTGCTGATATCTTAAAAGCATTGCGTGAATTAATGGTATTGTTCATCTCAACATGTTATTCAATGAATACCATTAATAAAGATCAGATTAAAGATCAGTATGATTTCGATCTTTCTGCTGCCAAAGCATCAGGAGAAAGTATGATATCACAAGCTATAGGAGAAGGAATCGCTGCAGTCTTGGCTATAGCCGGCGCTGCTGTCGCAATTGGAGTGGGTGTTGATGCAATGGGACAAATGGGGTCAGCTAGTACAGATATGAAAGCTTTAAATAGTAAACCTGTAGATACCGAAGCTCAAGCAGCTCAAGTTAATAATGGAGCAGTAGGGGTAGCACTTGAAGCACCTCAAACAACAACATCAGTAGTAGATTCAGTAGCACAACAAACACAATCAACGGCTGCTATAAGAAAAAATGTAGAAACTATTTCAGCAGCAGATAAAGCTAATCAAATGAAAGAAATTAATAATAGATTTAAGAAAGCATCAGGCTTAGGGAATTTTATAGGTCAGCCAGTTTCTCAAATGGGAACACAGTTAGGCATTCTTCAAAAATCTACTTATGATAATGCAGCCGGTTTAGAAAAAACAGCTGAAGGTAATGCAAGAGCGGCAAGCGGTGCAATATCTTCTAACAAACAGTCTACTGAACAGATAGTAAATGCAACTAGCGGAACATTAGATTCTATTGGAAAACAAACTGTTAAAGGTGTTCTTGATACTATCCAATCTACAGCAAATGGAATTAGATAATAGGTTAGAAAAAGAAATTCTCTCTCGCAAAGATCTTGGCCCTCAGGGGCCAGGATCTTTTTTTTTAAGCTGATCTTTTAATGATCGGCATTTTATCTTCTTCGACGGTCTCTTTTTCTATAGTTATCTCTTTTACTGATGGATCTGAAGGTGTTTCAAACATCAAGTCACGAAGAAGATTTTCTGCTATCATTCTAAGCGCTCTAGCGCCTGTACCGGTCTTTTTAGCTTTTTTAGCTATAGCTAAAAGAGCTTCGGTCGTAAAGTTTAATTCGACCCCTTCTTCTTTAAATAGCTGTTTGTATTGATGTATAATAGCATTTTTAGGTTCTGTTAAGATCCTTACCAGATCTTCTGTGCTTAGTTCAGCACAATGAGATATGCTATTAAATCTTCCTACAAATTCAGGGATAATGCCGAATTCTACTAGATCTTCCGGTTCAACTTTTGAAAGAAGATAATTTTTTTCATCTTTATCAATAAGATCTTTTTGCTCTGCTTTAAATCCTATGGTAGCTTTGCCAAGTCTTTTGGCTATTATCTTGTCCAGATGGATAAAAGCTCCGCCGATAATAAATAGGATGTTTTGTGTATTTACCCTTATATATTCTTGGTGAGGGTGTTTCCTTCCCCCTTTTGGAGGGACATTGGCAACAGTTCCTTCAACTATTTTTAATAGGGCTTGTTGTACACCTTCTCCGGAAACATCTCTTGTGATAGAGACATTGCCTGTAGTTTTTCTGATCTTGTCAATTTCATCGACATATATGATGCCCATTTCTGTTCTTTCGACATCATAGTCGGCAGCTTGCAAAAGTCTTAAGATGATATTTTCAACATCTTCTCCTACATATCCTGCTTCGGTAAGGGTAGTAGCATCGCATATAGCAAAAGGTACTTCTAACATTGTAGCTAAAGTTTTTGCAATAAGGGTTTTACCTGAACCGGTCGGACCGATTAGAAGAACGTTTGACTTGTTGTATTCTATTTCCTGTTTTTCTTTGGAAAGGGATCTTATCCTTTTATAATGATTATATACTGCAACGGAGATAGTTTTTTTAGCATCATCCTGTCCAATGATATATTCATCTAGTTTTTCTTTGAGCTCTTTAGGCTTTAGAATGTTTATTTCTTTAGAAGGAACCTTTTTGGTAATAATATTTGTGCAAAGATGAACACATTTGTCACAAATATAAGCATTCGGTCCTGATACTAATTTTTCTACCTGATCTTCACCTCTTCCACAAAATGAGCAGATGGGGGGAGCATCATTTTCCTTTTTCATTACTCTTTCCTGTTTTTGCAATATTGTCAATTATTCCATATTTGACAGCTTCTTCAGCGTTCATATAAAAATCTCTTTCAGAGTCTTCTAATATTCTTTCTACAGTCTGTCCTGTATTTTCAGCCATAATCCCAGAGATGATTCTTTTTAGTTCTAAAATTTCTTTTGCTTGAAGGGAGATATCTGCTGATGAGCCGCCGACGCCGCCATATGGCTGGTGCAGCATGATACGGCTGTTAGGAAGAGCGAATCTCTTTCCTTTTGTTCCGGCTGATAAGATTACTGCAGCCATGGATGCCGCCATTCCAATACAATATGTATTAATATCACAGCCTAAGAATTTCATAGTGTCGATAATAGCTAGACCGGAAGTTATTTGACCGCCGGGGGAATTAATATAAATACTAATATCCTTTTTAGAATCTTCCATTTTTAAAAATAGAAGCTGGGCTATGACAACGTTTGCCATTTGATCATGAATATCTGTGCCGATAAAGATAATTCTATCCTTTAATAGGCGTGAATAAATATCCATGGAACGTTCGCCGCGTCCTGTATCTTCAACAACATATGGAGTTAAGGACATAATAGTAGGTTCTTTTTTATTAGACATGGTTGCAACCTTTTTTCTTAAATTCTTTCTAATAATTTATTTTTATCAGTTTTTTGAAGAATGTTCAAGTATATAGTCTTGAGCCTTTCGTAAAACTAACCTAGAAAGAGCTAAAGCATAAGTATCTTGGGGAATATTTTTTATATCAGGCATTTTTCCGCCAAGCTTATAAAGGATGCTTAAAGCTTCTTTGGTGATGTCTTCATTTGATATTTTTATGTCGGCATCTTTTATAATTTTTTTTGTTAGATAATAAAGGCTGATAGCTTCTTCGGCATGTTGGGAGATTTCCTCTTCCAATTTTTCTCTTTCTTGAGAGGTTAGTTTATTCCATTTGGTTTTGAAACTCGGATCTTTCATAAGATTTTGTTTTCGAGATTCTTTTTCAGTGAATAACAGAGAATCAGGAAGATCAAACTTATAATTGTTAATTAAAAAGTGATTGACCTGTTCATGAACTTCTTTTTCATATTTTTCGTTTGCTTGGTCTGTTAACATTTTTTTGATCTGTTCTTTCATGTCTTCGACATCTTTTGCATTTATTTTTTTTGCAAAATCTTCGTCAACTTCAGGAAGATCGGCTTCTTCAATTTTTTTAATTGTCACTCTAACTTTTTTCTCTTCGAAATGCTGTTTTTCTTCTTCAGTTGCATCTTCATCAGGTTTGCTGATGCCGTCTAAAACATCATTTGTTTTAGAGCCGAGAACTAATTCTTTCATCCAGTGTGACATAGACCTAGAAGAAACTTCAAAGCGGGTATCGGCAAATACTTTTAGAGGAGGCGTGGTTTCTAAAGATTCTAAGTCAACGATAATATAATCGCCTTCGGCAATAGGACGGTCGATAGTTTTCCATTTGGCATAAAAAAAGCGAATTTGTTTTATTGCTTCTTCAACTTCAATATCTGTAATTTCATGTCTTTTAATTTTTGTTAATTTAAATGTTTTGGGATCAATATCAGGAATTTCAGGTTCTGTTTCAAAAGAAAAAACCAAATTTGCTCCTTCATCTAAAGAAAAATCCTTAATATTATATGTAATTCTTGAGTGTGAGCTTAATGAAGGAAGTTTAGTTGAATTGTGAGCTTCCATAAAAGATAGGTCCGCGATCGATTTTTGCCATTTTTGATTTAATTCCTGAGGATATTTTTTTACAATCATTTCATCGGGAGCTTTTCCTTTTCTAAAACCGGGAAGACTTATTTCCTTTTTCAATTCTTTAATTGCGTGCTCTTTTGCTTTTGAAACAAGGTCTTTAGAAGCTTTAACTTCCAATTCGATCAAGCATTTTGGTTTTTGGATAATATTAACTTCAACTTGTGGGGAAGACTCATTTTTTGGTTTAGTCACTGAAATAACCTCATTTAAATATAGATAAGCGGGTGATGAGGCTCGAACTCACGACCCTCACGTTGGCAACGTGATGCTCTACCACTGAGCTACACCCGCATGGTAAAAAACTTAAACAAGTATAGAATCTTTAAGATTTTTCAGCAAGGCTACGTGAAAGGATATTTTTTTTAAATAATTATTTTTAGTTCCTTTTGTGAGTGAATGTAGAAAGATTTTTATAAAAATATAAAGAAATATTTTATTTTTTGATTGATTGAGTTTAAAAAAAAGGGTAAAAATAAACAAGGAACTACTTATTCCATAAAAAAAGTTAATATAGAGAAAATTTATGTTGAACTTTCGAAAACTAAAACAAGATTTTTCATCAAATCTTCTCCAAGAGGGAAAAGGCTTATTTGAAAACAAAAAAGTTTTGTCTGCAAAAATTTTAAGATTAGATAATGATACGATAAGGTTTGGCGCAAAGATCCAAGGTAATTTTGAAAATACTTATGAAAGTGAATTGGAAATTGACCGTTTTGAATCCGAGACTATCCATTCGAACTGTGACTGTACCTATAGATATGATTGTCAGCATTTGGCAGCCTTAATTTATTATTTAGAAGAAAATATTGATTCAATATTAATAAATTATTCTAAAGAAGCCGATATTCACAAAGATGAAAATTTTGATCAGCAGCAGAAAAAAGTTTTACTTAAAAAAGTTGAAGAGGCAAAGACAAAAGAAGTAGCGAAAAAAGATGCCAACTTTCAAAAACAGATAGTTCAAGAATATATAAGTTCTTCAGAAGTTTTGGCAACATCGCCCTTTTTCCTGCCAAACCAGGAAAATCAGGTCTTGCAAGCTGAGCTGGCTTTGATATTCAATCCAAAATCTTTAAAGGAAAAAACTAAATTTATTGAAATTACTTTAGCTCTGCGCCTTCCTTTAAGGTCCAAACCGCTGCAGATTTCAAATATTAAACAGTTTTTGGAAGCTATAAAATATGAAGAGGCAATCTGCATAGGTGGAAAACGTTATAATTTTTCTATGTCTTCTTTTAATGAGATAGAAAAGGAAGTTATCAAGTTTGTGATGAACTATGCAAGGTTTAATGATGTTAATAATAATGTTGCGCCGGATAGAGTTTTTAGAATTGCGAAGATGCACTCTGATGATTTTGGACAGCTTTTAGCTAATATTTACGAGTTGGAAATTAAGAAAAATCCTCTTAGAAGCTTAGCTGACTTGTCAGAAGATTTGCCTGTTCTTCCTTCTATTTTCAGCGGCAACTTGGAAGTTCCTTTAAATTATTCTTATTCAAGCGCCTTTATGCGTTTTGAAATGGAATATTTAGAATCTCCTGCTGCTAAACTGTTGATGAAGCCAACAATAGTAATCGATCAAAATATTATAAGTATTGACGAAGCGATATTATTTGAATCAGCAAGACCGGGCATGCTTTATCAAGAGGTTTTTTACAAGTTTCCAAATCATATTAAACGAGCTCATCTTCGTAATCTTGAATTGATAAGGGATACAACAATTCCTGAACCTTTATTTGGAACATTTGTTGAAAATTCTATTCCTGAATTAAAGAAATTTTCTGAAGTTGCCAATTCACATCTTATAGAGAAGTTCGTAACGATTCCATATGCCGGCAATTTGGAAGCTAGGTGTGCTCTTTCTTATTTAGATGGAGAGCTGGAAGCAACATTATATTTTTCATATGACGGCAATGAAGTTAGATCGTCGGCTACTAATTTAACCTATGACAGTATTTCAAAATTTGTTACGGAATCAGGTATTTTAGCAAGGGATTTGGTAGCAGAGAGAAAAATTATTGATTCTCTTTTCCAAGATTTTGTATTTAATCCCGATCAGGGGACATATATTGCAAAATCGGAAAAGAAAATTGTAGAGTTCATGACAGAAACTATTCCAAGAAACCAAATGAGGGTTAGTTTTGAATGTCCTCAAAATCTTTTAGATCAGTTTATTTATGATCAGACAAAATTTAATCTCTCTTTGGATTATGATAATAAAGTTGGCTATTATACCGTTAACTTGAAAGTGGATGGAAACCTCAAAGGAGTGAAGCTCGATCTTTTATGGGAATGCGTTGCTTCTAAAAGGACATTTATAGAGCTGGCTACAGTTAAAAAAGAGATTTTAAATGCTTCTAGATTTTCAAAAATATTGGTGCTTGATTTAGATAGCATTTCAAAAGTTGTTCAGATCTTTGATGAAATAGGAATAAAAAAACTTACCGATCATACTGAAGATAGACCTCTTTGGAGTTTGGTAAATATTGACGAAGCTCTTTTCAAAGATCTTCCTATTGAATTTGAAATGACAAAGAAATTAAAAGAGATAAGAAAACAAATCCTTGGAGAAAAAACCTTTACTCCGACTCCTATACCAAGCGAAATAAAAGCAAGTTTGAGACCTTATCAGATAGAAGGTATTAATTGGCTGGAAAGATTAAGAAACATGTATTTAAATGGTATCTTGGCCGATGATATGGGACTTGGAAAAACGGTACAGGCCATTGTTGCGATAACGCAATGCAAAAAAACGAATAATGCCCCATCTTTAGTAGTATGTCCCACTTCATTATTATACAATTGGCAGGAAGAGATTACTAAGTTCAATCCTTCTTTAAAACCTCTTATTATTGACGGTATACCAAACCAAAGAAAGAAGTTGATATCTCAAGCCGGGGAATATGATATAATCATTACCTCATATACCTTAATGCAGAAAGATATTGAGTTCTATAAAGAGATCTGTTTTGGATATGCTATTTTGGATGAAGCTCAGCATATTAAAAACAGAGGAACAAGAAATGCTAAATCTGTGAAGCTGATCCAATCTAGCCATAGATTAATATTAACAGGAACGCCAATTGAAAATGCCTTAAGCGAACTTTGGAGCTTGTTTGATTTCTTAATGCCTGGACTTCTCAGCAGTTTTGACAGATTTGCTGAAAAATATGTTAGGCAGACGGGTGAGGTGCATGTTGGGAACATCGAATATCTTAAAAGAAAAGTCTCTCCATTTATTCTTCGCCGCATGAAAGAAGATGTTTTGAGCGAACTTCCACCTGTATCAGAGATTACTTATCGCTGTCAATTGTCCGGCGATCAGCTTAATCTTTACAAGTCTTATGCACAATCTGCAAAAGATGAGTTAACAAAATTAGTTAAGAAAGAGGGATTTGAGAAAGTTCAGATCCATGTATTGGCAACATTAACACGTTTAAAACAGATCTGCTGCCATCCTGCCATCTTTGCAAAAGATATGGTTGAAGTGGGTGATTCAGCAAAATATGAAATGTTATTAGAGCTGTTGCAGAACTTGGTCGATGGGCAGCATAAAACTGTAATATTCTCACAATATACAAAGATGCTGCAGATAATGAGAGAGGATTTTAAAAACAGAGGCTTCAAGTTTTCATATTTAGATGGAACATCTAAAAACAGATTGGAAATAGTAAAACATTTTAATGAAAGCAAAGATATACCTATATTTTTAGTCTCTCTAAAAGCAGGTGGTACTGGACTAAATATAACTGGAGCAGATACAGTAATACATTATGATATGTGGTGGAATCCCGCTGTAGAAAATCAAGCTACGGACAGGGTCCATAGGATTGGACAGAAAAAATCTGTTTCATCTTATAAGCTAGTTACGGTAAATTCAATAGAAGAAAAGATAGTAGCTATGCAGAACAAAAAGAGAGGCTTAGTTAAAAAAGTCGTAAGTTGTGATGATGAAGCAATATCCAAACTAACATGGGAAGATGTATTAGAACTTCTGCAAACATAGAGGAATATATGATTGTAAAGGACTCATTAAATATAAAAGAATTTATCGAAAAAACTAAAAAACTATTCGTAAACCGTGTTCATCAGGTATCCGGACTTTTTTCAAGCGACATTGGAATCGATTTAGGAACTGCAAACACATTAGTTTTTGTAAGAGGCAAAGGAATAGTATTGGCAGAGCCGTCAGTAGTTGCTGTAGACTCAATTACAAATGAAGTTTTGGCAGTTGGTCATAAAGCGAAAGCGATGCTTGGAAAAACACCTAGAAAGATTCATGCGGTAAGACCGATGAAAGATGGTGTTATTGCCGATTTTGAAATTGCAGAGGGGATGTTAAAAGCCTTAATTAAAAGAGTTACTCCTTCAAGATCATTATTCCGTCCAAAAATATTAATCGCTGTTCCATCTGGAATTACCGGAGTTGAAAAAAGAGCGGTTGAAGATTCAGCACTGCATGCCGGCGGACAAGAAGTTATTTTGATTGAAGAGCCTATGGCTGCTGCAATCGGCGTTGACCTTCCTGTTCATGAACCATCGGCAAACATGATTATCGACATCGGCGGCGGTACAACTGAAATTGCTATTATTTCACTTGGCGGTATTGTTGAATCAAGATCTTTGAGGATAGCAGGTGATGAGTTCGATGACTGCATCATGAACTATATGAGAAGAACATATAATTTGATGATAGGTCCTCGTACTGCCGAAGATATTAAAATGACAATCGGTTCGGCATATCCTTTAGGAAATAATGAATTAGAGATGGAAGTTAGAGGAAGAGATCAGGTAGCTGGTCTTCCAATAACAAAAAGAATTAATTCTGTAGAAATTAGAGAATGTCTATTTGAACCGATCCAGCAAATTATTGAAAATGTCAAATTAACCTTAGAAAAATGTCCTCCTGAGCTTGCAGCTGACCTTGTTGAAAGAGGTATGGTTCTAGCAGGCGGTGGAGCACTTATTAAGGGATTGGACAAGGCTTTGATTAAAGAGACTGGACTTCCTGTTTTCGTAGCTCCAAACCCTCTTCTAGCGGTTTGCTTAGGTACTGGAAAAGCTTTGGAATATTTAGACAAGTTCAAAAGAAAGAAACTTTTATAATCTTTTCTAAAAGATTACCACTCTCCTCCGCCGAGAGCTTTATACAAAGAGATGAGGTTATTGCAAAGAGCTCTTTGAGATTCTTTTTCTTTGATTTTCTTCTCTGTTAGATATTTTTCCTGTTCGAGATAATCTATATAGCTTGTAATTCCTTTTTGATATTTATCGTTTTGTAAAAAGGTATTTTCAGAAACTACCGTTACTTCTGTGATAATATCTTTTAACTTCAGCTGTTCATTGAAAAAGGCAACAAGTGAGCTTTCAACATCTTCTAAAGCTTTTAAGACTATATTTTCATAATTTAATAAAGCTTGCTTCTCTTCTGATTTTTTTACATCGACATTAGCCCTTATCCTGCCAAAGGTGATAATTGGCCAGTTCATGATAGAGCCAAAAGACCATGTAAAGCTTTTTGACTGGAAGAGTTTGTTCATGTTATTTGATTGTAAATCAGAATTGCCGGTTAGAGAAAATCTAGGAAAGTATTCGGCTATAGCCGCTCCTACTTTTGCTGTTGTTTGTGCCAGCTCTCTTTCTGCTTTTCTAATATCAGGACGGTTTCTAAGAAGCGTTGAGGGTAGGCCGATTACAATTTTATTATCACTGTTTGGAATAGTTGTATATTGAGAGGGATCTATTTCTAATTTTTCAGGCTGTTCTCCTAAAATAACAGCTAATTTATAAATGGTCTGTTTTATAAGAGTAGAATAAAAAATAAGATTCTCTTCTTCTTCATTTAATTTTTTAATTTCTTCATTTTCAATTATTTTACTATCAAGACCATTTAATTTTTTACTTTGGACAAGCTCTAAGATCTTTTTTTGGTAATCTATTTTTTTTGAGGTTAGATCAATAATATTTTGCAGGGTGCAGATATCTACATAATATTTTGCTGCATCGGAAATAATTGTGATATATACATTTCTCATATTTTCTTGATAGGACTGCATTTCATAATAGGCTGCTTGTTTTTCTCTTCTTAGCCTTCCGAAGAGATCTATTTCCCAGATGGCATCAAATCCGACTTGGAATATATTATAGGTGGTAGTCGGCAGAAAAGAGGTTAGTATGGCATTTTGTGAAACGCCTGTTCTGATAGCCTCTGCTGACATATCTATCTCAGGAAAAAGATCAGCTCTTTTAATACGGTAATAAGCTCTTGCCTGTTCTATTCTCTCGAGAGCTATGTTTAAATCATAGTTTTTGGAAATTGCTTTTTCTATGATTTGATTTAAATTAGGGTCGTTGAAGCTTTCCCACCAGTTTTTTAATGAAGTAATCTCAGCATCGCTTGCTAATTGTTCATTAAATTGATCCGCTACGCTGATCTCAGGCTCTTTATAATTAGGGCCGACCATGCATCCTGATAAAAACAGTAATGGTATAAGCAGCTTCTTCATTTTATTCCTGGTTACTTCTGATATAGGATATTTTTTTTAGCATGACAAGTCCTTTTTTTATTCTGTCCTTCTTCTAAAAAACCAAGCTGCAATTACAAGATTTATAACAGCGGTAATTGATATGGGAATAAGATTTATCATTATATATTTTAGAGGAAGGGCTTTTAGAAAAATGCCTCTAACGATTACCAAAATAAATCTCAATGGGTTGACATAAGTTCCATTTTGCAGCCACTGCGGCATATTTTCTACCGGAGTTCCAAACCCTGATAATATTACTGATGTAGATATAAAGACAAAGGTTGCTAAAAGGGCCTGCTGCTGGGTTTTGCAAAGGGATGATAAAAACAAGCCTATTCCTACAATTGAGCAGACAAATATAAATAGTGAAAAATATAAACTTAATAAGGATCCTAAAAAAGGAATATTAAAGGCAAAGATAGCGGCAAAGATCATGATAGTTCCTTCCCCCATGCCGAGAATAATTCCGGGGATAGCTTTGCCAAGCAATATCTCCCAGGAATTTAAGGGAGATACTAAAAGCTGATCGAAGGTCCCGGCTTCCCTTTCTCTGGCAATAGAAAGGGAAATTACCAATAAACAGGTCGACATAGTTAAAATGGCAATAAGGCCGGGAACGGTAAACCATTGATAGATGAGGTTGGGATTAAACCAATTCCTTTCCACTAAAACAGAGGGCGGTGTCGGATAATTTAATTTATGGGCAAGGTCATGATTGTATTGTTGAATAATCTTATAGGCATATCCCTGAACAATTTGAGCTGTATTTGATTTTCTTCCATCTAGTATTAATTGAACCTCTGCTCTTTGATCTTGCATAAGGTTTCTTGAGAATTGTTCTTTGATATGCAGAACCATAATGGCTTTTTGATTGTCTATTACATCTTTTATCTGAGATTCATGATCTAAAAATTCAATATGCTTGACATAGGGACATCCTTTAAAGCGATTGACAAGTTCATAGGCAACTTTGCCATAATCTTCATTTAAAACTCCCATGGAAATGTTTGTAACATCAAGGGTCGCTGCAAAGGCAAAGATAAATAACTGAATTAAGGGGGGCATTATCAAAATCAGCCTGCTTTTATTATCTTGCAGCACAGCTAAAAGCTCTTTGACTATTAATGCATAAACTCTTTTAAACATCTTTAGTCCAGCCTTTTTCTAGGTTTAAAAAATATTATAAAAAATAGGATCAATACTATTACAAACATGATCGAAATATTTATAAGAAGTAAGCTCCAGACATTGCCGACTAAAAAGAGAGATTCAAGACAGGTTACCATATATTTAGCAGGAATAATATAAGTCAGCATTCTGATTAATAGAGGCATGCTCGATATTTCAAAAATAAATCCCGATAACATAAAGGCAGGTAAAAATGAGGTTACTATAGCTATTTGCGAGGCTAAAAACTGGTTTCTTGTCAAAGATGAAATTAACAAGCCTGTTCCCAACGCTGTAAGTAAAAAGACTGAGGTAACTAATAATAATGATAATAATGACCCGCGGAATGGAACTCCAAAAAAGAAAGTAGAGATAATAATACAGAAGATCATGGAAAAAATGCCTAAGATGAAATAGGTAATGGTCTTAGATAGATAGATCTCTCTGATTGTAACAGGTGTTGCCATCAAAGCTTCAATTGTTCCTCTTTCCCATTCTCTTGCAATAACCAGAGCTGTTAATAGAGAACCTATCAAAGTCATGATAATAGCAATAGAGCCGGGAATTAAAAAATGGCGGCTGTTCAAGGTTTCGTTAAACCAAAAGCGGGGCTGAATTTCAATAAAGGGAAGTAATTCTTCTCCACTGTTTATTGCTTGCTGAGTAGTATATTTCATCCAGGCGCCTTCTACATAGTTTTGAACGAAATTGGCAGTATTTGGCTCACTGCCGTCTGCAACAACATAGATAGGTCCTTTTCTGTCAGGCCTTTTGCTATATTGTGAAAAATAAAAGGGAAGTATAACAAGACCGCGGAGGTTGCCGGCTATTAGCTTTTCTTCTAATTTTTTCTGATCGCGCTCAACTTCTGTTGTAAAATATTTTGAATCCTTTATTGAAAGATAAAAATTGGTCGCATCGGGATTGGTCTCTTCTAAAACTACTCCAATTTTTAAATGGTCCATATCTAAAGAGACGCCGATTCCATAAATAGTAAGTAAGATTAATGGAAAAATAAAAGCTATTAAAATACTGCTGGAGTCTCTAATAATCTGATAGAACTCTTTTTTTATTAAGGCTTTTATCCTTCTAACTTTTGATGAGGTATTTTGATTTTTATTTAGCAGCATCTTTTACTTCCAGTTTTTCATTGCTCAATTCAATAAAAGCATCTTCAAGTGTTGGAAAGGGGTTTTTTTCAGAAGCTACTGAATTTTTTAAATCATCCGGAGTGCCTATTTTAATTATTTTTCCTTGGTTTATCAAAGCTATCCTGTCGCAATATTCCGCTTCGTCCATAAAATGTGTTGTTATGATTATCGAAACACCTTTTTTTACCATGCTGTTGATATGGTTCCAGAATTCTCTTCTTGTTATCGGATCAACACCTGATGTCGGCTCATCTAAAAATAATATTTTTGGATTGTGCATGATTGCACAGGAAAGGGCTAGTCTCTGTTTATATCCTAAAGAAAGCTGGGATGTTTTAGTGTTTGCATAAAATGATAAATTAAAAATATCTATCATGGTTTTTACAACTGTCAGCTGCTCTGATTTGCTGATTGGATAGATCCCTGAAAAAAAGTTAAGGTTTTGTTTGACACTCATATTCTCATATAGAGAAAATTTCTGA
Source organism: uncultured bacterium (assembly GCA_964400755.1). Taxonomy (GTDB): domain Bacteria; phylum Chlamydiota; class Chlamydiia; order Chlamydiales; family SM23-39; genus CAYNVX01. Next base: position 2,133 of record CAYNVX010000003.1, on the reverse strand, counting down.
GCCATATAACCTATTTTAGATCTTGCCTTGCTTTTAACTTTTCTTAAGGAAAGACCGGAGATGAAAGCCTCTCCGGATGTTGGGATCAATAGTCCGCAAAGCATTTTAAATGTTGTAGATTTTCCTGCTCCGTTTGGTCCTAAAAGACCAAAGATCTCTCCAAAATTTACGGTAAAATTAATATTGTCGACAGCTGTGAAATTATTAAATTTTTTAACAAGATTGACTACCTTTATCGGAGCATGATCATTTTTGGAAAGTTCTGGGAAATATTTTACTAGGGGTGAAGCCTCTTTACTTATCTGATTTTTTAAAAGGTCCATAAAAGCATCTTCAAAGCGGGGCTTTACTTCTTTTAAAGCTGCATTTGGACCGGCATCGAGATCTTTTATATCTAAATTGGAAACATTAGGCTCAACAACTATTCTAACAGAGGCTCCTTGGATAATGCCGTCAATAATCTCTTTCTTTTTTAAAATGTTTTGTAAAACAGATCTTCTGTCATTAGAAATATTTACTATATGAAAAGTTCTTTTATTAAGTTTATCGGTAAGAGTTTCAGGTTTTCCATAGTAGAGCATCTTGCCGGCATTTAAGACTAAGACTTCCTGACATTTTTCTGCCTCATCCAAATATGAAGTACTCCATAAGATAGTAATATTGTCTGTTCTAAGTTCCGATACCATTTCCCAAAGCTCTCTTCTTGAAATGGGATCGACACCAACGCTGGGCTCGTCTAATAATAAAAGTTTTGGCTTGCGAAGAAGGGTACAGGCAAGACCAAGTTTTTGTTTCATACCGCCGGATAAATTTCTTGCAAGTCTTTTTGTAAAAGGTTTTAAATTTGTAAATTTTAAGAGTTTTTCAAACTGCTGCTCTTTTTCTTCTCTTGTTAATGAGAAAAGTTCGGAATATAAATTTAGGTTTTGTTCAACCGTTAAATCTTCATACAACCCAAACTTCTGTGGCATATAGCTGATAAGGTCGCTGATTTTTTCCGAATTTAATATTGTGTCATTACTTAAGATTTTTACATTGCCCGATGTCGGTTTTAAAAGACCTGCCATAATACGTATCAGGGTTGTCTTTCCTGCGCCGTCGGGCCCAATTAAACCTATAATGATGCCTTTTGAAAATTCAGCATTAATAGAATCAAGAGCAAAGCCTTTTGTCGGATCAAATACTTTTGATAGATTGGATATTGTAACAATTTTCTCTTCCAAGATGAAAAGCTCCTGCTTTATCATTCTAAATTGAATCGAACCGTAACAGGCATCCCTTGTTTTAAAAAGTGTGATGGATCGTCAACATAGACTCTTAAACGATATACAAGATCTGTCCTGAGGTCCAAAGACTCCACTGTTTTTGGAGTGAATTCGGCAACAGGTGAGATAAAGCCAATATGTCCTTTGAACTTCTGCAGCCCTTTTGTGTCTGTAATTACCTCGGCCGGCATGCCGAAATATATTTTTCCAAGATTTGGTTCTGAGACATAGGCTCTTATCCAAACAGGATTGCTTATTGAAACGGTAAAAACCGGTTCACCTTGAATTAAGACTGATCCAGGTTCTCTTATTCTGGTTAATATTATTCCATCAGTGGGACAGTAAAGCTTTGTATCATTTAGATTGGTCATTGATCTTTCCACTTCTGCTGCAGCTTTTTCATAAAGGGCATGCATCTCTTCTAAATTGTAGTAGGCATTGTCATAATCTTCTTTTGAAATAGCTTCTTTATTTACCAGATATCTTTTTTCAAATTGGGCTTTAGCTTTTTGATATGCATTTTCGGATTCAAGCAGGGCAGCTTTTGCTTTTGCAAGATCTTCTTCATATGGAACGGGATCTAAAGTGGCAAGTAAATTACCCGGAACAATTCCATCGCCTTTATCATAAAATAATTGAGAGACCTTTCCAAAAACCCGAAAGCCTAAATCTACCTGTCTAATATCTACATTGCCATAAATTGTAAGATGTTTGTTCTCTTCAGATTTTTTGAAAAGAATAACTAAAAAATAAATAAGTATAATTAACACAGCAGCAGATATTGAAAGTATTATCCAGCCCTTAATATTTTTTTTCATCGAATTGACGAGGTGGATACCCCTGGCTTTAGCCATGGGGAGGAAACCTC
>CAYNVX010000002.1:0-32597 GCA_964400755.1 uncultured bacterium | reverse complement strand
AAAAAAATTAACCTCTCATGACATAATCATAAGAAGCATTTTCTAAATGATTTATATATTTTTTACCCCAAGCCAACATATCTTTTAGTCCTTCTTCAAGAGACATCTCTATTTTCCAACCCACATCTTTTTTAATTGCACTTGAATCCAACCAATAACGAGAATCTTGCCCCTGTCTTTCTTCTGTTACCGTGCATAATTGATCAAAAGGAATATTCATAACATCAGCTACAGTTTCCACTAAAGATCTAATAGAAATAGGCTTGTCTGGACCAACATTATAGATTTTTCCTAATGGTGCTTTTTTTGCCACTAAATAAATGGCTCTTGCAAGATCTCTTGCATGTAAATAAGATTTTTCTGCTTTTCCTCCACCATGTAAAGGAACTTTTTGTCCTTTTAATCCAGAAATAATCGCTCGAGGAATTATTCTATGTAAAAGCTGACCTGGGCAATATGCATTTGAAGGTCTAATAATGTTCATAGGAAATTTTAAAACATTAGATATAGCTTCTAAATAAAAATCAAAAGCAACTTTTGAAGCAGCATATGGACTTGAAGGTTTAATAGGTGCAGATTCACTTGCAGGTTCTGTTACTGATCCATAAAGTTCAGAAGTTCCAATTTGAATAAATCTTTCTAAATAATCTCTCTTCATTAATTCTTCCGTAAATTTAACTAATCCAACAGCATTAGTTTCAAAATATCTCCAGCAATTTTTCCAAGAAACAGCCCCTTCTCCTTGTGCCGCATAATTAATAATTACATCCGGCTTTTCCTTATCTAATAATTCCATCATCAAATCTAATTCATAAGTAACATGATATGTATGATAAGAATATCGTTTATCATTTTTACCAATATTTAAAGAAAAAGGTTCAGGTTTAGGGTTATTTCTACCAATTGCTATTACTTTCTCAGTATCATCTTGTTCTAAAAGATATTTAGAAGTGTGTAGACCAAAACCTCCTCCGCCGCCTAATACTACATATTTCTTTTTCATAAAATTTTCCCCTTAATATAAATTTAATTTTTGAATGCAAAATGCTTTTTTTCTTCTAGGTAAACAAGTTTTAATCCTTCCTCTATTGAAGTAAAGGAAAAAAAAGGAAAGGTTTCGTGAAGAGCTGAAACATCAAAATTACGATGAATAATCTTATTTTTCTGTTCAGAACTTTCAATGGAAATATTGTTTTCATATAAATCACTTATTTTTTTTGCAAGCTCTTCATAAGAAATAGAATGACCTGATGCTATATTTAGTATTCCTTCGCTACGATATAATATCACTAATAGTAACAGTGAAATTATATCATTTATAAAAACATGGTCTCTTTTATCTTTACCCTCTCCAAACAGTCTTATCTTTTTTTCATTTAATGCCATTCGACGCAAACGATTGGGACCATAAGAATTATGAGGGTCAGCATAACCATATATAAGCGATGAACGTAAAATAGCTAAAGGACATGTGGAAATATTCTTTAACATATACTCTCTTGCTAAATGCATAACACCATATAAATCCTCAGGAGCCGCTAAGGTTTTTTCAGAAATAACTTCACCGTTTAAAGGATATACCGCATCTGAACTTAAGTAAATTAAATGAGAGACATTAGCAGCCTCAACAGCACTATAAACAGTTTGAGCAATTTTAATATTATCTATAAAAGGCTTAATTCCTTTTCCTTTTGAAGGTGTAATAGTTGAGGTAAAAATTACTACATCAGAAGGATGTAATAATTCCGATAACCTTTTTTTTGAATCTTCTTCGGTTAAATCTATTTCTGTTCTACCGATAACAAGAGCTCTTATTTGTTCGTTGATTAGTTTTTCATATAAATGATTACCAACAAATCCATTTCCTAAAATAATGACTCTTCTGGGTTTTGTTTCTTCTATAAAGCAATTTTTAAATGACATTATTTATAACCTTTATTTAATTACCCAATTTGAAATAATTCAATCCCAACTCTTCACATGTTTTTTTATTTAATACTCCATAAGGATCAATTATTAATTTTTCCTTTAATCCCTTCGAAATGACTTTAAGGTCCAGCCTTTTAAAATCTTCCCATGGCGTCATAATTAGCAACAAATCAGACTTTTTACAAACATCCTTCATGCTATTTTCAATCTTCACAAAATCGAAGAGATTAGGTAAAAATTTAACAATCGGATCAAAAACATATAAATTGTGTTTTTTTAAATCTAAAAGTAATTGAATTGAACTTGAATTTTTTATGGAAGCTGTATTTTCTTTATAACTTAATCCTAAAATTCCAATATTAAACTTTTTGTTATTTTCTAAGAAAAATTCATTAAACTTTCTCAAAACCCAATTTTTTCTATGTTTAGAATTTTTTTGCCAGGTCTCAAGTACTGAATAATCTGTATTATGCATTTTAGCAAGAGAACTAAATGTAGCAATATCTCTTTCTAAATTCCCTCCAGCAATTCCTAAACCGGGATTTAAATATGCCGACTTGCCTATTCTTTTATCTAATTGCAGAACTGGTTTTATATCATCCCAACTTGCTCCAATTTTTTCACATAACTCCGCTATTGTATTTGTGGTAGTAATTGATGAAATTAAAAACATATTGATAGCTATTTTAGATAATTCAGCACTCTCATAATTCATCAAAAATAAAGGGCAATTATATGCCTTTAAAAAAAACTCAAAATTTTCCGGAAGAGTTTTATTTTCAGATCCGATTATTATCCTTTCTGGTTTAAGAGCTCTTTCTACAGCACATCCAAAAATTAATGTCTCCACTTGATAAAACAACCTAGATTTTTCAAAAACAACCTCTTTTGTAAAACCTGGAGGAATTTGACATAAAATAACCATTATAGCGTTAGAATGTATTGCAGGTTTTATCGTATTAATTAAAAACGAAATAACGGAAAGATCACTTCTCCCATTATCATCCGTAGGAACATCTTTTGATATATATACTATATGACAAGCCAAAATGTCCTTAGCATTGCTAGTGAAGGATATTCTTTCTTTATTTTTTTTAAATAATTCAGGTAAGTATGGTTCGGAAAAAATCAAATCCCCTTCCTGAAGTTTCTTTATTATAGATAAATCATTATCATAACAGACAACCTCAAAACCTTTTTCTGCAGCACAAACAGAAGATATTATACCGAGATGGCTCATTCCACAAAATGCTACTTTTATATTATTGTCTTTCATTTTGATAAATTTTGTAATATGTGATTAATAATTATATCATTAGCTATGTTAGCTTGTGATTTTTCACACAAACCAAAAAAATATTGCTGTTCTTCCAACCAAGTCTGATCGTCTTTAACAAGTGTAATCGACTCTTCATTAGGTATTCCACTGGGAAGCTTTCTTTTTCTAAAAATAAACTTGCTAGGACCCCATTTACATAAAGATTCAATATGAACAGATCCATTTTCAGCATAAATGTCACAAGAAAATTGATTTTTCCAACATACATAAGACATTTCTAAATCAATAGGAATCATTTTTTCTGAATGAATAGTCACATGATCATATGTTTTATTTTCAAAACAATGCGAACTTACTATACTAAAATCATCCGGCAGCTTTTCAAACCAAAATAATAACAAGTCTAATAAATGAGATCCTAAATCAAACAAGACTCCTTTTGCTTTATCTCTCCATGGAGAATTTCGAATTTCTCGAGCAGTTCCATTTCCATAAAAAATTCTGCAACTGTAAATTTTACCTAATATTTTGGAATCCAACAACTTTTTCATCCTCTGAAAATGTGGCTCAAAACGATGATTATATGCTGTATATATTGATACACTATTTTTTTTTGCTAAAGTTTCTACAAACAATAGCTCTTCATGAGTTTCTGATACTACTGGCTTTTCAACCAGTACATGCTTTTTATTATTTAATAAATATTTCAAGATTTCCATTTTACAGGAATCAGGTGTACAAACAAATGCTGCTTCAAAATTATTTAACGGCACATCTTTTATTGAGGAATATTGAGCTAAAGAAGAAGCATTATCTACCGTTCCTACACAATATTCATTTAGAAACTTTTGTCTCTTTTTTCCCTGAATTCCTAAGCCTATTACTATTGATTTCATATTATTATTCATTTTTATAAAAAACTTTTTTCTCTATTTTAGTTATGAAATTTTCCATATCACCTCTAGTGATTGGTATATTCCCATTAAATTCACATTCAAGGGCCGCAGCAAAACTTCCTAAAATTGCTGAGATAACTTCGTTCTTAGTTTTTATCATTGCTAGTGTTGCATATGAAAGTAATGCATCGCCTGCACCAACAGCATCAACAACATGCCCAGCAAAACTATCTAGGAAAAAGCTTTTATTAATCTTATCTGTTGTATCTCTAAATATTATTATTCCTCGCTCACCTAACTTCAAAATTAATGTCTTTGCCATTGATGCATTATAAAGATTATTTGCCAAATGGCGAATTACTGAATCTTGATCGCCTAACGAAAACCGCGCTTCTCTTTCATTTGGAGTAATTAAATCAAATCCCTTAAAATCCAAAATATTACCCCAACGGCTTGCTACTTGACTATCAGCCACCTTATAAACATCTTTAGGGATTGCAGCACATAATTCTTCAATTGTTTTATGATTAAATATTCCATGCCTAAAATCGCTAAAAACAACCGCATCTGCTTGGTTATTTGCTATTTGATCTTTTAGCCTATTTAATATTTTATCGGAAATTCCTCTATTGTCTACAACATCAACCTTTAATACCCTATAATCACCGACTACAAAGGCATTCTTATTCGTTGTAGGTCTTAATTCGTCTATTATAGGCAAACAATTAATTCCACAATTTTTCAGGTCTTTTAGTATATGATCCTTAAGGGGGTCATTTCCCAATACTGTAGAAAAAGTAATATTGGCTCCAGCCGCCTGCATATGTTTGGCTACAATAGCAGCACCGCCTGAAAAATCCACCTTTTTTCCATAACGCAAACTTATTGTAGGCGTTTTGGTCATTCCTCCAATCATATCGCAATAAGTATAGCTATCTACGATTGAATCTCCCACAACATGAATAGATATGTCAGAAAAACTACCCACAACTTCTCTTAAATCATTAAATGATATCTTTTCTGATTCCATTAAAATTAATAACTTATCTTCTCCAATTTTAGGTGGATTCATTTCAATAAATTTTGATGATGAATATACAATGTCCCCCGGGGTAAATACTATTTCTCCACCATATTCATCTAGAATTTTTTTCTCATCCAGTGTCTTCGTATTAATCCCGTTACTAACATATTCATACCCCTTAGCAAAAAAATCTGGCTTGATTAATTTTAAATTATTTAATGGAGTTGGATCTCTATCGATAATTACATAATCAACCATTTCTAATGCAGCTAAGTTGACAGCTCTTAAATTTTCTGGGACATGAGGTCTTAAAATTCCTTTAGTAATATGTTCATCCGCAGTCAAACTTACAATAAGAATATCCCCTTTGCTTTTTGCATAAATTAAATGTCTAATATGTCCTGGGTGCACTATGTCAAAAACACCATGGCACATAATTATTTTTTTCTGTCTGGGATGTTCAGGTATTTCTTTTAATAACTGCTCAATATCCTTAATTTTATATTTAAATTTAAAATAAGAACCCACCTCTTCTAATAGTTTCATATTATCTTTCCTTATTCAGCTAAAGAATTAAACCATATTTTAGTTGCTACTTTTATTGATTCAGGAGTCCATAATGGTGCTTCTCTCCAATATTCAATTTGTTCTAATATTTTATATACGCCTTGTTCAAAAGTAACCAAAGGACTCCAATTTAATAATTTTTTTATTTTAGAAATGTTTGCCCATGTGCAATCCGGCTCCCCAGGTCTTTTAGGAATAAAGATTACTTCTCCTTTTAACAATTCCACTAATCTATTAATCGGCTGAGGATAGCTTGATCCCAAATTAAATATCTCGCCTGATAATAAACTTGTACCAGCTAAATAAAAAGCATTTACCACATCAGTCACATAAAGAAAATCTCTTCTCTGTGCCCCATCACCGACAACAGTAAAAGGCATATTTTCTAGTTTTTGTTTCAAAAAAACACCAAAAACAGCACCATAAGCCCCAGATGTTCTGGATCTGGTTCCATAAGCATTAAAAATACGAATTGAATTTACAGGCAATCTATATACTTTATGCCAATGAAAACAGGCTTGTTCACCAAAATACTTACTCAGCGCATATGGATATTTTATATCTATAGAAGCGGTTTCGTCTGTAGGAGTTTGAGCAAGTCCATAACAAGAAGATGAAGCGGCATATACAAATTTCTTAACGCCTGCAAATCGTGCAGCTTCTAATACTTTTACAGTTCCCTGAACATTAACATCCATATATTCAGAAGGTTTTTCAATCGAAGGGACAATATCTCCTATTCCGGCAAAATGAAAAACTATAGAAACATCTTTAAATAAGGAACTATTCTCAGAAATATTTCTTATGTCCATTTCTTCTACAGAAAGATCCTTAGAATTTTTATGATGTTGTAAGTTTAATAAACGTCCAGAAAAAAAATTATCGACAACAATAACTTTATAACCTTTTTCTAGCAGCAAATCTACCATATGACTGCCAATAAAACCTGCTCCACCTGTAACCAATGCTTTTTTCATCTATTTTTCTTATTTTTTATAGTAATTTATATGTTTAGAAGTTGCTTTATTGAATATCCAGAAGCTAATGCATCTCTATAAAACATTTCAACAGTATCCAACGTGTATTCATTAAGATCTTTTCCAAAATTTTTTAGTTTTTTCAACAAATCAAATGATACCGTAATAATGTCGCATCCGATTCTGTTTGCTTGAATAATATTAAAAGCTTCCCTTGAGCTCGCCCATAAAATTTCAATATTATCATAGCCCTCTACTTTTTTTAACGCTTCAGCAATAACAGGCTCCGGATCTATCCCGGCATCAGCAATACGTCCAGCAAAAATAGATATGATTGCTTTAGTTTTTACACCTAAGTTTTGAATAATTTTATCAACTTGCTCCAAAGTAAATACAGCTGTAATGTTTAACTGAACACCTTGTTGATTTAAGCGATTTATCAACTCTCCTGAAAATTCTCCCTTAGTATTTACTACTGGTATTTTCACATATACATTACTTCCCCATGAAGCTATAGCTAAAGCCTGTTCTTCCATTTCATCAAAATCATCAGAGAATACTTCAAAAGATACTGCTTTATTCTTACAAGTCTTCAACACTTCTTTAGCAAAACCTTCATAATCTTTTATGCCTGCTTTTTTCATTAAAGTTGGATTTGTTGTTATACCTTGTATCTGTTCTTGATGATATGCCTTTATTATTTCTTCATAATTAGCAGTGTCTGCAAAAATTTTAACTTTTAATTCTTCTAAATTTTTCATTTTTTTCCTATTTAGTAATTTTTTAATATATGTAAAGCAGCTTCATATAAAGAAGAAACAGTACAGTCAGGTTGTTCATTTAATGATTCCTGATATCCATGATCAATAAATATTGTTTTGCATCCAGCATTTTTACCGGCATCGATATCTCTCCACCGATCACCTATCATAAAACTTTTTGCAAAATCAATATTGAGTTTTTCTTTAGATTTTAAAAGCATGCCTATATTGGGTTTGTAATTTAACGAATTTCTATCAAAACACACTTCTATATCATCAATAGGAAGATTATTTAATAGAAACCTATGAAAGGAATCAACTACCTCTTTTTTTTGTATTTGATCTCCTACATCCGGTTGATTAGTAACTATAATAAGTAAATAATTTTCCTTATGAAGCAACTTCAATGCTTTTTTTACATTAGGTAATAATTTAAACTCATCAAATGAACGTGGAGCATAAGGCTTTCCGTTTTTTACTATTGATTGATTGATTACTCCATCGCGATCAAGAAAAACAGCCTTATTTAACACTCAAATTCTCCTGACTTACACTTTCCCACTTTGCTTCTGATGCTTTTAATTTAGGATGAGAAACTAAACAATGCCAAATTAGTGATTGAAAAGATTCTGAAAAAGGGGTTAAAAGATTTTTATCTATATAAGGTATTACGACAACTACATCACCAACCTGATTTGTATATCCTTCTTCTCTTCCTATAATTCCATAGATTGACATGCTTCGTTTTTGAGCCTCCTTTAAAGCTTCAACAATATTAGGACTAATATTGTTTTCAACATCTCCACCTCCAACAGATAAAATAAAAACAGCATCTTTTTCACAAGCCCTGCTAGTTCTTAACCAGGCTGAAAATATTGTATCCCATCCTTCATCATTAGTACGAGCTGTAATTTCAGATACATTATCTATAGGAGTATATGTTTCTATATTTGTTAACTTTCTAAAATCATTAACGGCATGACTGCAATTTGCAGCGCTGCCTCCTACTCCTAATAGAAAAAGACGCCCGCCTCTCTTTCTTAAAAGATCTAATTCGTTAGCTAATTTTTCAATTTTTTCAACATCTATTAACTGAGAAATTCTAGAAGCCTTATTAAAAAAATCAAGAACGAAATTATTCATAGTTTGTTTCCATAAAAATTTTAAAAAAAATTTACAACATGATTTTTTATTAAGCAATTTTTTTAATCACTTCTTATTATTTTTTTTGGAAATTCTTTTACATATATTTATTAAACTTTTAGATTTATGTAAAAATTAAATTTTTTGAGGTTTTGTGATTTCTTTGAAAAAGTTCCACATAGAAAACCAGATAAACAAAAAATATTGCACCATGGAAAGACAGCCTTTTTATGATATTGCAAAAAAATATCTCCCTGACAACCAAAATAAATATATTTTAGATATTGGTTCTGGCAATGGAGCATTTGCTAAATATTTACAATTACATACATATCCTAATACTTATTTATTAGACGGCAACAAAGAAACCTTAAAAAATCTTAAAAATACAAACTACAAAATCTTAGAATATAGAGCACCTAACCCGCTTCCTTTTAAAGATGAGTCTATTAATTTCATACATTCTTCTCATATGATAGAACATTTATATCATGAAGAATTATATATTTTCCTAAATGAACTTAATAGAGTGTTAGAACCCGAAGGGGTTTTAATAATAAGCGCCCCTTTGCTTTGGGAAAAATTTTATGAAGATTTAAGCCATGTTAAGCCATATAATCCCGGCGTAATAATTAGTTATTTATGCCAAAATAGCGAAAATAGATCTGCATTAAATATTTCTAGTAAATTCATTATTGTTGAACTTATTTATCGCCACTATGCTTATCCAATATTAGAAAATATATATTCAGATAGAACATTTGTAAATTGGATATTAGACTTAACAAAAAAAACGATCAAATTTTTAAAAATTAATTCCTATATAAATAATGGATATACTTTAGTCTTAAAAAAAAGTTAAGCTATAATAATAAATTGTAAACTAATTTATTAGCTTACGAAAAATATTATCCATTATTTCCGCTCTATTTTTCATAGTATGATCTTTTAATGTTCTAGTTTGTCCTCTTCTAGCAATTTCTTCACAAATCTTAGGATTTTTTAAAAGATATTTAACTTTTGATTCAGCTTCACCAATAGATTTATAACAAACAACTTCTTCATCAGGAAGAAATAAATCTTTAATTAAATTGGGTTTATCAACCAACATACATGATCCTATTCCTGTTGCTTCATAACATCGCATATTTCCTATATGTCCAGAAAAATCACCATGTATATTAAATGTTATCTTTGACTGAGAAAGCATTTCATAATAATCCTCTCCAATAAGAAATGGCTTAGTTCTTTTGGAGAATTTATAAGTCAAAGGAAGTTGATATTTCCATCTTTTTTCCAACTGTTCATATGTTCTAAACCGATTTAGTTTTAAAAAAAATCTATCATAATATTTTTTAAATGAAAAATTCATTTTTGTATTTTCCAAACCCTTCGTTTCTTCTTTCAGCCAAGCCATCAATATTTTCTTTTTTAATAAAGAAGAAAGATAAAAATATCTATTTTTAAGATTTGGAGTTTTAAAACCTGAAGTTCCCAAGAATGTAAAATCATAATTTTTTTTATATGATAATTTTTTTATAATAGAATTTGAAATATCAAAACAATGAGGCAACAAAAATGCTTTAACACCTGAAATTTTTTTTTCTACTTTCCTAGAAGATCTATCTTGACAAAACAAAACATCGACATTCGAAATTAATTTTAAAGACTGTTCATAATCAAAATTATTTCTTACTAAAGAGCTCCCCCAAAATCCTGCTAATATTTTGATAAAAGGAAATTTCTGTTTCAGTGCTTTTTTATCAATATAATAAAAAGGGAGATAAGAACTACTGCGATCAAAAAAAATAATATCCGGTTTGAATACTTCAAGTTGTTTTTCAAAAACAGTCATTATCCAATCATTTTCAGAAAACTCTATCTTTTGATTATTCTCCTTACACCACTTTTTTTGTAAAGAAACAATATCTATCATTATTTCTAAACAATCATATTTCAACTGCTTGAAACATTGAGAGAAAGAATATCTATTGTATAGATCATTGTTTTTATAATGTTCTATAGCTTCGTCATAAGTAATTTTATCTTGAGATAATTTATGAAAAATAAAAAACTTTTCACATTCTTGAACAAAAGGAACTCCAGAAAAAACCCTAAGTATTTTCATGTTTTAACCTACCAAAAAAAATATTATCAGAATAGTTACATAGGTAAAAAAAAAACGCAACTATTTTTCAATTATACAAAATTGCTGCATAATATTTTGTAAAAACAGGACCATCTTTGTTTTGTAAAAATAATACCGTTTATTAATAAATCAAATTATAGTATAAAATTAAAATTGATAAAAAAACCTTTCGTTTTTATGCAAACGTTACATCTTACAAATATTATTTTTAGTAAAGAATATACAAAAACCTTCCTCTATACTTTACCAAGTCAATTAGCCAATCTGGAGTATTTAGTAAAAAATTCCTGGCCAGCTATATATAAAATTTATACAACTGAAACAGATAAAAAAATAATGCTCAATTCTAACGCATTTCAGAAATTAAATACTCTGATACAGGTAGAATTCATTGATATAACACAATTTTTTCGAAAAGAACCTCATCTAACAATGACTGCCTGTCACAATGATATAATTCTTAAAGCAAATAAAGAGGATGCAGTAATTGTATTTTTATTAGCTGATATTATTTTTTCAAATAATGTTTTTGAAAAAATATGCTCCAGTATTTCTAATGGAAAAAGATTATTAGTAGGAACAGCACTAAGACTTTACAAAGAAAATTTTATCACCTCACATAACCCATCTGAATTAATTAATATCAACCCTCGAGAATTAGTAAAAAAAGCTCTTCCTTACCTACATCATATGAGCTATGATTTTTTTTGGGATCATGGTCCTAAAATTTGGCACTGGACAGCTTTAATATGTTTACACCTTAATAAAACCAATATATTAGTACGAGGATTTCATCTTCATCCAATATTTGTATGGCCAGTGAAAAAAAAGGTTCTTTGTCGAGGTACTTTTGATTCCGAATTTATTAATTATAGCTGCCCTGATAAAAAACAATGGGAAATTCTAACCCATTCTGATGAGGGTGTCTTATTCGAATTATCGACAAAAAAAAGAAATTATGAAGGAGCATATTCGCAGCATAAAATTAAGGTCGCTCATTCCTTCGTTCATAATTATCTTTATCGATGTCATATGCATTTTGCTCAATCAAAAATTTATATTTTATCCACTGATTATAAAAAATCTTACCCCTGGCTAAAAACAGAAAGAAAGTCAGACAAAATTATTAAGTTTCTTTCCCAAAAATATAATAATAAATTTTATAGAACGTTTATTTGGCCTTTAAAAGAATTTAAATATATTTATTACAATCCTAATAGAGGTAAATTTATTAATTTTAAAAACAAAATAAATATTAACATAGAAATTTCTGCAAAAACACAATTTCTTTTTCGATTGCTTTATAAGATTCGGAATTTTTCTTTAAGAGCCTCTATTCTAAATAAATTAAAAAAACAATTCCCTAATGGGTACTTCAAATTAAAAAAATTTAAAGATAATATTTTTAAATAACAACTAAGTGAGTATTATGAATCCAAAACTTTTTATTACTAATGTAATATATGGCAAAGAATATACTAAAACTTTTTTATATACTCTATCTAGTCAACTATCAAATTTTCAATATTTAAAAAAAAATAATTATCCTGCTGAATATAAAATATATACCACAAACTCTGATAAACAAACTATCCTACAATCTTCAACATTCCATGAAATATCCTCTTTGGTAAATATTGAATTTATCAACATGGATATTTTTTTTAGAAATCATGATCATGCTACAATGACTGCTTGTCATAATGATATTATTTTGCGTGCTAGTAAAGAAAATGCAGCTATGGTTTTTTTAGCCCCTGATATTATATTATCTAACAATGTTTTTGAAAAAATATGCACTAGTCTTTCTAATAAAAAACGTCTTTTAGTGGGCACAGCTATTAGATTAAATAAAGAAAACTTTATTAATTCAATAAAAACTTCTGAACTATTTGATATTAAACCAAGAAATTTAGTAAAAAAAGCGCTATCTCATTTTCACCAACTAACATACGATACTTTTTGGGATTATTCTAAAACAATTTACACTTGGCCAGCAATATTGGGCTGGAATCTTGATAAAAACAATATTCTAGTAAGAGGATTTCATTTACATCCTATTTTTATTTGGCCTCAAAAACGAAATTATACATGCAAAATTTCAATAGATGCTGATTTTGTAAATAATGCTTGTCCAGACATAAGAACTTGGGAAGTTCTTGAAAATTCAGACGAGGCTGTTTTATTTGAATTAACAACTATTAGAAGAATAAACCTTGGTACACACTATACCAACAAACTAAAAACAGTTTTTTATTTTGCAAAAGATCAGCTCTTGTATAGTCATATATTGTTTGCACAATCAAAAATTTATCTTTTATCTTCTACCTATAAAAAATGTAAAGAGTGGCAACGTAAAGAAAGACAGTCTGATAAAATCATTACTTTTGTTTCCAAACCTTATGTAAACGCTTTTTACAGAAATTATATTTGGCCTCTTTATCAGAAAAAACTCCACCACTATATTCCTTTCAAAAAAAAGGTCATTAATTTTACTAAGAAAAGAGCGCAGCTTTTTTTAAAGCTTCTAAATAAAAGGATAAAATTATCACATACGAACGTCAATTTAAAAACCTTACTAAAAACTAAATTTCCTAGGCTTTATTCAAAATTAAAAATTATTAAACACAAAATTAAAAACAGTTAATCATGTTTTTTAAGAGGAAATATGAGTTATATAGATTTTATAGAAGATATTCACACTAAAACAAAAAGAGATTATCTTTCTAGAGTCAATGATTATCCTAAAGCACAAGCCGCTAGGAGAGCAAAAAAATTTGATTTTGATTATTGGGATGGTGATAGAAAATTTGGTTATGGTGGTTATAAATATGATGGAAGATGGAATATTTTAGCCAAACGTTTGATAAAACATTATAAACTAGAAGCTAAACAAAAAATATTAGACGTAGGTTGTGGAAAAGGATTTCTGTTATATGAATTAATAAAAGAAATTCCTGATTTAAATATACAAGGACTCGATATTTCAAGCTATGCCATTGATCATGCGAAAGAAGAAGTTAAGCCATATTTACAACAAGGAACTGCTGCAAATTTACCATTTGCTAGCAACGAATTTGATCTGATTATTTCAATCAATGTCTTACATAATCTTTTATGTCCTGATTTAGAAAAAGCACTCCGAGAAATAAACCGTGTTGGTAAAAATAAATATATTATTGTTGACAGTTATAGAAATGATGAAGAAAAAACTAATTTATTATACTGGCAATTAACATGCGAATGCTTTTTTACACCTGAAGAATGGGAATGGTGGTTTAAATTATGCAATTATCAAGGAGATTACTCTTGTATTTATTATGAATAGAATACTTATCTACAAATTTTTCTATACAATCCTTGAATGCTTTTGGATTAAAAGAAATTGTATTGGCTAATTTTGAATAATCCATTGAAGTGTTTTTCGGTCTTACAAATGATTCATTCAAGGAATCTAAAGAAATTCTTTCAATAAGCTCACTATCAATCTTTAACAATTTTGCTATTTGTAATGCTACTTCACAACGATTAATTGCATCACGGCCGCACACATGAAATATACCGCTAGCGTTTTTTTCTTGTAAAGCCAAAACAGCTGTAATCAAATCATCTATTAGAATTGGAGAAAAAACTTGATCAAAAGCAGCTCTTACTATCATTCCCTTCAAAAGATTCTTTGCTATTTCATTAAAAAAACTAGTGTTATCAACATTTATAGTGAAAATTTTACTCATCCGAAGAATAAGACACTGCCCTTTACATATCTTATATGCTTCTTTTTCTAATTGAACTCTTTGTCTTCCATATTCATTTAAAGGATTAATTAAATCTTCTTCCCTATAATTTCCTTTTATCCCATCAAAAACATAATCTGTTGAAATAATAATTGGCTTTATATTCATTCTCAAAAACTGCCTGACTAAAGACACAATTCCTCCAACATTAACCAAATAGCTTAACCTTTTATTAGATTCACAACTGGCAATTTTAGCATTACCGCATGCAATCAACGCCCAAGAATATTCGCTTGCTTTAATGGGCAAATCCGTAATGTCCGGATTTAATAAATCTATAAGATAGTTTGAGTTTTTATAATGAGTTCCAATAATCATTGGATCTATTGTTTTATAAAAATCAAAGAAGTGTTTACCTATAAATCCTTGATTTCCTATAACTAATGTTTTTAAATTCTTTTGCAACATATTTTCAATACTATTAAATAAAATTATCGTGCTCAAACGGATTGATAATTCGATGTAAATAGTTATTAATAGAATCTAATCGACACCCCAACCGACACTTTGTGCAAAGATTTTTATTCACTTCATCTATAACTTCTTTTCTCTTTTGTCCATCCCAAATATCCTTAAAAGAATTTTCTCTAATGTTCCCGAATGAATCTTTTTTTGTACCTGTATAAAACAAATTACAAGGAATAACATTTCCGTCAGCATCTATTAATGAAAAGAAATCTAGGCCATAACATTTTTCATATTGTTTTTTCGTCATTAATGAATTAATAGCATTGACTCGATAAAGAATTTTATAATCATCAGTAGCGTAACTCATAATTTCTTCTTTTAAATCTTCAAAATTTTCATAATTTATTCCCAATTTATTGATGCTTTTAGGATGCTGAGAATAAGGTTTTATACTCAAATAATCTACACCCAGTTCTTTTCCAACCTTGGCAATTTCAATTAATTCATGAGCATTTTCTTCAACAAGAAGAAATTGCATGCTTATATTTACATTCAACTTGTTTTTTCTCTTAAATTCCATTGCATTTTTTATATTTTCCATTGTCTGATAAAACATTTTCCCTTGAACGGAATGAGTTTTCATATAGGTTTTTTCTGAAGCTGCATTAAAAGAAATTCTCATCCAAGATAAATATGGTAAAAAATTTTCATATTGTACTCTATTCAAAAGCGAGCCATTTGTTGTAACTGAAACATCAATATTATTTTTTTTTGTATAGCTAACAAAATTACCAATACTTTTATGAAGTAAAGGCTCTCCTTCCCCAGCTAACATTACTGATTTAACGCCTAGTTCTTTAAATTCATCAATCAAAGAATAAAATAACTTCTCCTCTATCGTTTTTACATTCCTTGTAACATAGTCAAAAGCACAAAAAATACACTTATAATTACATGCAGATGTAGGGGCTATTTCTACATAAATTGGATACGTCTTTTCCTTATTTAACCATCTACTAATATTATTTGGGTGATACATTAATTTATGTTTATCATATTCTTGAACTGTTTCTTTTGACATCTTTCAAACCTTTTGTTAAAAAATATTATAATATAAATAATTAAGCTTTTTATTTGTAGTACTAATTAGATTTTTTTCATGTAAAACTGCTTTATATTTTTAATGAATAATCTTTGCCTAAAAGACTTAAAAATGTAAACATTATAGATCAAAAACAAACTATTTAAGAAATATAATAAGGTTTTTATGACATTAGAAGATGCATGTATACCAAAAGAAAAACAATATTCAATTCAATTTGAAACAATAAAAAAACAGGGACAAGTAAAACTAGGACCAACATGCAGTCACATATGGAGAGAAGATCCAAGACATCTTTGCTTCTTACTTTCACGATATAAATTTTGTTCAAAAATGCTCTCCGGAAAAAAAAGTGTCTTAGAAGTAGGTTGCGGAGAAGCTTTCGGTTCGCGTTTAGTCTTACAAACTGTAAATAATATTCATGCTGTCGACTTTGATCCTCTTTTTATTTCTTATGCTAAACAACAATATACTAATGAAGACCTACCTATTACCTTTCAAGAACTTGACATGATAAAAAAATCCCCTACCTCTGGCCCTTTTGATGGAATGTACGCCTTAGATTTTATTGAACATATAGATCCTAATTTTGAAAATGCCGTTTTAAAAAATATAATTAAAGTATTAACGCCTAATGCAACAGCAATTTTCGGATTACCTAATATAACAGCACTTCCCTATGCTTCTAAGGAAAGCAAAGAAGGTCATATTAATTTAAAAGATGCTTCAACATTAAAAATTTTTCTACAAAAATATTTCAAAGAAGTTCTTATTTTTTCTATGAATGATGAAGTTGTTCATACAGGCTTTTTTCCTATGGCTAATTATCTTTTCGGAATTGGTTTTTTTCCAAAAAAGTGCTAATTAAAAAGGCCCCTTAAAGCTTGGATCAGGAACATCTTGTGGAGATGAATTTTTCATTTCTATATTCTCTTCTGATAAAATTCTTGCCTTATCATTAGCTCCCATAATAGTTAAAACTTCAGACGCAATGTCTTTATAGTTGCGATAAAAATGATTAGATAAAGACCAGCTTGTTGGACATGGAATTTCCGCAAACCCTAATCTTCTAGGCAGGGCTTTAAGTTCAAAAAGAATCTCTTCCGAAATTACTGATAATATTTCAGCAGAAAAACCAGAAGTTTTCCAATCTGAATCTACTATTAAGACTCTTTTTGTTTTTTTAACAGAGTCAATTATAGTTTTCTTATCTAATGGTCTTATTGATCTTACATCAATAATTTCAGCATCTATCCCCTCTTCTTGGAGAATACTTATAGATTTTAAAGATTCAAGAACACTATCAGAAATTGCAATGATTGAAATATCCTTTCCTATTTTAACTACCTTGGCTTTTCCTATTTCAACTTCATACATTTCTTTTGGCACTTCTCCAAAAGTATTATGCATCCATCTATGTTCTATGTATATAACTGGATTATTATCTTTAACAGCCGATATCAGCAACCCTTTAGCATCATATGGAGTAGACGGCATTACAATCTTAATTCCAGGAATATATGAAAACAGTCCATGCAAAGATTGAGAATGTTGCGCTCCTTGTCCCCATCCCTTTCCTATCAATAACCGAAACACTAAAGGAACCTTCATTTTACTTCCAAACATATAATGCCATTTAGAAGCATTGTTAATAATTTGATCTAAAGCTAATAACAAAAAATCAGCTCTTTGATGAATCATTATTGGACGAAGTCCCATAACTGCTGAACCTATTACTATGCCGGTCATAGCATTTTCCGAAGCAGGCATATCCATGACTCTTTCAGTACTATATTTGTCTTTCAATCCTAAATTAGTTCCAAAAATTGCTTTCGGATCGTTGATGCCTAGTCCTATTACAAAGACATTCTTATCTAGTTCTAACAACTGATCGGTTGCCTCTAAAATAGCTTCATTAAATTTCAAAATACGGTTATTTTGCATAAATTTTTTCTTCTTCAGCTTTATATTTTGGAAAAGGGCTTTTTTCAGCAAAGTCAAAAGCTTCTTTGATTTCTTTATTAATCTTAGTTTTCATAGCTTCAATTTCTTCTTTAGACTCTGTAAAAAATCTCGGATACTTTCTTTCATAAACTTTTAAAGGACAATTTTCCAACCATTCCTTTATTTCATGAATAGATCTATAAGACAAATCATAATCGGTATTTGGCCCGCAATGTTCTAGAAACCTATATGTATCAAATTCTAATAAAACTGGGCCGCTTTCATTAATAAGTATTTCTTTAGCTTCTTTTGTTAATGAATATACTTCTTCGACGTCATTACCGTAACCTTTTTTTGCCCATATACCATGAGCTTTTGCAATAGCGACTCTATCTCTGCCCGGACTTTGTCTAACAGACATTTGTGAGCAAACCGATAAAAAATTATTCTCGCATATAAATATAATAGGCAACTTTTTCAATGCTGCAAAATTTAAACTTTCGGCCCATACACCTTCTTCAGTAGATCCATCTCCAAAAAAGATCGTTGTAATACTATCCTCTTTTTTATATTGATTGGCAAAAGCTACACCTACGCCGATTGGAACGGTCCCCCCCAAAATTGCAGTAGAAGCTATAAAACCAGCATCTAATTCAGTCAAATGCATTGATCCGCCTCTACCAAGACAACATCCCGTTTCTTTTCCCATAAGTTCAGAAATTAATTTGGATAATGACCCGCCTTTAGCCAAATAATGAGCGTGAGATCTATGGCAGCTAAGTACATAATCTTTAGTATTCAATACTTCACAAACACCCGCAGCTACAGCTTCCTGGCCTATGCTAAAATGTACAGGACATCTCATTTTTTCTTTACGATATTGTTCGCCGATAGCATCTTCAATCTTCCTAATACGCAAAAGCTGATAATAAAGTTTTTTAGACAAGTCAATATTTATTGTAGTTGCCATTTTAATTCCATTTTTTTTAGTTTAGAACTTTAGCATATAACAAAAAACACACGCTATAATTAACATTTAGGCTACGTAAAAAAACTATTATTCAAAATATTTTATCGCTATTATTTATTTGTCATAAGTTGTTTCCTAGATTAAGGAATAATAAAGGTAGCAACTCACGTTCCATCATAATGTTATTATTTTTTGTTTGTAAAAAAAATAAAATTCAATTGCATTCTTTACAAATTGATAATTCTTTATTTTTTCCAGCTTCGACAAAATCGCAATATTTTTTTGAAAGAATTATATTCTTTAGACTATTACTTTCAAGAATATTTCCGGTATTTATTTTATACATCATATCATGGCAGCAAATAGTGACATCGCCCGTTGGACCGATAACTGGCTTCAAATAACCGCATGCATCCATCTTTGATTTAACTTTTCCCTTTTCTAAATAAAATCTTTCATTTTGTAATTTTTTAGGATACAGATCCCTCATATTTTCATAAAATTCATTATTAATTATAGTAGAGGAAAAAATGCCCATTGATTTCGTGTTATGTGTTAATCCCAGTCCATTTACAAAGCGCTTAATTTCATTTATATTTTCTTCATTATACCTATTTATAACCGTATAAACGAAAACTTCAACGTTTTTAGGCTTGTTTTTTATTAAAAGGCCTAAATTCTTTTTGACTAACTCTACACTTATCCCTCTAGCAATATTATCTTGAATGTTTTGATCAACAGAATCTATAGTCACAAGAAATTTAACTTCTGTAGAAATATTCTGAAAACAATCCCTCATAGCTAAACAATCTAATTTTGCACTCAGCTTTGTTGCAGTTTCTGTAATGATCCCTTCATTTGAAAATGCTTTAATAAACTCCCAATAATTAGGATGTAATATGGGTTCCCTGAAAGGTAGGGATAAACAAAAGAAAACCCTTCTCTTTTAAGAATAGTTAGAATTTTATAAAAATTTTCTCTACTTATAGCTTGTGGTTGGGTTATATTATTATACTGATGATAGCAATATCGACATTTAGCAAAACAGCCAGTAAAAATATCTAAACAAATTTGCATTCCATCAAAAATATCTTTTGATTCCTCGGCTTTCTTCACTAAAACTTTATTCTTAAAAAATCCTTTTTTATACCTTTCTATGAACTTTCTTAACAAGACTTCCTTACCCCCTCTCTTTAACAATCAAATTTTATTGCAACTTATAGTAAATAATACAATCTTAATAAATTTATCTATTATTCAATCTATTTTTTCAATTTGCGTAGTGTTACTAGATAATACCCATTGCTTTTCGTTATGACCTTTATAAAAAATAACCGTTGTATTCAAATTAAATGATGATGCTATATGGCTAACAACCGAATCACAACAAATAACGTGTTGAGATTCTTTAATAACCTTAATTAATTCTACAACATTCAACTTATCGCATAAGTTGCAACATTTATCTAAACCATTCATAACATAGTCTATATTCTTTTTTTCTCTTTTTCCCTTTCCGGTAAAAACAATACTATAACCATCTTCTATGACTTTCTTTGCTAAACTTTTCCACTCTTCTAACGACCATTCTTTGACAGGATCTCCTGTCCCCAAGTGAAAAACAAAATATCTTTGGCCTAATAGTTTATTAAAAAAAATGTTCTTTAAAGAAACTTTAAGACTAATTAAATCCATGCTTGGTTTTATATTTTTGTCTTTTTCTATTGAAAGAAATTTCAAAAGATCCAAATGGAATCTTCCTACATACTGATCTAGGTTTCTCCATTCTAAAGAATGCGACAATAGAGGACCAAACCCACCACTAATATAACCTATCCTATAAGGAATATTAGTCTGCCAAAAAATTGGAATGCTATTTGGAAAAAAATAATATAAATCTATAGCGACATCATATTTTTTTTCTTTAATTTCGCTAATAGCTTTTCTTTTGGTTTGGTAATATCTAACAACTTTTTTTAATAAAGAGAGATTAGATCTATTTAATTTCCAGTGATCTACAAAATGCAAATAATCTACCATCGGATGTTTGTCTAAAATTTCTTTCGACCAGCTTCCAATTAAAAATCCGATTTTGCAATCAGTAAAATTTTTCTTTATTACAGGCAGAATAGATGTTGCGATTACAACATCTCCTAAATGGGCAATATTGCTAAGAAGTATTCTTTTAGGTTGATAATTTGATAGATCAATTTTTTTTTGTTTAAAAAAAACTGAAAGAAAAAAATCTACTGATCTCAATAAGAAATTTGCAAAAGGATTTTGAACTAAATATTTTCCTCTAAGAGGTGAGCGAGGAAAATCTTTTTTACTCATTTTACCATCTCAACATTTTGATAATAGTGCATAAGATCTCTAAAATGTGCAGCATCTTCAAAACGCATTTCTTTTGCTGCTTTTTTCATTTCGACTTCGCATTCTTTAATTTTCTTTTCTAATTCTTTTGTTGAAAAATCTTCAATGTAAAGCGGCTTTACATCTTCTATTTTTTCTTCTACATCCATACCAAAAGACTTTTCTAAAGTTTCTATTTTTGCTTTAGAAATTGTTTTAGGAATTATTCCATTCTCTTTATTATAAATTCTTTGTCTTTCTCTTCTTTCTTGTGTAATTATTATGGTATTCTTCATTGATTTAGTTTCTTTATCTGCATACATTATTACTCGACCATTTTCATTTCTAGAAGCTCTTCCGCAAGTTTGAATAAGTGCAGTTTGACTTCTTAAAAAGCCCTCTTTATCAGCATCAAGAATAGCAACTAAAGAAACTTCCGGTATATCTAACCCTTCTCTTAAAAGGTTAATACCAACTAAAACATCAAATTTACCAAGACGAAGATCTTTGATAATACTTATTCTTTCTAATGTATCAACATCTGAATGAATATATTTTGCTTTAACATCAATTTCATTTAGATATTTAGATAAATCCTCAGCAAGTCGCTTTGTTAATGTTGTAACAAGAATACGCCCGCCTTTTGCTTTTTCAAGACGTATTTCCTCTAACACATCATCAACCTGTCCCTCGGCTTTTTTGACTGTAATTAAGGGATCTAATAGTCCTGTCGGTCTAATGATCTGCTGAATAATTTCTCCTTGGGCCTCTTCTATTTCCCAAGGCGAAGGTGTTGCTGAAACATAAACGACTTGATTAATCTTTTCATAAACTTCTTCAAACTTTAAAGGTCTATTATCAAAAGCAGAAGGAAGTCGAAACCCGAATTCAACCAAAGCCTGTTTTCTTGCTCTATCTCCGTTATACATCGCATGCATTTGAGGTACGGATTGATGTGATTCATCTACAATAAGTAAATAATCTTTAGGAAAGTAATCGATTAAACAAGGAGGAGGTGCTCCGGTATCTCTTTGTGAAAAATGTCTGGAATAATTCTCAATACCCTTGCAAAAGCCAACCTCATTGATCATTTCCAAATCGTAAAGTGTTCTTTCTTTTATTCGTTGCTTTTCAATATATTTTTTTTCTTTATCATAAAAAGCTATTCTTTCTTCTAGTTCTACTTTTATTGTTTCAATAGCTTCCACTCTTACATCTTCCGGTGTAACATAATGAGATCCTGGATAAATGCTTATTTCATCTAATCTTCTAAAGATTTTACCGGTTAAGGGATCTATCTCACTAATTCTTTCAACTTCACCCCCAAAGAATTCGATCCTATAAGCAATATCTTCTTCATAAGCAGGAACAACTTCTAAAATATCCCCTCTCACCCTAAAATTTGATCTGGCAAGATCATAATCATTTCTCTTATAGTGCATTTCTACCAAATGCAGTAAAACTGCATCTCTTTTTATATTTTGTCCTTTTTCAAGAGATAAAATCATTTTGCTGTAATATTCAGGAAGACCCAACCCATATATACAAGAAATAGATGAAATAATTATTACATCATCTCTTTCTATCAAAGATCTTGTAGCGCTAAGTCTCATCCTTTCAATACGATCATTTATTGCTAGGTCCTTTTCAATATAAGTATCGGTTCTGGCAATGTATGCTTCAGGTTGGTAATAATCATAATATGAGACAAAATATTCAACGGCGTTTTCAGGGAAGAACGCCTTAAATTCTTGATATAGCTGTGCTGCTAATGTTTTGTTATGAGCTAAGATCAATGTAGGCTTATTAATGTTTTTAATAACATTTGCCATCGTAAAGGTTTTGCCCGATCCTGTAATACCTAGCAAAACCTGTGACTTTGTATTTTTTAAAAGACCCGAAGTCAGCTTTTCAATAGCTGCAGGCTGATCTCCACAAGGCGTAAAATCTGTTTTTAGCTTAAACATTTTCTTATTTTAAATAATTTATAATAAGTTCTTTCAAAACACCTGTTTCTTCAGCAATATCCATCCCTATTATTCCGAAAGAAATAATAATGACAGCTATTAAAAGAACCCTGCCCCAAAAACTTCTATATATACAAGGTTTTGGCAGTTTCCATGTCATAAATGCTGGCATCAAACATAATATAATAACTACAAATATAGCAGCATATTGCAAGGCTAATAAAAAGCCCCTTTGAAAATATAAAACGAAGAACAAGGGAGGAATAAATGTTAAAAAACAGGCTGCTAATCTACCGCCATGTGTTTTTTTAATTTTCAAACCATCGCGTAAAAAGTCGGCCAAGCTTAACGATACTCCTATAAATGATGTGATAATCGCACAAAAGGAGAAGAGATTGGCCACGCTTCCGATCCAAGGTCTGTTTAACACATCGCGTAAAATAATAATTAATGGTCCTGTGCCTGACTCGCCGTTAATATAAGCTGTGGCTAAACTGTTCTCTCCTGTTAATGGAACGGTACCTAAGCTTAAAAACTCCCAAAGCATATAGAAAAATACAGGTATAAGACTTCCTATAATAATAGCCAGCTGCAGCTTTTTCTTATCATGTTTCATATATGTTGTAAGAGTTGGAATAATAATATGAAACCCATATGAAGTAATGATTACAGGAATTGCAAAGGCACTTGCTTTAAGATCAGCATGTTCTAACAATTTAAAATCGATGTGAGCCGGCATAAAAAAAGCTAAAACAAAAAAGGAAATGATCAAACCCATCATCAATATTCTATTTAAGTAATCGGCCGATCTTGATCCCAGATATATAAATATTCCAAACAAGACCAATAAAGGCAGCGGAGCTCCCCAGTTTGGAATTGTATATCCAAATGAAAACTCAAGAGCGGTTTTAAAAAAGGCGCTGAATCCTGCTATGTAAACAGCTATTAACGAATACAACAATAATAAGTAGGCGCACCAGCTAATAATCTTACCCCACGTTCCCAACGTCCTCCCGGCCATAGATATAAGATTGGTTTCTCCTTTGAATGAAATATTAACCTCCAAATATAGAAATGCAGTAACCAGCATAAATATCCAAAAGAGAAAAAGAACTAACATAGAAGGAAAGAAGCCTCCAAATCCAGTCATTACAGGAAGAGCTAACATGCCCCCTCCAATAGTTGTTCCGGAAATTAATAAAACTGCTCCTAAAAATTTATTAGTTCTAATCATAAAGACCTCTTAAAAAGATTAAAAAAAGCTTATTAGTTCACTGTAAATAACAATCAATGAAAATATTACTAATAAGGCTAGAGTAAATTTGCCTCCACATAAGTGATATTCTGATGCGTTTCTTTGTTTATACCTTCCAATCCACGCCATAATGACTGGCAATATACCAAATAATATTACCGCGCAAAAACCTCCGGCAAAACTTAAAGCATTAAAAAATATTGTCGGATAGCTAAAAGCAAAAATAGCGGGAGGAATCAAGGTTAATAATATTAACCACCAATTATTTTTATTATTCGGTTCGACTTTAAAACCATCAGCAATAAAATGCATCAACCCTAAGCTCTGTGCCAGAAAAGAGGTGATAATCGCAAAAAAGGCAAAGCTTTGTGAGAAAGCTCCTATCCAGGTAGATTGAAGAGCTTTTCTCAAAGGAATAGTTGCTTCAATACCATTTACATACGAATTATACAAACCATCTTGTCCATCGATTGGAACAACGCCTAATACAAAAATTATCCAAAATAAATAAACAAACAAAGATAAAAGGCTTCCCCCTAAAATGGCATATTTTGTCCTTTTTAAGTTTCCTTTCATATAGGCCGTTAAAGATGGAATCATATTATGAAACCCGAAAGAAGTGATTAATACAGGCAGAGGAATTAAAAAATATTTCCAATTTACATATGAATAAAAATGAACACTTACCTTGTTTAATCCAATTGTAATCATTGCAACATATGCAACGATCAAACCTATCATTAAAGCCCTATTAAAAAAATCTACAGGTTTTGTTCCAAAATAAACTATCACTCCAAACAATATTATAAAAAATAATGATGCAAACCCATCTGAGACATTCAAAAGAAAAACACTATTTAAAAAATTCGAAAAGATCTTTCCACTGCTTGCTATATAAGCAACCAAGAGTGAATAAAATAAAAACAAATAGAGAACCCAACTAATTATTTTTCCGGTAATCCCAATTGACTGCTCTGCCATTGAAATAATATTTACCTGACCTAAAAACCACCCATTTATTTCAATTAATAACAGAGCTGTAAATGTCATAAAGAGCCAAGCAAGTGTTAAAATTATTAAAGAGGGATAAAAACCGCAAAGACCGGTTAGAATAGGAAGCCCTAACATACCGGCACCAATGCAGCTTCCTGCAATTAATAAAATTCCACCTATTATGCTTCCGGGCGCCTCATGTTTCATAATTTACTACTTGATTTTTCAACCCTTCTTATTTCCTGCTGCATTCTTCCCAAATTATATCCTTCATAATCTACAAACTTAAAAAAGTATTTAAATTCAGGATAAACAGAACAAATTTGGTTAGCCATCTCTTGAGCTATATATCTATAGCTAGGATGTCCTGCAGGTGAAGACCTTAATTCACAAAGCCACTGAAGCGATCTTAAATTAATATGAAAATACCAATTAACATTATAAGCCATAGGTACAATATATTGAGCTTCTTCAGGAAGTTCCTCAGAAATAATATCATAAGCATTTTTAGCTTGAAAAATTGCTTTTTCATATTCTCCTTCCATCTCTGTGCCAATAATTTCTTGAGGGATGTAATAACCATAATTGCAGGTTAATAGCTGTCTTTCCTGTGTTAAAATTCTATGTCTTTGTAAGTCACGATAAATACCAAAATCAGCGGTAATTTCAAAAGTAAAGGTAGCCTGCTCCAAAGCACGTGGAGATTTATGTCTTCTATTTTCTCTTATATTTCCTAAATCTTTAAAAATTTCTGTAATTTGATCTTTGGGAAGATTATTGCAAAACCTTAAAAGCTCATCTAAACTGACATGGGAATTTTCAAACAATAAAGATGCAGCAACACGTATTGGACTATCCTTATCATAATAGATTAAATTTACCCCATGATTTTTATTTGTATTAATATTTTGCAAATGCTCATCATGATATTTTTTCAAAAGCTCTTTATTTTTTTCAAAAAATTCAACATATTCCTGATTATACTTATTTGTCGGCTCTGTTCTTCTAACAAAAGATGGCATCACTTTATTTAATTCTTCGTAAATATCTTTTCCCCTATCTCTTAGTTCGGTCAGATTATTAAATGATAATTTTCTAATTAAATTCTCGTAAAACCTTCCATTTCCAAATATCCCTAAGTTAGTAAGAGTCCCTGCAGGTAAAAGCCCTCTCAAACAATCCAGCACTTTAGCTCTTAGAGCGGCATTATATGCTACTTTTGAAACATGTTCTTCTAAAGGAAAGTCTTTTTCGATCAAAGCTGTTAATTTGGGTATTAATGAAGTATAGGTATCAAATAAAAAATTACAGGTTTCTAAATAAAGATCCCTATAGGCCGATGTCATAATTACCGGTTCTTTATAAAAGAGATATTGATCATTAATTTTTTGGTCAAAATATATATATCGGGTGGATTTTTCCAATGGAGATCCGCCTATTCTTGCATCTTCCAGAGCTTTTGCTGCAATTATTGAAACATTTTCTACTGCTAGGTGTGCTCCACCGAGCTCTCCTATTGAATCATCCCCGAAACCATCTAGAATCCTATCATAAAAATTTTGTGCTTTTTTTATAGCAATAGTTTGTTCATCTGGAGAATCTTCATAGACATTATTTCCTGTTATGGATTCAAAAGATGTATCTTGATTTAGAATAAATTCTTTTAATAACAAAGAACGCAAGCCTAAGCTAGATCTTGAATATCTTGAAAACAAAGCTCCTTTAATAACCTCAGGCAAGTTACGCAAAACGAAAACATTTCCGCTTGTATTTGTAACGTATTTTTCTAATACTTTAATCTGATCATCCGTAAAACTTTCATAAGACGTCTGCACAGAAACCCCAAACATTTAATTTTCTATATGAAGCCTAACATCTTTTATTTTTAAGAGAAATATTTATTCATGCCTTTCATCATGTATTATCGGAAATAATTCTTTTCCTGTTTTTGCCTTGGCGCCAACATCTCTCAGCCACTCTGACATTCCATAACTCATTTTGGTTCTGCTACTTTTATTCATAAAAAAATCAAGAGGGAATGAAAAGGAAAAACCCTTGTCAAAATATCTTTTACCATTAACAACATCTTTAGCGTTTGTTAATGTATACCAGACAGAAACTTCAAACCCATTCTTAAAATAACGAGTCATATCAAATTTAATACCCTTATCTTTTGCTAAGAACTGCCCGACAGAAGTTTTTAAAAATATATTTATCTTGTTTATGTCATAGTAAAAATCCAAAAAAGTTTGAAAACCCACAAACTTTTCATATATAGCTTTGTTATTTTTCCATTTTCGAATCTTATGCTGAAATCCTAGCCCGTCATATTTTCTTTTTAATAAAGTAGCCATTTCGAAACCTATCGCCCAATTGGATTTTACTGGATAATATAAAAGCTCTAAAGCTACACCTGCATATGCTGTTTCAAAATATCCGCAAGCTATTCTAGCAAAGGCTCCTTTATTAAGGTTCCATGCCTTTTGCATATAGGCCTGTTCTAAATGAAGGGAATTCTCCTGCCAATACCTTATGGTATCTGTCCTAACATTTATAATTTTTGAAGGGTTATATCGATCCCAATCTAAAATATTTGCATTGCTAGATAAAAAAATATAACTTCCCTGCATGTTATAATAAATTTGATTGAACAAATATCCTTCTAAACCAGCAAGAATCCCATAGTCCCCTTTTAATTTCCCTGATCCGCTTCCAAAATAATTATTTATTTTAGGACGTAAATTAATTAGCCATGATTTTTTATTTTGATAGAAGAGCAATGATTGATTATGTGTTACAACAGAATTTACATTTTTTATAGGACAAATCGTTTCAAGTTCATATTCTCCAATTTGTTTTTCTCTATATTTTTGTAAATATTTTGTTTGAAAAAAATATTCTTGAACAGAAATACCTTCGCTTTCAACAACAACTGTAACGGAAGAAATATCTTCCGGGGTCAATGAAGAAAGTATTCCTTGAATATTTTCTCTAACCTGATTTTCAAACCGATATTGATTATTAACAATTCTAATCCAAAATTTTTTGTTATTTATGTCGCTGCAGATCAATTTTAATTCGTAAAATTCAAAGCCCTGTTTTTGAAATGCATAAGCTAGCTCTTGAGCGATTTCATTTTGAGTTCGATTGGGACCTAAAAGTTCAAAATTTACTGGAGTTCTATAAATTGGCGGATCTTTAATTTTAGTAAAAAACCCTGAAGTTTCCCCAAAATTATAATTTAAAAATAATGAAGCAGAGATGTCCCTGCCGCGGATTGTACTAACTACTGCTTGAAAACAATCATCAGCATAATGAATGCCAACGTTTATTGGCGAAGAAACCTTTTTCCCATTTGGATGCTCATGTTCATGATGTTTATAATCATTTCCATCATATTCAAGAGAAAAGACAAGGTTTTTTAAAAAATTATCACATTTTCTCAAAGGTATATATGAAACGCCTCCAAAAAAACCTTTTATTCTACCAATCCCCCATCCCATCGATGCTTCTACATTCAGATCTAACAACTGCTGAGTTCCAACAATATATTTCGAATGAAATCTTTTCGACCCCATAAAGTCATTTAAACCAAAAGCAAACTCAGGAAGAAAATCATATCCATCTTTTTGTTGCAGAAAAGCAACCTTAATATTAGCGGAACGATCTGCATCATCTCCATATCCTAAATGACCGAATCCCTTTTCCATGATTCCATGAAATATCCAATAATTTGCAGAAAGCTCCAAATGATCGAAATATTGGAAATTACCACTTAACACTCTATAAGGCGGAAGATATGAAAAGCCAAGAGCAACATTACCTGCCTTTTT
The DNA here is from genome assembly GCA_964400755.1 of uncultured bacterium. GTDB lineage: Bacteria > Chlamydiota > Chlamydiia > Chlamydiales > SM23-39 > CAYNVX01. Next base: position 3,254 of record CAYNVX010000002.1, on the reverse strand, counting down.
CATTCTAGCAGAAGGCATTGAAAAATACCCCCCCTGTAAAAGATTATTATAAGTAACAGGAAGTGAATCGTTAAGTCTGTTATTAATTTCTTTTACTAAAGATAAATCATTAAAAATGCAGGCAGTTTTCCCATCATAAAAAATATTTTGATTATCAATTTGTTCTGCGCAAATTTGAAAAGTAAAAAAAAGAAATAATTTTAAAAATATTTTTTTCATTAAACATAATAATTATAAAAAAAGTAGGGTGGAAATTATTACCAATAAACAATTAGAAATGCAAATTTAAAATTATATATTGGTTTAATAGACTGTTTTAAAAAAATCTTAATAAAAAACTTACAAAAATTCCTAATGTTTTAATTGAAGGTTAATAAACGCTCCCTTATAATCTTATCTCGTTGAGCAAAGAGAGTTTATTTATGAGTTATTTACAAGATTTTCAAAAACATATAAAAAAATTTGATTACCCTGGTTTTTTAAAGCTTTGGGAAGAATATTGCTACAGCGATATTCCCGACGTAGAAGAATTAAAGCAGATTTTAAATGAGACTAAAAATTCAGATCTTGCACAATCCTTTGGAAATCATGTACAAAGGGCTATTCTATTATGGGAAAAGATTGAAAACGAACAAGACAAATACGATATACTAAAACTTATAGTAGACATTCAAAATAAAAATGATATGGATCTGGCAGAAATCGCATATAACGCTTTGCAAGATAAATTTTCTAACGATCCCTTATTCAATGAGAAAATCAGACTGGTTGGATTAAGATCACGCGATAATTTTCAAGGAGCAATCAGCAGATATGAACTGCTCTCTCATATTAATAAAGGAAAATTTGTATTTCATACAAGCGGATGGGGCACTGGAGAAATCATAGACTTCTCTTTAATTAGAGAAGAGATGACTTTAGAATTCGAATATGTAATCGGTCATAAAAGTTTATCCTTTGATAATGCTTTAAAAACATTAATTCCTCTTTCCGACAATCATTTTTTATCCTGCCGCTTCGGCAATCCGGATTTGCTTGAGAAAAAAGCCAAAGATAATCCTCTTGAAATTATTCATCTATTATTAAAGGATCTAGGACCAAAAAGCGCTGCTGAAATAAAAGATAATTTATGTGAACTAGTAATTCCAGCTGAAGACTGGAACAGATGGTGGCAAACGGCTAGATCAAAAATAAAAAAAGATACAAAAATTGAATCCCCAAAAACAACTACTGGATTATTTAAGCTTCGCAAAGAAGAGGTTTCTCATGAAGAACAACTGCATAAGGAATTAGATAAAAAACCTGATCCAAATGAAATTATTCAGATGGTTTATTCTTACATGAAAAATTTTCCGGATACTTTAAAAAATCAAGAGTTTGCAAATTCGCTACAGATTAAATTAAATGACATTTTATCTTATGACGAATTAGATCCTGCCAAAAGATTCCAAATATATTTCTTTCTGCAAGATTTAAAAGCGGAAAATGCAACAGACAAGATAAAAGAATTTATAGAGAAAAATGAAATAATAGACCCGATAGTTAATGACATTTCTATAATCGGCTTAAAGAAAAAAGCTTTAATGGCACTTAGAAAATACAAGAAAGATTGGGAAAAAATATTTTTAGATATTTTTCTTACACTAGATCAAAACATCTTAAGAGAATATTTGTTTACTGAATTACTAAAGAATAAAAAAGAGGAGCTTGAAGAAAAACTTCAGCTATTATTGAAACAACCTTTATCTTATCCACAGTGCTTTATATGGTACTTTCAAAAAATTATAACTGACAAAAAAAATCTTCCTTATTCTGACAGCTCAGGTAAAAAGTTATTTTTTGAAGGCTTTATGATCTTGCTAGATCATTTGAACAAAAGTCCTGAATTCAGAGATTTAGTCAAAAAGATGATTTCTATACTTACTTCAAATCGTTACGAGCTTGTAAGAGAGATCTTTGAGATGACAACTATTAACGAAGCTAAAGAATATATCTTATTAGCAACTAAATGCAGTGTATTGAGCGACCATGAAATAAAAATCATTCACTCCCTAGCAAAAATTATTCACCCATCATTACAAACTTCTAAATATGAAGAAGCCTCTAATGAAGGTGGCGATATCATATGGATTACTCCTAAAGGGTATGACGCTCTTAAAGAAAAAATTCTGCATGTTTCTTCAGTTGATATCATTGATAATGCTAAAGAAATTGAAGAAGCAAGATCACATGGAGACTTAAGAGAAAATGCTGAATATAAAGCAGCTCTCGAGAGAAGATCCCGTTTGCAAAATGAATTAAAAAATTTATCAGATCAGTTCAACAAAGCTAAAATTTTATATAAAGAAAATATTACAACTAACAAAATTGACATTGGTACAACTTTTGAGTGTAATGCCCCAAATGTGAAAAATGAAGAATATACAATTTTAGGACCCTTTGAGGCCAATCCTGAAAAAAACATATTATCATACCAATCGAAATTAGCTCAGGAAGTAATTGGAAAATCCGTTGGAGAAAAGTTCGCCTTCCAAGATAAAGAATTTACAATTACTAAAATACGTAATGCTTTAGAATAATTTTGGGGACTTAGTATGGAACTAAAGAGTTTACCCTCCTTAACATCTCCTACCTAAAGGAAGAGGTCTTTCTGCGGTTGAGTATAAAGTTTAGATTTTGTACTCTCTTATTAAATAAACTTAATTTTGGGTAATTTCATGCAAAATAATAATAGTGAAGAATTCTCACAACCAATGCAGCTTGTTATAGCAAGTAGAAATGTTCACAAAATTAGAGAATTCAAAACAATATTACATCAGTTATTACCTAATCTTGATCTTTTAAGTTTACTAGATTTTCCAGATTATACTGCTCCTGCAGAAGAAGGATCTTCATTTAAAGAAATTGCTGAAACAAAGGCAATTGATGCTGCAAAAAAACTGAACCATTGGGCTATGGCAGATGATTCTGGTCTTGTTATCCCCTCTTTAAATGGTGAGCCTGGAATTTTTTCATCCAGATATGCAGGTGAAAATGCTACAGATCGCGATAATAGAAAAAAGCTTTTAGAAAAGATGAGTAATTTTGAAGAAAAAGATCGTTTTGCTTATTTTGAGTGTTGTATTGCTATAGCAGCACCCGATGAATTAAAAAAATCAGCTTGTGCTTCTTGCGAAGGTATAATCACAGACAAAGAGAAAGGTGGAAGCGGATTTGGCTATGACCCTCTTTTTATAAAAGCTTTTTTCTATTAT
>CAYNVX010000001.1:0-45460 GCA_964400755.1 uncultured bacterium | reverse complement strand
TCATTTTCTCAAAGTTTTACTTCAAAATGCAAACTAAAACTTTTAATTACACCCCTTTTAATTAAAAGGCATGCTCTTTTTTTAAAAAAATTATATTATTGATAATAGATGCTAAAACACGATAAGGCTTATGGACAATGAAACGATTATAATGGGAGTAGACCCCGGCACTTTAATAACAGGCTATGGGATTATCTCCACCACTAATAGGGAGCATCGGGCTTTAGACTACGGATGTATCCGTCCTCCTCGAAAAATGGAGTTAAACCAGCGCTATTTGATTATATATAATGGTATAGTCTCCCTAATCAAAAAATACAATCCTTCGGCTATCTCTGTAGAGACACAGTTTGTAAATAAAAACGTTCAAAGCGCCATAAAACTGGGAATGGCAAGAGGCGTTATTATTTTAGCAGCGACATTGAATAATATTCCTGTTTTTGAATATGCTCCTAAAAAGGCAAAGCTATCAGTTGTGGGAAATGGAAAGGCCAGCAAATCACAAATTCAAAAAATGACACAGATGCTTTTAAAACTATCGAAGATTCCAACACCTGAAGATGCTGCCGATGCTTTAGCTTTGGCAATATGCCATGCCCATCAAAATTTTTTAAATTTAAGGAAATAATATGTTTGAATATATAAAAGGCAAACTTGCAGAAATTTATCCAACAATTGCTATAATAGATGTTAACGGCATTGGCTATAAGATATTTATTCCCTTAAGCGCCTATTCACAAATGCCGCAAGTTGGATCAACAATTCAATTATATACTTCTTTTATAGTAAAAGAAGATTCTCAGACACTTTATGGCTTTTTAACTAAAGAGGACAAAGATCTTTTCACTAAGCTTATTTCTGTATCAGGGATTGGAGCTAAAACAGCAATTTCAATATTAGGCCATTTAGATTTTTTCAGTCTTCAGCAAGCGATCTCTTCTGCCAATGTAAAATTAATTAGTAAAGTTCCAGGAATAGGTAAAAAAACAGCAGAGAGATTGATTATTGAACTAAGAGATAAGCTTAAGATTAATAAATCGGATATATTTCCTTCTTTATCCTCTAATGAAAATAATAATACCGTTTCCGATGCTATTAGTGCTTTAATAAATCTAGGCTATAGTCCTCTTCAAGCTCAAAAAGCAATAAAAACAGCTTTAGAAGGATTTGAAAAAGAGCCTGAGATCGGCTCTTTAATTTCTACAGCTTTGAAAAGAATCTAATAATAATGGACCTTTTTATTCAGCTCGCTTATTAAAATTGAAGCGAAAGCCTTATAAACATTGTCTGTTATTTTATCTTGAACGATTCTTTTAGCATCTTCGAAATAATTGTGTTTTGCATAGGCATAGACTAGATACAAATAAGCTTCATCATCTTGCATTTGAGATACAAGCTCTTCAGCTACATCAAATTCTAAATTATCACACCAATAGGTTAACATTTTATCAGTTACAAGTTCCTTATACCAAGACCAAGTAGTATTTCTAATTTCCAATGCCTTTTCAAAATTATCCGAATACATAGAAATAAGAGCATCAGCAACCTCTATTTCATCAGACCAAGAAAGACTATTCTTTAATTTTTTAGCATCATCAATAAGGTCTGCTTTGCAAAGTCCATCAATAACATAAAGAACGGCTTCATCCGTTTCATATTTTGAATCAAACAAATTAGTTAAACTTAAAGCCTCATTAGGATCTATGCCGGAAAGAACTTTAATTAATTCCATTAAAGCATCTTCTCGTTCATATTCATCTTCAAAAGAAAGAGCTATTTCTTTAGCGCTTTCGAAATCTTTCAAATAGCAATGATTTTTCATTTTCAATAATTCATACTCATTAAACTCTTCATAGTCATCACAAAAATAGCCATCTAAAATGTTCAATGATTTTGAATAATTTTTTTTATTAAAATGAGATTGAGCTATCAGAAATATTAAACTCTCTTGAAACTCCGTATTATATAATTGCTTTGCATAAATTTCTGCATTTAAGAAATCTTTTTGATTTAAACAGTTTAAAGATAAAAAGAAATTTTTCAAATCGTTCTCATCTGAAAAAAAACCGCTTTTATCACTTTGAAAATAGTCTTTACAAGCTTTGTTCCATGAAAAAGATGCATCTTCCCCGATTTTTAAAAAACTTTTCATTAAATCAGAAAAGAGAATTTCCTGACAAAGTACATTATACTCAAAATCCTCATTATACTCTAAAAAATCGGAGCACTCAGAATAATAAACGCTTCTAGTGGTAGTAATAGAGCTCACACCGCTAAGTTTAGATAATTGTTCTATTAAAAATTTTGAATTGCTTTTTTTCTTTTCCTTATTTTTTCTAAAATGAGCTTGGCTTTTCTTTTTCATTTTAAATGAATCGGTAGTGCTATAGCTATTAGGAACAAAACCTGCTATCAATAAAAAAAAGAGAGAAATTCTTACAAATTTACGTATCATTTTATCCTCCAAAAAAAAATTTAGAAAAACAATACAATTAATTTTTTATTAAAGAAAATAAAATATTTTATTAATTTATTACAAAGAGAATTTTTAAAAAGAAGAAGATAATTTTTAGATTGATATCTGTGAAATTTTAAGGGATAATTAGAGCTTAAAACCCAAAAAAAATATGTATATCAAGAACCAGAAAGATACAATAGCAGCTATATCTACAGCTACAGGAGAAGCAGCCATAGCTATAGTTCGCATAACCGGTAAAGATACTATAGAGATTACTAACAAAATCTTCTCAGGCGACATATCTTCTTATAAGAGCCATACCGTTCATTTTGGGAAGATTTTAGATAATAACGGCCAGCCAATCGATCAAGTCTTATTAGTGCTTATGAAAGCTCCTAACACCTATACCGGTGAAGATATTATTGAAATCCAGTGCCATGGCTCCAATATAATTACAAAAAAGATTTTACAAGAAGTTATTGATGCCGGCGCCAGGGCTGCCATGCCGGGTGAATTTACCTTTCGAGCCTTTATCAATAAAAAAATTGATTTAGCTCAAGCTGAAGCTGTCCAAGAGCTTATTTCTTCTAATAATGATTTAGCGCTAGGCTTTGCTGAAAAAAACTTAAGCGGTCATTTATCAGATCAAATCCTATCTTATAAAAAAGAGCTAACAGAAATTGCAGCTATATTAGAAGCCTGGGTAGATTTCCCGGAAGAGGGTTTGGAATTTGCATCGTTTGAAGAAGTAATTAATTCATTAGAGAAGATATTACAAAAAATGAAAAAGCTCTCTTCTACCTATCATGAAGGAAAAATGATATCTACAGGGATTAACCTTTCAATAATTGGTTCGCCAAATGTTGGCAAATCTTCATTAATGAACGCTCTTTTGAAAAGAGAGAGAGCTATAGTTACACCTATTGCCGGAACAACAAGAGATGTTTTAAAAGAAGATTTAAAATTAAAAAATCTACATTTCCGTCTTACCGATACAGCTGGAATAAGAACAACTAAAGAAGTAATAGAACAAGAAGGAATAAAAAGATCAAAAGAAGTAATTAAAGAAGCTGATCTGAACCTTTTAGTATTAGATGCCACAAGAAAATTGAATAGTGATGATTTACAACTATTAAAAGAAATAGATAAAAACAAGACGATAGTGGTTTGGAACAAAATAGATATTAATAAACCAACAGAATCTATTGATCTACCTAACATCCATCATATTTCTGCAAAAGAAAAGATAGGGATAGAATCCCTTCAGGAATTAATCGAAAAAGTTGTTTTAAAAAAAGGCCTTCCTTCTAAAGAAGAGCTGATAATCACAAATTTAAGACATAAAAGTTCCTTAGATAATACTATTGATTTTTGTGAAAGAATAATATGCGGACTAAAAGAAAATATTTCTGCTGAATTTATAAATGTTGATATGAAAAATTGTTTAAATGAATTAAACAACATAATAGGAACAGATATAACCGAAGACATTTTAAATTCCATATTTTCTAAATTCTGCATAGGAAAGTAATGCTAAGAAAAGATCGCATTAAAATTATCAAAAAAAAGTTAGATGAATATTATCCCAATCCCAAAATACCTTTAAAACACAAGAATACTTTTACATTGTTGATTGCTGTTATGTTATCCGGCAATTCTACCGATAAAAAGGTAAATGAGATAACACCGCTATTATTTAAAAAAGCTTCCTCTCCTAAGCAAATGATCAAACTAAAGTTAAAAGAGCTGGAAAAAATCATAAAACCCTGTGGTTTATATAGAACAAAAGCAAAAGCGATTTTAGAGACATCAGAAATATTACTAGAAAAATATAAAGGCAAAGTTCCTAAAACCTTTGAAGAATTAGAATCTCTTCCTGGGGTTGGCCATAAAACCGCTTCAGTAGTAATGTCTGCATTTCATAAGCCAGCTTTTCCTGTTGATACACATATACATCGCTGCGCAAAAAGATGGGGGCTTTCATCAGGCAAAAATAGAAAACAGACAGAAGAAGATTTAAAAAAGATTTTTTCTAAAAAAAAGTGGCATAAAGCACATCTTCAAATAATCTATTTTGGAAGAGAGTATTGCAAAGCAAGAGGACATGATAAAAAAAGTTGTCCCATCTGCTCACTAATTTAATAAGCAGCAATTAGACCGAAGTGAATACGTGATCTGTCTTCTTTACTGTCAGGATGAGCCTTATCAAGCTGAAACCCCCAATCTAATCTAATAGTAAGATGTTCTTGTGAATTAAATCTCATACCGGGACCTACCGACATTAAAGCGGTGCCATCTCTATTTAGAATATTTGGATCGATCTCATAAAGTTTACCATAATCAAAAAAGGCTAAAAACTGAAGTTCACCGACAACAACATTTTTACTATTCTTATATTTCATAGTTGGTGTTCTAAGCTCATTTTTAATTAAATATCCATGATCCCCGATATATTGGTTTTCTCTATAACCACGAACTGTTAAATAACCACCTAAAGAAAACTCTTCAGAAGGAAGGAGCCTGGTTCCGGCAACTTGAGCAGAAGTATTTAAAACCCAAGAAAAGTTAAGAGGGAATTTAGTAACTCTATCGAATTTAAACTTAAAATAAGCATAATCTGCCTGAGCATTAGGTCTTTCTATCTGAAAAGCAATATTATTATTAAAAGGAGTCATATTTCCGGGACTTAAAAAAACTTCCAGACCAAAAGAGGTTGAGCCATATTTATCTTTTGTCATTCCATCATAGCCGACTAAAAACTGAGATATATCAATATGTTTGGCATAAATAGAATCAGTAATAAAAGTTAAGAAGTTGTTGGTATTTTTAAAATCATATCCAAAAGTAAAGTTATGTCTCACCTCACACCAAAAGAAAGGTACATTATATCTTCCGCTAATCTGCCAGCTTTTTCCCTTCATATTTAAGCCATAGTCCATTTTGGGGCGGGTTTTCACAAAGCTACCAAAAACTTTAAAATAATGTCTCCATGGAAGAGGGACTATATAACTTCCTGAAACAGCCCAGAATCTCTTAGGTTTTTCTGCCATCATATATTGTGCATTTAACTGTTGGTCCAAACCGAAAGCTTTTCCCCAGTTAAATCCAAGCAAATAACGGTTATCTCCTGCTATCTTGTTTCCAGTATTTTCATAACCGATATAAGGTCTTATTGGTATTCTATCTTTAGTTTGCAAAACAAGATCTGTTTCACCCAGCTCTTGCCCTCTTTCGTAAATTAGATCTGTAGATCGAAATGGGTTGTTATTAATCCAATAAAGATCTGTCATCAATTTATCAGCTGCAATATATTGACCGGGTTTTATAGTGATCTCTTCAGCAATTTTTTCATTTGAAAAATATTTTGCACCATAAGCTTGGACATCGCCCAAACGAGCAACGATAACAGTAATTCTTATAATCCCCTCGGTAATATCCTGTCCTGGCAAAACTTTAGCAGAAACGATAGGGAAACCTTTATTTTCATAAAAATCTTCAATAGTATAGATAAGCTCTTTAAGCCCTTGAATAGAAATAGTCTCACCGATAAAGGTTTTCATTATAGTTTCAAAATCGCATTTGTCGGGAACGAACAAGCCTCTATCAATTATAATTCCATCAAAATCTTTAAGATTTTTGGTATCTAGAACTTCATCCTCTTTTGGAATAAAAAGAAGGCCTGTAATTTTTTCTTTTAGCTGAACTTCTTTATTAGAGATGTTAACTTCTGGAGCCTCTTCTTTTTCATCATCAATAATTTCTGGTGTTTTTTTAGGAATCTCTTTTGGTCTAACATCTTGCCAAAGATCGGTAATTTCCTCATTTTTATCATTCCTTGTAATAGAAGTTTTTTCTGAAGGTTGAACAGATTGATCAGCAAACAGATTTGCCGATAATAAAAAAAAGAAAAGAAATAATAATTTAATTAACTTATTCATATATTGCAGCAGTCGCCTTATATATAAATTATAATATATGGGGTTTGATATCAAAAAAATAATTTATAGATTATAAAATCCTACCTAAAGATCCACCGTAAGTGGTTTTAGTTTCGATTTTATTTTCAGAATTTTTAATTAGATCTTCATCAAATCTAATCTTATCTTTTTCAAAAAGCAAAACTACGCTTGAACCACCGAAAGAAAAATAGCCTTTCTCATCTCCTTTTTTATATTCGGTCTCGGCAAAGAATGTTTGAATAATTGTTCCTACATTTGATGCACCGACTTCGATATATAATATCTCACCAAAATTTTTAGTGTCTAAAACGGTGAGCATTCTTTTATTTTGAGAAAAAATATTAATATTTGTTTTAAGAGCTATGGGATTAACGGAATATAAATAACCGTTAATCAATTTTGGTTTTTGCGGTATGCAGTCTACAGGAAAATGGAATCTATGATAGTCAACAGGAGCGAGCCTGCCTATCATCATTGATCCTTCTCTATATTTTTCAGCTAAAATCTTATCCTGTAAAAACTCTTCTAGGCTAAATTTTTCTCCTTTTACATAAAAACCATCTACAGTTTGAATATTTTGAAAAACCATATATCTGCCATCTACCGGCAAAACGGCAATTTGGGGGTTAGAAGAAAGAGGTCTGACATCAGGTTTTAATTTTCTGATAAAAAAATCATTAAAAGAATTAAAAGATTCGACCTTATCGTAAAACTCCAAAGTATTGACATTATATTTTTTTATAAAAGGAAGAATTTTTTTCTTACTTCTTTTAGATTGTTGCAGATTTCCATAAAATCTTGAGAAAAATGGAATTTTAGAAAAAATAGCTCTTACAATTTTTGAAAAAATATTATCAGCATATAAAAAAAACAAAAAGCTCTGTCCGTAGATCTTTTCAATCTCTTTTTCTTGAGTAAAGCGGTCAATAATTGTAATTTGCTGCATAAGTATACTTTGTACTTAAAAAATTAGTTATACAATTGATTAATACAATTTATCAATATTTTTACATTCTTTTCTAAGCATTGAATAAACGCAAAGATCTAAATATTTACCTCTTGAAAAGATAGCTTCTCTGGAAATCCCCTCAAAAGTATATCCGCATTTTTGAGCGATGGCGATAGAAGCTCTATGATAATCAGGAATTGATAACTGAAGTCTGTTAATAGTTTTATTAGCAAATAGGAATTTTGAAAAAAGAGAAAGAGCTTCTTTCATAAAACCTTTTCCTCTATTTTCCTCTTCGAAGATAATGTAAGAAAGATCATAGGCATCTAAGAAATTTGATCTTAAATAAGAGATCATGCCGATAATTTTTTTATCATGGTTTATAATAAGGCAATAGCCTTCATTATCATCCCAAAGTCCGCTTTTGGCAAATTTTTGCTTAAAGAGATATTCTGAATCGATAAGTCTAGGAAAAAACTCAATAAAAGAGCCGGCAGACTCCATAAGAAGAAAGAAACTGTCTAAGTCTCTTTCTCTGATAGGGCGTAAAGATATATTTCTTCCATCGACCATCGTACTTCTCGAAAAATTAAAATAAAAATTATAATTAACCTGAACTAGTTTAACTTTTTTTTATAAAAAACATCAATATTTAATAAGAATTAGTTTTAAAGGAATTTTTATAGTTGTTAAAAATTTCTTTATTAATATTTTTTTGTTGATGAATCCGAGATTCTTAATAATCCTAATTTTTAAATAAAATAATTACCTAAATTAAGCTCTTTGAAAAATAGAATTAGAACATAAGTTTTGTACCTTGAGAGAAATGCAATGATGTTATAAAATTTAACTAACTTAACAAAGAAGAACCTATCATGTTTGCCCTTTTAAAAAAAATATTTGGCACAGCTCAAAGCCGCATACTAAAAAAATATTCAAAAACAGTAAAACTGATCAATGAACATGAAATAAACTACCAAAAATTATCTGAAGAAGAGGTAATCAAAAAAACCGACGAGTTCAAAAAGCGTTATCAAGATGGAGAGAGTTTAGAAGCTCTTCTTCCTGAAGTATATGCTGTAGTAAAGAACATCTGCCGAAGGCTTTGCGGGACCGACATTCATGTATCTGGATATGATCAAAAATGGGATATGATCCCATATGACGTTCAGATGGTTGGTGCGATAGCAATGTTTTACGGATCGATTGCCGAGATGCAGACAGGAGAAGGAAAAACACTTACAGCGGCGATGCCTCTTTATTTAAATGCGATTACAGAAAAAGCGGTCCATCTTGTTACAGTTAACGACTATTTAGCAAAAAGGGATAGTGAGTGGATAGGAACGGTATTTAAAAAATTAAACCTGACAGTAGCGTCACTTACAAATGATGTACCGGTACAAGAAAGAAAGAAGACATATTCTGCCGATATAGTTTATGGAACGGCCTCTGAATTTGGTTTTGACTATTTACGCGACAATTCTATGGCAACAGCAAAAGAAGAGCAGACACAAAGAAAGCCTTATTTTGCGATTATCGATGAGATCGATTCGATTTTAATTGATGAAGCAAGAACACCCTTAATAATTTCCGGTCCTTGTCCTGAAAGCAGACAGATGTATGATGAACTAAAGTCTAATGTATCTATAGTAGTAAGATCTCAAAGGGACCTTTGCAACAGGTTTGCAAGCGAAGCTAAAAAAACAATAGACGAGCTTAAATTTTTAGAAGACAAAGAACTACCCTCCCTTTCTAAAGAAGAAAAGGAAAAAGCAGATGAAGCCTTTAAGAAATTATGGCTGATAAGTAAAGGAACCCCAACAAATAAGATCTTAAAAAGGGTTAGAGAAAATCCTGATTTACGAGCAAAAATAGATAATTGGGAAACTTTTTTTGTATCAGATCAAAACAAAAAAGAGAAAGCCTCTTTACTATCTGAGCTTTTCATAATAATTGATGAAAGAGCTAATGAATTTGAGCTTACCGACAAAGGTATCCATGCCTGGTCAAGTTTTGAGAAAGATGATGAAGGCTCCAACGACTTTATAATGTTAGACCTTGGCTATGAATATGCAAAAATTGACAATGACGCTTCGCTCTCAGAAAACCAAAAAATGGATAAAAAGACAAAACTAAGAGAAGAAGATTCCAAGAGAAAAGAAAGGTCTCACAATTTAAGACAATTATTCCGCGCCCATCTTTTGATGGAAAAAGATGTGGACTATATAGTTCAGAACAATCAAATCATAATTATCGACGAAAATACAGGCCGTCCTCAACCGGGAAGAAGGTTTTCTGATGGGCTTCATCAAGCGATTGAAGCGAAAGAATCTCTGAAAGTTCAAAAAGAGACACAGACCTATGCAACAATTACTCTGCAAAATTTATTTAGGATGTATGAAAAACTAGCGGGAATGTCAGGAACAGCTATTACGGAAGCCGGTGAATTTAAAGAGATCTATAAATTAACAGTTTTAGAAATTCCGACATATACGCCATGTAAAAGAGATGACTCGGATGACGAGATCTACATGACGGAAAGAGAAAAATACATAGCGATATTGAAAGAGATAAAAAGCTGTAATGAAAAAGGACGTCCTATATTAATAGGAACAGAATCTGTGGAGATTTCAGAAAAGCTATCTAGAATTTTAAAACAAAACAATCTTCCTCACACAATATTAAATGCTAAGAACCATGAAAAAGAAGCTGAAATTATTGCAAAAGCAGGAACTTGGGGAGCTATAACACTAGCGACCAACATGGCAGGTAGAGGAACGGACATTAAACTAACTGAAGAAGTAAAAAAAGTTGGCGGACTTCATGTTATTGGAACGACAAGACACCATTCTAGAAGGATAGATCGTCAGTTAAGAGGCCGTTCGGGCCGTCTTGGCGATCCCGGCTCTTCAAAATTCTTTGTCTCTTTTGAAGATTCCTTAATGAGGCTATTTGCCTCACCGAGATTAACTTCTATGCTGCAGAAATTCCGTCCCCCTGAAGGCGAACCGATAGCTGCAAAAGTATTAAACAAATCTATTGAGACAGCACAAAAGCGTATTGAGCAGCGCAACTATTCTATTAGAAAGCACACTCTTGAATATGACGATGTAATGAACAGACAAAGACAGGAGATCTATGCATTTAGAAATGATCTTATTAATACCGATGATGCATTTGAACTGGCAAAAGATGTTTTAGAAAATGTCATTATATCAAAGATACCGGAGTTCTTTTTTGATAAAACTCAGGAACATGGCTGGAACCCTAAAGATTATCGTCAATGGCTGATGCTTAATTTCCCTGTAACATTTGATGAAAAGATATTTGATGATGACTATCTTGATCTACAAGAGATAGAAAAAAGAGCAACATCTAAAATATTAGAAGCTTTTGACAAAAAGCTTTCTCATCAGCAGGAAATAATCCTAGCGATTAATGAATCTAATGATTTAGAAAAATCAAAACTAGTCTTAAGCGAAGTAATAAAAAACATAATGATCAGAAAAGTCGACCAGCTTTGGCAAGAACACCTTCTTCACATCGATCATTTAAGATCAGATGTTTCATTAAGGACAGTTGCACAAAAAGATCCTCTAATAGAATTTAAACAGGAAGCATTTAGGTTATTTGACACTTTATCACAAAACTTAAAGATGACTATTGCTACTGATCTGTTTAAATTTGAGATGATTACACCTGAGCAAAGAAGGCTGCAAGATACTATTCGCCAACTACAGCTCCATACACAAAAGTCCTTTGTTCCGCAGCCTGACCAGCCTCAAAGCGATAATTCTGAAGAGAGGGAGATAAAATCCTCTCCCCAAATTTCTAATGAAGATAGAATTGGGCGCAATGACGTTTGTCCATGTGGAAGCGGCAAGAAATATAAAAAATGCTGTGGTGCTTTAGTCTAATTTGGATAGTCCTTTATATCCAAAAAAGACAAGAGGAGCAGCAACAAGCAGATACAAGAACCAGAATCTTGCATCCCATTTCAAAAAGAGATCTCCATCTTCTGAAAAGAAAAACAAGAGAAGGCTCAACAAAAATATATTTATACCTATCGAAAATAAAATTGTAGGAATCAACGTGCTTCTTTTTTCAGAAATTTCTTGAGTGAAGCTAGCTGACTCTTCAACAATTTCTTTTTCTTCTTTCTCATATAATTTTTCTTCTTCGACTATGGAAGCATCATAAGCTTTTGGTCTATATGGAGGAGGATAGAGAGAAGAAAGCGTTTCTTCAGGAGATAGAGAAGAGCTGTTTCTATCTTTTTCGATAGAACCTTCATCATTTTCATTTTCCTCTTCACGGGGAATACTATTTCCGCAATATGGACAAATAATTACTTCAACAGCTACATAACCGTCGCAATTAGGGCAGAGTTTAAGTTGGTCATCTTGTTTCATATGTCTTCAATCCTAAAATTTTCATTTTATAATACATTAATAACAAAAAAATGAACATTTGAAAAGCAAAAGAAAATAGAAATCATTAAGTTCATCGGTTATAATTAAGATAACGTAAAAAAAAATTTGAGAAAAGATTTTTATGGAAAGTTTTGACATAGCAGTAATTGGATCAGGGCCAGGCGGTTATATTGCTGCGATAAGAGCAGCCCAATTAAACAAAAAGGTAGCTTTAATAGAAAAGCAGCAGATTGGCGGAATTTGTTTAAATGTTGGCTGCATACCAACTAAATCCCTACTTTATAATGCTGATATTTTAGACACTTTAAAAAAAGCTCATGAATTTGGAATATCAGTTAAAGAATTTTCTTTTGATTTTGAAAAGATTATAGAAAAAAAAGATGAGACGATATTCAAGCTTCGGAAAAGTTTAGAAAATCTAATAAAAACAAATAAAGTAACCATAATCAAAGGTTCTGCATTATTTATATCCCCTACCCAACTGAAAGTAGATCAAACAACAATTGAAGCTAAAAATATAATAATAGCTTCCGGCTCTTACCCTATAGATTTAAAAGAATATCCTTGCGACCACACTTTATTATTTAACTCTACTTCACTCTTATGTCATAAAAAATTACCTAAAAGCCTAGTTATAATAGGCGGCGGCTATATAGGTTGTGAATTTGCATCCTTTTATTCCAGATTGAATGTAGAAGTAACGATAATAGAAAACCTTCCAAAATTAATTTCTTCTCATAGCTCTGAGCTATCAGATCTCTTAACTAAGGAATTTCAAAAACAAAAGATTATTATTAAAACAAACACAAAAGTTATAAAAATTGAAAAGCTGGAAAATAGTATTAAATTTTATTTAAGCAATGATGAAATTATTACCGCTGATATAGCTCTTATTGCAATAGGAAGAAAACCTACTGTTGAAGATCTTGCCCTTGAAAAGGCCAACATCAAAACAGATGAAAAAGGCTATATCCTTGTTAATGAAAAAATGGAGACATCTACTAATAATATATATGCTATTGGAGATGTTGTTGGAAACAATATGCTTGCCCATGTTGCATCGCACCAAGGTCTTATAGCTGTGTCTAACATTACCGGCAAAGAAGAGAAAATGGACTATAATGCTATACCGGCTGTAATTTTTACCAAACCGGAAATAGCAACTGTAGGCATTAAAGAAGAGAATGAAAAAATAAAATCTGCCAAATTTCCTTTTATGGCCCTTGGCAAATCCCATGCCTCACATGAAACCTATGGTTATGTAAAGCTATTATATGATGTAAATACAAAAGAGATAAAAGGAGCTGAAGCCGTGGGACATAATGCTTCTGTTTTAATAGGCGACATGTCGATAGCAATAACTAACAAGTTAAAGCTAGAAGACATTACAAAGTCAATCTTTGCCCACCCTACTCTAAATGAGAGTTGGATGGAATGTGCCAATATAGCTTTAGGCTATCCATTAAACTTTCCACCTAATGTAAAGATATGAGTGAAAAATTTCCTCCCTGGCTCCATCAGAAACTAACGAAAGGTTTTCTTTGCAAAACAAACGCTGTTTTGCAAAATGATAATATTATTACAGTTTGTGAAGAGGCAAGCTGTCCTAACAGAATTGAATGTTTTTCCAAAAAAACAGCAACTTTTTTAGCATTAGGATCTAAATGCACAAGAAGCTGCAGTTTTTGTGATATAGATTTTGACAAATGCCCTGCTGAGCCAGATGAAAAAGAACCTCAAAAAATAGCAGATGCAGCAGAAAAGCTTTCTTTAGAACATATTGTAATTACAATGGTATGCCGCGACGACCTTCCCGATCAGGGGGCTTTTCATATGGCAAAAATTATACAAAAACTAAGAGAACTTTCGAAGAAACCTACTATTGAAGTTTTGGTATCAGATTTTTCAGGAAATTTGGAACTGGCAGATATAATATTAAATGAAAAACCTGATGTTTTTAATCACAATATTGAAACAGTCAAAGAGTTAAGCAACAAAATAAGACATAAAGCATTCTATGAAAGGTCGCTTCAGGTATTAAGGCATGCAAAAAAATCTAATAAGGCCCTATTTATAAAATCAGGATTGATGGTAGGCCTAGGAGAAAATGACCGGCAGGTTAAAGAAGCGATTAAAGATCTATATATAGCTGGATGTAATGTTATAACAATAGGTCAATATCTTCAGCCCAACATTCATAAGCTTCCGATCAAATCTTTTGTCACACCTGATCAATTCAAGAAATACAAAGATTATGGTGAATCATTAGGTGTTGAAAATATTTATGCCGGGCCATTTGTCAGATCTAGTTATAATGCACATAAAATCACAAAAGACTTAATTAAGAATTAAGCCTCTTTAATTTCATTGTTTTTCATTTATTAATAATTTTTACAAATATTTTTATTGATAAGAAAATTAAAAGTTACTACTTTGCGATTTAAGGGGAGGATGTGGATCTAATTACATTAGCTAATGAGATCAACTATTAACGAACAGATTGCCAGTGTGATATTAGCTGGTGGAGAAGGTACACGTCTTTTTCCACTAACTATTAATCATTCCAAGCCAGCAGTTTCATATGGTGGTAGGTATAAACTTATAGACATACCTATTTCCAACTCTTTAAATTCCGGCATCAATCAGATCTTTGTATTAGGACAGCATTTAACAACCGAACTAGAACAACATTTATATAAAACCTATCAAAGCAACCATCTTTTTAATGGTATGATAGACCTGTTAACTCCGGAAAAGCTATCTAATGGCAAAAAAATAAAATTTGAAGGAACGGCAGATGCCGTTCGAAAATCCTTAAAAGAGCTTTTAAAGCTTCAAGCTGAATACTTTTTAATCTTATCCGGAGATCAGTTATATAATATCGACTTCAAAAAGATGTTAGACTTTGCAATAGAAAAAGATGCCGATCTGACAATAGCGGCATTAGCCGTAGATGAACAAGATGCCCCAAGGCTTGGGATATTAAAAGTTAATGAACATTCCTTTATTACAGATTTTCATGAAAAGCCAAGATCAAAAGAGATCCTTTCCTATTTAAAACTACCCTCTTCATTTTTCAAAAAATGGCCTATAGAAAAAAAGCCTTATCTTGGCTCAATGGGAATCTACATATTTAAGAGAAGCTGCTTAGAAAGGATCCTAAATGAAGATCAAAGATCTGATTTTGGAAAGCATTTGATACCCAGCGAAATTGGAAAAGGAAAAACAGCAGCCTTTATATATGATGGCTATTGGGAAGATATAGGAACGATAAAATCCTTTTTTGAAGCAAATATTGCTCTTACAACCTGCAACTGCAAACTAAAGACCTATGATGAAACAAACCCTATTTTTACAAGGGCCAATCACCTTCCCGGTACTAGGATCACAATAGCTTCAATTACTGATTCAATAATTTGCGAAGGTTCAATAATAGAGGCCAAGGAAATTTCTTGCAGCATGATAGGCCAAAGAACCCAGATCAAAAAAGGTTCCATCATTAGAAATAGTGTCCTTTTAGGTAATAGTTATTATACAGCACCAGCCCATCAATTGAATCTTTTACCGGAAATATTTCAAATTGGAGAAAATTGTTTGATAGAAAAAACAATAATCGATGAACATGTACATATGGGAAACAATGTAAAACTTATAAACAGCTCTAATTTGAAAAAATTTGATGGCGACGGAATATATGTAAGAGACGGGATAATTGTAGTAACGGCCGGAACATATATTCCTAGTAATTTTGTATTTTAAACTTATGAAAATCTTTGCAATAGCAGATCTTCACCTGTCCATATCAACTCCCGAAAAAACAATGGAAGATTTTGGGAGCTGCTGGAAGAATTATATGAACAGGATAAAAGAAAATTGGGAAAAACTCATTACTAACAATGACTTAGTATTAATAAGTGGAGATATTTCCTGGGCTATCAAATTAGAAAAAGCAGTAGAAGATCTAAAATGGATAGACAACCTTCCAGGAAAAAAAATAATAATTCGTGGCAATCATGATTATTGGTGGCCGACCAAATCCAAACTAAAAGCTGTTCTTCCTCCTTCTATTCAAATAATACAGAATGATTCCATAGCAATTAATGACATTTCAATTGGCGGCTCAAGGCTTTGGGACGCACCTGACATCTCATTTAATTCCTATATAAATTTCGCTGAAAATCCTCATGCAAAAAAAGATATAGAAGAAGATATCCAAAAAGATCTTTCCCTAAAAATTTATGAAAGAGAGCTATTAAGATTAGAGCAAAGCCTATCAACTCTCGATAAAAACGCTAAACTTAAAATAGCAATGACACATTATCCCCCTCTCTCCGCTGATTTAAAAGATTCAAGAGCTACTAAACTATTAGAAAAATATAATGTAGACATATCAATATTTGGCCATTTGCATAATGTAAAAAAAGAGAAAAAGCTCTTCGGTGAGAAAAACAGCATTAAATATATATTAACCTCTGCTGACTATATTGATTTTAATCCTATAGAAATTTATTAACTTCTCTAAATTTTTCAATCCTTTTAAACTCTTCTATAAAAAACTCCCAATATGAAAAAAAAATCTCATTTTTTACTTATCGAGATCCTAATAGCATTAGTGCTTATATCTATGCTCTCTCTTCCTTTAGTACGTAATCCCCTCTATTTTTTTAAATCCGAGGTAGAGACCCTTAAAAGGATAGAATGCGAAAGGATAGCCGAGAACAGCTTTTGCGAGATAAAGATCCTTCTCCATCAAAATCAGATCCCCTGGGATAGCATTCCTCTATTCTCAAAAAAGGCTTCTTCTCATATCCTTTCACCTAAAAGGCTTATTCTTAATGAATTAGGTACCAGTCAATTACATAGAAGCTATAAGCTCTGGGCTAGAGAAAAAGAAAATCAAAAAGGAGAAATATATAGGGTTATAAGGGTTAATCTCTATTTAAGGCCTGAATCTAATAAAAACCCTTATATCTTCCATTACAGCTTTCTAGCTAAAAGGGCATAATGCTCTGTATATCAAGGACATGCATAATAATAAGATAATTAACATACTTAATTATATTAATTTTAATAAAATCTTTACTATTAATTAACGATTATTATAAAATATATAAAGATTGTTTGATATATAAGGAGGAAATTATGCCAGTAGATACTTTTGGCCCACAATCTTTTGATATCGGCGAACCATTAAGCGCCTTTGTTGACAGAATAGTAGAAGAAGCCAATGAAAAAAGAAAAAAACAAGAGCAAGGTTTATTGGAAGAATTAGCCTCAAAAGCTAATTCTAGTGCTATACAAACATTCAAACCATTAATTGGTCTTGAAGCAGTAGAAATGCCGGCTCCTATTGAAACTAAAAAACCATTAGCTGCAAAAGTCACAGATCGAGAATATCCAGTTAAATCTGCTAAGAAATCAAGAGAGCAGGCACAAAGGAATTTGGAATTTTTGGCAAAACAAATAGGTTTTTTAGAAACCGTTCCACCCCAAACAATTAACTTAGAAGGGTTTAAAAAAGAACGAGCTCGATTATTAGCTGAATTTGAAGAACAATATCCTTCAAACCCAACTGATATTGGCAGAAGAGCCGGAATTTAATTATTTATAAGATAAAACAAGGAGATAAAAATAATATGCCAGTAACAACTATAAGACAAAGAAGCCCCTGGATGTTTGATCAAGAAGAAGAGACAAATGATTCTATTGAAGAATTAATGGACCGTCGTTTCGTTGGAAACCCTTTATCAAAGGTTCTTGTTTATATTGAACTAACGAACACTGCACAAAAAGCTTCTGAAGCTGGTAGAGCAGCTGGAATTTAATCCTACCACCAAACCAAACATACTATAATCAAAGGACTTACAGGTGTCGCGCCATAAGTTCTTTGTTATTAGCTTTTTATAAAAGAATCCTCATTTTACAAACAACTTAATTACAGTTAATTATAATTAAAGATTTTATTAACATTATATTAATTATTTGTTATAATAAAAGTAAAGAAAGAATAAATTAGGAAGATAATATAAATGTATAAACTTAGCATTAACTATACTACTTCAAATCAATTAACTGCCACGGGAATGAAACTCTTAGAAAACCCTAATAATAATATAAAAACTGTCGACCAATTAAGAGCTGCAATTTTTAATTTCGATACTTTAGATCTATATTCAAATAAAACAAACTGGTCTAGCTCAAATTGGTTATTAAGAATATTCCGATGGTTTAGAGCTAACAATGCTGCAAAAGAAGCTTTTCATGAAAACACATTAGCCCTTGCTAGAAAAATAAGGAAATCCGAAGTCAGTAAAAAGCATTTGAATACAAAAGATAACCCAGAAAAAACAAAACTATCTAAGACTATACTTCGACTTAATGATGTAAATACAAAATACCAAGTACTGGCAGCAATTGACAAATGTAAAGATGATGTTGAAGCTTTTAAAAAACTCTTAAACGCTCTTGATAAGTGTAAAGATGATGTTGAAGCTTTTAAAAAACTCTTAAACGCTCTTGATAAGTGTAAAGATGAGGCAACAATCATTCAACTCTTAAATACATTAGATAGCTGTAACAATGATGAAGAATCCTCTCTTTTATTTGAGCTAATAATTAAAATTAAAGAACCTCAAGAAATATCCTTAGTTTTAGAAAGAATAAAGATTTTAGGAAAAGATATTACTGACAAAAAAACATTCTTAAAACATTTAATAAAAAACCCCACTAATATTGATGAATTTCTTTTTCAAACAGATCATAAAAAACTTATAGCAACTATATTTATGAATTATTCTTTTGAGGATACAAAAACATCACAATATTTCAGACAAGAAGGCGAAGAAAAACCACAAATAGACCTTGATGAATATTTTATTGCAGATGCTTTCAGGAGCAATAATACTCAAACGACAACTTTTGTATATAAAGGTCAAACTATAAATCATCCCTCTGTACAATATGGTCTTCTCCCTGAAGATGCGAGAGCGGCTTATAGAACGGCTTTAGCATTCTATGACTCTCCTGAATTTAATAAATTTGTTTCTAATGATTCTGAATTAAAGATATTATTTAAATTCTTACAAATACAAGAATATTTAGGTTCATTAATTGACCCCATGGTAATGCAAGCGTTAGCAGTTTCATCAATGATTTCTAAAATTGATTTACTTGAAAGCAAGATAATTAAAAAAGATGAATCCACTTATAAAATTAGTGCTGTTTTACAAATAAATCTAAAAAATAGGAACTTATACCCAGCACTTGCCAAAGTAGATTTACCTTTAATAAAAATAAATATAACTCTAAAAAAGGAAAAATTCTCGGCAAATGGAAGAGCGTGGAAATTTATGGCCGATAGCCCCCCCTTTGAGTTAGTAAAGAAAAAAGAAGCTCTTTCTTTTCTTAAAAGTTTTGAAACAAGGATAAAGGAAGCGGATAAAACAGAGTCTGGGAACCTCATAGATGAATTAGGAGATTTAACAAATTATATTACTAAATTTTATCCAAATGCTGGTGAATCAGCAGATGAAACAGACTCAACAACTAGCTTAGAAGAAGAAGCCGCAGGAAGAGCTACAGGAATCTAATACTCTTCGAATATAAAACATCTTATAAAAAGATTAAAGCTGATGGAAATTATCTTCTATCCGCTTTATGATAAAAATCCTTATAGACGCTTAAAAAATCCAAATGAGTTTTTACTAATAGTTTTAAGGATTCATCCAATTCATCCTCTGTCCCTCTTGGATTAACAACAATATCCTTTAGTTTTTCAAAAGCATTTATATATGAATCAGCTTTAGATTTTGCCTGTTCAAAGCATTCATTAAAAATGCTAGGATCTACAGTAATTTTTTGTTTTTTTTGATTCGACAAAATTATTGAATAAAGATTAGCACATTTATTTTGATTAGGAAAAGCTTTCCACGCCATTCTATAGATGAAGCCATCAAAAAATTCCTCACCTTTTTGTCCAGTTTTCGATTTATGATAATCATCTATTATTTTGAAACATTCATTAGTGAGGCCATTAAACGATTTATCTTCATCAATTCTACTATTTTCCCTTGGAGGAGGTGTAAATTTTGCAAAAACTTCAAAGACCTCTTTAATTCTAGGATTGATTAGAGGAATATAGCGTTCATCAAGCGCTAGACTGCATTTGCCATTCGGCATAACAAGAACAGAACAAGCGCAAGGAACACAAATATCAGAAAGTGCGCTATCTGGAACAAATGGAATTAAGTGAGCTTCTACCTCTGGCCTTAAATCCTCTTCTTGAGGGTAATAATCTTTAAATACTTTTTCAATTTCTTTAGGTCCTATTGAAGATGCCATAAAATATTCCTCCTTGTAAGAGGGCTACATTATAATAAACAATGCTAAAAACAGCAATAATAAGTAATTAATAAGCCATTTCAATAAATACTATTATATAAAAAACCTTATAATAATGAAAACCCTAGCGAAAAATATAAAAAATATGCATCTTCAAAAATAAGATAGCGATATTAAAATATTTATGAGCGCAAAAGATAATTTAAAGAACTTTAAGCCATACATTTCACCTAAGAAAAAGGTAAAAGAATTTTCTTTAAAAGCTACCATTTTAGGTATCTTTTTAGGCTTTATCTTTGCTATCGGCAATGCCTATTTAGGATTGAAGACGGGAACAACAATATCTGCTTCTATCCCTGCAGCTATCCTTTCTATGGCCATTTTAAAACTTATCTGTAAAAAAGTTACCATTCTAGAGAATAACATTACACAGACTATAGCAACAGTTGGCGAAGGAATGGCCGCCGGTGTTATCTTTACTATCCCTGCCCTGTTTTTTCTAGGCGAAAATACTTCCATATTAAAGATAACTATTCTATCCGCTCTTGGCGGACTGTTGGGTATATTATTTATGATACCCATGAGAAGATATATTATTGTTGAAGAACATGGAGTTCTTCCTTTTCCTGAAGGTACAGCCTGCGCTGAAATTTTAAAAGCCGGCGAAAAGGGACAGACATCCGCTGCAATGGCAGGATGGAGCTTTTTGGTCGGCGTAGCTTACAAGTTATGTATAAATGTCTTTTTCCTTTGGCAGGAAATACCCACTTGGGTAATTAAGCCCTTTGAAAAAACACAATTTAGTATCGATGCAACCCCTGCTCTTTTAGGAGTGGGCTATATAATAGGACCAAGAATTGCAGGTATGATGCTGGCGGGAAGTGCCATAAGCTGGTGGTTGATAATTCCGCTTATCCACATGTTTGGAACAGGACATACAAATATTTTTCCATCTACTGTACCTATAACTGAGATGTCGGCTTTAGACATCTGGACAAATTATGTTAGGTATATTGGAGCAGGAGCTGTGGCAACCGGTGGTTTTATAAGTTTAATAAAAATTGGGCCGCTTCTATTTAAAACTGTCCATGTAGGATTAAAAGAACTCTTTAGAGGTTTTCGTATTCCGGCCAACTTAGACAGAACTGATAAAGACATATCTCTTGCCTGGCTGATTATCGGAACAATTATCATAGTAGGAACACTTACCTTTCTTCCGATAGCAAAACTAAACATCTTTACGATAATACTCCTGGTGGTATTAGGATTTTTCTTTGTTGCAGTAACATCAATAACGGTAGGCCTTGTAGGAAGCTCTTCCAATCCGACCTCTGGCATGACATTAACCGTTTTATTAATAACCTGCCTCTTATTTACAGCACTCGGATGGAAAGACCGAGGCTATCTTATTGCTGCGATAACAATGAGCGCTGTAGCCAACGTAGCCATTGCAATGGCAGGTACGACATCACAAGATTTAAAAACTGGATTTTTAGTTGGAGCAACACCCAGATCTCAACAGCTTGCGGAAATAATAGGACTTATAATTCCAGCAGCTGTTTTAGGTATTACAATAGCTGTTTTAAACAAAGCATATACCTTAGGCTCAGCTGCTATGCCGGCACCACAGGCCGTACTTATTTCCATGATAGCCAAAGGTGTTATATCAGGCGATCTGCCTTTCACCTTAGTTGGAATAGGCGTAGTCTTAGGAATTATTGTCGCTCTTTTAAGAGTACCTGTTCTTCCCTTTGCAATGGGAGTCTATTTGCCTCTTTCTCTGAATACTGCTATTATGTTCGGCAGTCTTATAGCGGCCTATGTAAATAGGCACACAAGAAAAGAAGAAGCGCAGGAACAAGGGCTTCTGATATCTTCAGGGTTGATAGGCGGTGATGCTTTTACAGGAGTAATAATAGCACTGCTTACAATAACGGGAGCGATAGCGGTAGATAAACCATCCGTTTTCCCTCAATATATCAGTGTAATAATGTTTGCAGTCCTTGCTCTTTTCGTCCTAACTTTTACTTTAAAAAGACAAAAAAAACTTAAATAATATTTTTTGAAGGTTTTTTTTGAAGATTTACGACAAAAGCGGGAAAGCCCATGGCTTTAGCCGTGGGATGAGAGCGTCTATTTCTTCTCCTGCTCTTGTATGTATTTTCTAATTGTATGCTCATTTAATTTTCCAACACTATCAACATAATACGATCTTGTCCACAATGTTGGAATCCTCGTTCTTAAAGTGGAAAATTCCTTTCTCAAAATGCTACTAGTGTGTCCTTTTAATTGTCCGACGACAAATTGTGGTGAGTGAATCGGCATAGATCTAACAAAAAGGTGAACATGATCGGATTGAACATTAGCCTCAACTATTTCAAGTTCGAGTTGTTGAGCCTTCTCATAAATCAATTCAATTAATCGATCTTTAATATCTCCTACTAGGACTTTTCTTCGATATTTTGGACACCAGATTAAATGATAGCTCAAGTTAAATACGGCTGTTTTTGAAGTTTTCCATCTACTCATGTTGACATTATATCGCTGGCCATCTTATAATTCAAGCATGATTTTAACACACAAAGTGAAACACAACCAAAACCTATCTGTAGAACTTGAAAAAGGAAGGCAAGTTGCTCTTTTTGCTCTCAAGACTAAAAGTAGATCATCAAAAGACGTCGAAAAGATCAATCAAATTGAGTTAGATCAAGAGTTTGCATATATTTCTTGTACCATCAAAGAAGAAGAGCAAATAACGGTTGATTCTTGGATTGGTATTGATCTTAATACAACAGGACATTGCTGCGTTGCCTCCGATCCAAAATCCGGAAAAGTATTAAAGCTGGGAAAGTCAGCAAATCACACACACAAGAAATATAAAAACATAAGAAGAAAGCTTCAAAAGAAAAATAGATTTAAGTCAGTCAAGACTTTAAAAAATAAAGAGTCAAGAATTGTGAGGGATTTAAACCATAAAATTTCGAACAAAATAGTGAATGAAGCTAAGGAGAAAAAATCAGGAATTGTTTTTGAGGATTTAAAAGATATCCGGAAAACAGCAAAAACAAATAGAAAAAACAGGTATGCCCTGAACAGTTGGTCATTTTATCAACTCAAGACATTTATTGAGTATAAGGCTAAGCTGCATGGCGTTCCAGTAGCAAAGATTGATCCGAGATACACTTCTCAACAGTGTTCTAAATGCGGACTTCTTGGCGAAAGAAAAGGGAAAATATTTAAGTGTTCTTGTGGACACGTTGAAAATGCTGATGTAAATGCGTCTTTCGTTATATCGCTTAGACATCAAGGCATTCTTCAATCTCCAATAGACAGAGATGTTGGAGAGGGGCATCTGGCATGCCCAGCGAGGATAGTGGCATGAAAGAGCCAAACCTTAGAACCCCATCGGCTTTAGCCGTGGGAGTATGTCAGAAGAAGCACCATATCACATTGATAGAAGTGATGATCTCACTTTTTTTAACTTCTATAATATTAACTGTTTTATTCGGCTATTTTGTACAAATAACCAAAATAGAAAAAAAACTGGAAGTTGCTAAAGCTGATGTTTTTCAAAAACAGCATATACAAATCAGGCTTTCTAATATTTTTTCAAATGCCTCTTTAAAAAAGTTTTCCGATGAACAATATTTTTTTACAGAAAAAGAAAAAAATGAAAAAACCTCCTTATATTTTGCCTTTGACAACGGCATAGATCCTGACCCTAAGTTTAGCGGGATTGTTGTAGGCAAGCTTTTTATAGACGATGAAAAAAACTTAAAGTTAAAAATTTGGGGAACGGATAATAAAGAAATATTAGAAAATATTGTTAGAGATGAGACCTTATTTAAAAATATTAAAAAAATTGAATTCAGATTTTTATCTAATAAAGAGCCTGAAAATAAAGCTTATAAAAAAGAGGCTGTCAGTAAAGATCTGGAATGGATAGATTTTTGGTCAAAAGAAAAAAATTATCTTCCTTCCATTATCAAATTGAAGCTTTCGGATGATCTAGATTTTTCTTTTTTTCTACCATCAAAAATGTTAAACATTTCCTATCCTAAAAAAAGAGTGCAATCGTGAACATCTTAAGTTTAGTTATAACCATACTTATGATATTTGCTATATCAACACAGATGCTTTTATCTAAGAAAGTCTCTTCGGATATTATTTCAAAAAGCTATGTCGGCTATATGAAGGTTCAAAGAAGAGCTACCTCAAAAAGTGAAACCTATTATTATTCAACAATCAAAACTGAAAAAAATGAAAAAGAGATAAAACAAAAAATCAAAACTGAAAAAGTTAAAAAAATAAAAGAGCCAAACAGATCAGAATCCTATTTTAATATCTATCCCCTGATAACTGAAGGAAAAGAGAGCCACCCCGAATTATATGAATCTATTTTACATTTGATAAGAGTTTTATATTTAGAAAACGGTTTTTTTAAAAATCTCAAAATAAAAAACCTTGATAAAGAGATATTAAATAATATTTTGCTTAGTGCTAAAGAAAGTCTTAAAGAAGAACTTTCTGCTAATGAACTTCATTTGGCGAAGTTGGAACTTAAAGAAAAAGATCTTCAGCCTATATATTATAAAATGATGAAAGGCTCTAAATTTTATAATTATAAGGAAAAGATTGGATATCCTTCTCTTTTAGATTTTATAAAAATTAGAGATGAGAAGAATAAAATTCCTATTAACTCTGCCCACTTTGAAATCCTATCTATCCTGTTTAATGAAAAAATTGCTGAGGAAATTGTAAAACTTCAATTACTAGGTGAAGAGATAACTAAAGAAAGATTAAATGATCTTCTAACAAAGAAGCACTTTCAATTAAATCCCAAGATATGGGATTTCATAAGCTTTACAAATATCTCCAATCCAACAGAGATCATTGTTAAAGATGAAAATACCGATATTAGTTTAAAAAGAGCGATTAATTTATAACTTTTTTTATAAATCTTGGAATAGAGATAGAAAAAACAGAACCATTTTCATCAGAAACAACCCCTACCCTACCTTGATGCTTTTCCATAATTGTTTTAACAATGGAAAGTCCTAGTCCTGCCCCGCCATATTTTCGAGCTCTGGCTTTATCAACAGTATAAAACCTATCAAAAATATATGGTTGGTCTTTAATAGGAATTCCTACTCCATTATCTTTAATTGATAAGGTAATTTGATCTTTAATAATTTTAAAACTTATATAAATTTCCGGAGATTTTTCACTATATTTAACAGCATTTTCTAAAATGTTCATAACAGCTCTTTCCAACAAGCTGATTTCTGCACTAACATAAAAATCGGAATCAGGCTTTTCTATAGAAACCATAATATTTTTATAAGAAGACAAAAGCTGCATTTTGCAATTTTGGGCTAATGAATAAAGATCACATTTTAAAAATTTTTCTTTTTCAATCCTTTCCAAATCAGAGAGCATAAGCAAATTCTTCAAAAGGTTTGTTAACCTATTTGAAGTTCTCATAATCTTTGAAGTAACCTCTTTTATTATTTCTTTAGATAGATCGGGATGTTCATAAAGAGTTTCTGCAAACCCTGTAATAATGGTAATAGGTGTTTTAAGCTCATGAGAAGCATTAGCAATAAAGTCTTTGCCCATCTCCACCATTTTATAATCGGAAGTTTTATCCTGTAGCACAAGCAAGACCCCTTCTTTATGAGAGTTGGGCTTTGCTATAATATTTATATAACTGGAATTTTCCTTTATCTCTTTTTGCATTATATGCTTTTTCTCTTTAGATAAAAAAATAAGAGCCTTACAAACTTCTAAAATTTTTGAGGTGCCAATATCTGATAATTTCTCATCTAATAAAGCTTCTTTATTCTTCTCTAACATTTTACAGGCAGTTTTATTAATAAAAGTTATTCTTTTATTATCATCAACAGCGATAATTCCCTCTGAAAGAGCTTCCAATATCGATTCTGTTTCATTTTTTTGATGTATTAATATTTTTATCTGTTTTTTTACCTGCTTTGAAAGAAAGTTCAAAGTTTTAGCTAATTTACCAAAATCATCTTGTCTATTAATTTCAATATGAGGAGGAAACTGCTCTTTTCCTTCCTGATAGGGCTTGAGCATATTGAAAATCTGCTCGATAGGTTTGCTCAATCTATACAAGATAGCCCCTACAACCAAACTATATCCCAATAAAATTAGAACGCCGAAACTAAAAAAAGAGACCCTTAAGTTTTTTGCAACATTGGCAAGTGGAGCTCTTAAAGTGTCCATTGCCATCTGTTTGGTTACAGGAAACAAGACAACTATAAAAATAATAAAAATTATAATAGTGCTAAGGGCAATTTTTTTTCTAAAGCTCAACATATCTTTTTAATGGGCCGTATAAAAATTTTCATAACCGTCATTTGTAATTAAGATCATATCTTCATATCTAACACCGCCCGTTCCGGCAATATAAATACCAGGTTCGATAGTTATGACCATCCCTGTTTTCAAAATAGCATCTTTATCTTCCCCATCGAATTTTATTTTGGGAAATTCATGGGTCTCTAATCCTATACCATGTCCTAAAGAGTGTAAAAACTCTTTGCCATAGCCCTGTTCAGTAATAAAATCACGG
The DNA here is from genome assembly GCA_964400755.1 of uncultured bacterium. GTDB lineage: Bacteria > Chlamydiota > Chlamydiia > Chlamydiales > SM23-39 > CAYNVX01. The sequence goes on along the minus strand of CAYNVX010000001.1, from coordinate 18,723 downwards.
GCAGACTTGTCCAAATCAGAAATGCGTGTTCCGGGCCTGCAGATATTCAATGCTTCATTTTGTGCTTTTTTAATAATGGAATATAATTTTTCTAAAAGAGGATCGGCCTGTCCAAAAAATATGACTCTTGTAAGATCAGAATGATAATTATCTACAACCACCCCAACATCCATAAGGACAATATCATTAATTTTTAACTTGGTATTATCGGGATGATGATGAGGCTGAGAGCTGTTTTGCCCAAAACAGACGATAGGATCAAAAGCTAATTTCTCCGCTCCATTTTTTCTACAGAAAATCTCATATTCAAAAGCCAGTTCTTTTTCAGTTACACCCTCTTTTAAATAGTGGCATATATGTTCAAAACCTTTCCAGGCAAGAGCAGCAGATTTTTTCATCGCAGAAATTTCTTCAACATCCTTAATCATTCTAAGATCTTTAAGAGGTTCGTCTAAAGGAACCAATTTAATTTCGATATCGTTATGTTGAGACTTAATTTTTTTTATAAAATTTAAAAGCTTGTTATATGCGAAATAACTCAGCGAAGTAGTATCAAACCCAATCTTCTTATTATCCTTGGGCCCATAATTGATAATAAAATCAGCAATAGCCTTTTCGCTAATTAGATGGGTTTCACAATGAGCTTTTTTTTGTGCTTCTTCAATATATCTGTTATCAACAAAAAGCCTTGTATGACTCTCACAGATGATCAATCTTCCAATAGAGACCTGAACACCTGTTAAATAATATAAAGAGCCGGGATCGTCTATAATTAAAAAATCTATCTCTTGTGATGTTAAAAACTTTTTCAAGTTTTCATATCTTTTGATATATGACATTTTACATCCTTTTTATTTTATTAAATTTTCTAAATCCTCTTTTCCTAAAAAAACTATAGTAGTATTACCTAAAGGATCAATATTAATCTCACTGCATTTTAATAAATTTTTAAAAATTATTTTAGCTTCTTCTTTCGAATATCTTTTTTTATTTGACTTGGCCATAAAACAGATACCTTTAGCCATTTTTTTTAAAATTAATGTTTCAGCACCATCGCTTATCCCAAAAAGTTTTATATCTGATAAAATTTTAATAAAAGTATCCTCTAAATCTTTTTCATCAAAAAAAGATGGAATAGAATCTATTGCTATAGTTTTTTCTCCAACTATTCTTACTTCAAAGCCCATCTTAGAAAAATTATCTAAGTTAGATTCAGCGACCATTATTTCATCTTTGGAAAGATCTAATATCAAAGCAATTCCCAAGTTCTGCTTAACTATTCTCTTTTCTGATTTTATTAAATCTTCGAACAAGATCCTCGATACTGCATTATTTAAATTTAATAAAAGCAGACTATCTTCTTGAATATCCATTTTAGACGCTAGATTGTTTGCGGGGATAAAAAGAAAGTTTTTAAAAATAAAACTATCCTGAAATAAAAAATCCTCTTCCCAATTTTTTTCAAAAAGCATTTGGCTGTTATTATTTGTTAAACTCTCTTTTTCTATTTTAACAAAACTTTGAGAAGGCACTTCTTCAAAAAAAATAGAGTTCAAAGAAACTTTTTCATCACTAGAAAAAAAGCTGGCTTTTTGAAAAGTTCCGGATATAGCTTTTTTAATAATATTTTTTAAAAAATATTCTTCTTTAAGACGAACCTCTTTTTTTTGAGGATGGACATTAACATCAATAAATTGTGGAGGCATTTCAAGGTGCAGGGCAAATATCGGATATTCTTTTTCTCCCAATCTGGTCTTATAGGCCTCTTTAATAAAATTTGAGATCATTGGACAGCTGACATATCTTCTGTTTAAACTTAAATATTGCAGGCTTCTGCTTTTTTTGGCATAAATGGGAAGGCCTATCAGCCCTGTAATTTTTATATTATCTTCAGAAAAATTTATTTGAGTGCAGCTTTTAAAAAAATCTACTCCTAAAATTTCTTTTATTCTTATCTCAAAAGCTTTTTCGAAAGGTAAATCAAAGGATTCACAATTTAATAAGATTTTCTCATTGGAAATAAAAGTAAAGCCAATTTGAGGATTCGCCAAGCTTAAATTCATCATGACCTTGTTTATATCCGCCGTCATCAAGGCTATCGACTTTTGAAAGGTCTTTCTAACAGGCACATTATAAAATAATGAGCGGACATCAATAGTAGTTCCTTTTGTCCTTGAAATTTTCTCATTTGAGATAACTTGTCCATTTTCAGTTTTGATATGAACCCCAACACTATCCTCGGAAGTCTTAATATCAAGTTTGGAAATTGAGGCAATCGAAGCTAGAGCCTCTCCCCTAAATCCCATCGTAGAAATTTTTAAAAGGTCATTAAAAGAAAAAAGTTTTGATGTAGCATGCCTTTTTAAAGATAATAAAGCATCCCCTTCACTCATGCCCACCCCATCATCTTCTACCCTGATCTGCTGCAGCCCACCCTGTTTTATCTCTACTCTAATAATTTTAGAAGCAGCATCAATTGAGTTTTCAACCAGCTCTTTAATTACCGAAGCGCAATTTTCTATTACCTCGCCGGCAGCTATCTGATTTATAATGTGATCTGGTAAAATCTGAATTTTAGATTGCATGACAATCCTTTTTTTGTTGCAATTATTGATTATAGCAGAAAAAATTATTTCAGAGATGATAAAATAATATTATATGAAACAAGCCAAATTTATTGTTCAACAGCTTCATGAAAAAGGCTTTACGGCTTATTTTGCCGGCGGCTGGGTCAGAGATTATCTACTCAATCACCCATCTGACGACATCGATATTGCTACAAACGCCTCTCCTGAAGTTGTTCAATCCCTCTTTTCACATACAGTTCCCATTGGGGCAAAGTTCGGCATTATCCTAGTGATAATCGAAAAAAAGCAGTATGAAGTTGCAACTTTTAGAGAAGATATTGAGTATACTGACGGAAGAAGGCCCGCAAAAATAAAATTTTCTACTGAAGAGGAAGATGCCAAAAGAAGAGATTTTACCATTAATGGAATGTTCTATGATCCCATTAATGACAAAATAATTGATTTTGTGAAAGGCAAAGAAGATTTAGAAAAAAAAGTTATCAAGGCTATCGGCAACCCTCACGAAAGAATTAAAGAAGATCGCCTCAGGATGATAAGAGCCATTAGGCTCAGCGCCCGTTTCAGCTTTGAAATCGATGAAGAAACAGAAAAAGCAATAATGCACCATGCAAATGAGCTCTTCCCCTCTGTTGCTATAGAACGTGTCTGGCAGGAAATTACTAAAATGGCAAAATATAGAGGGTTTAGAAAAGCTCTGTTAATGCTTCATTATTATGGGCTGATGGAAGTAATTTTCCCCAAACTAAAAGGAACTTCTATTGAAGAGATGAACACAAGAACAACTCTTATAGATGATTTTCCATCCAGAGCTCCTGTTATTGTTTCAATTCTAGAGCTTTTTAAAAAAAGCACTTTAGAAGAACAAATTGACCTATGTAAATATCTGAAACTCTCCAACAGAGAAATCGATTTTATCGTTTTTTTATATAAGGCAAAAGAACTGGTAAACAGCCCTCGAAACATAGAGGATGATAAATGGGTCCATTTTTATGCCAACCCCTATTCTAACCTTGCCCTTCAAATATTAGCTATCCACTCTCCTGCCGAAAAAAGAAAAGACTTTTTAATTGAGCATCAGACTAGAAAAGAAGATTTAAGCTTTTATGTTCAAAAAAAGAAAAATAATGATCCTATAATTAAATCCGATCATTTGAAAGTTTGCGGCATACCTCCCGGCCCCAATATGGGAGCTCTGCTGGATGAAGCTCAGAAAATTGCCATCAACAGCAAACTTACAACAGTCGATGCAATAATAGAAAAATTGAAAAGATCAAAACTATGGCCTCAAGAGATAATATAACCATGTCTCAAAAAATTATCACCAGTCTTACAAACCCCACTATAAAAAAAATAGTAAAGCTAAGAACAGATAAAAAATATCGACAGGAAGAAAACCAGGTTATAGTCGCTGGCGAAAAAATAATTTTTGAGTTAAGTAAAAAATTTAAATTTATCACTCTTATCATATCAGACAAAAAAAGCTCTTATGAAAAGATCAAAGCAGAAAATCTAATTTTTGTTTCAGATAATATAATGAAAAAAATTACAAATAATAAATCGCCTGAAGGAATTGCTGCTGTAATTGAAATACCAAAAGAACAAAAACTGAAAAACCCAAAAAGAATCCTAGTATTAGACAAGATAGCCGACCCCGGCAATCTTGGAACTTTGATCAGATCAGCTTTAGCCTTTTCATTTGATGCTATTATCCTACTGCCCAATAGCGCTGATCCCTATAATGAAAAAGCCTTAAGCGCAGCAAGAAGCGCAACTTTTTTTATCCCAATCTTTTTTATGTCCCTAGATGAGCTAGAAAAAATGGCAAAAGATCTAAAAGCATCTTTTTTAATAGCTGATATGGATGGAGAAAATGTTAATAAGATAAAATTTCAAGAACCCTGCTTCTTAGTATTAAGCAATGAATCACATGGGATTTCTTCATGGACCAAAGATTATAAAAAAGTATCTATCCCTATCTCTAAAGATATTGAATCCTTAAATGTTGCAATTGCAGGAAGCATCTGCATGTACGAAATTAAGAGCAAACTATGAAAAATTTTGATTCCTATTATTACGAAGAAGAGTTCCATAAAAAAAAGAGAAAAGAAGAAAAACAGAATAAAAAATTTAAAAATTCTAGAGATAAGTCCAAATATAAAAAAACAGATTCTGAAAAATTAAAAAAAGAATTTGTATCCTCAGAAAATGCAATAAAAGGTAGAGTCCTTTCAATACAGGGCGAAGAAATAAAAGTCTCCCATGAAGAGCAGATATACATTTGCAAACTAAAAGGCTTAATGAAAAAAGATTTTTCCCTAAACAAAAATATTATCGCAGTTGGAGACTTTGTTCAATTTATTCCTATCGATAAAACTTATGAAGGTTCAATTGAAAAAGTCGAAGAACGCTTTTCAATATTATCCAGAGAAGAAATAATAAGACGCAGACAGCAAATAATTGCTGTAAATATTGATCAGGTATTAATTACCACCTCAGTGGTAATTCCTCCCATAAAACCAGGTCTGATAGACCGCTATATAATCGCTGCTGAAAAAGGCAATATGAAGCCGATTATCGTAATTAATAAAATAGACTTATTAGAAGAAAACTCAAAAGAAGAAGCTGAATATAAAGAATTCTTGTCCGTTTATGAAAAACTGAATATTCCAATATTATCGATAAGCGTCAAAAAGAAAAAAGGATTGGAAAGCTTAAAAAATCTTATGAAAAACAAGGCTTCTGTCTTTTCCGGTCAATCAGGAGTGGGAAAGTCCTCTATCATTAATCTTTTATTCAACAAAAAATTAAAGACAGGAGATGTTGTAGAAAAAACTTATAAGGGCTCTCATGTTACAACAACATCAGAACTAATTCCCTTAGAAGACGGCGGATTTTGTATCGACACGCCCGGTATTAAAAGCTTCGGGGTATGGAATCTCGACAAAACCGAAATAGCCCAATATTTTTCAGAAATCACCCACTATGCTCAAAAATGCAAATATCCTGACTGCAAACATATAGATGAGCCCGAGTGCAACGTTAAAAAGGCAATAAAAGACAATAAGATATCACATCTTAGATATGAATCTTACTGTCTGTTAATCAACGAAGCATCACAAAAAAAAGTAAACAGATAACAGTGAAATCAATTTAAGGGTTTTTTCCACCATCTCGTTTCCCATTCAGTATAATAAAAGCCATGACTGTCCGGTTTTTTCTGCTCTGTAATTGTCATTTCCCAATTTTGCATCAAATCGTAAACAGAGTGATAATATTTTCGTTCACTATTATCAAGCATTAATATTCCTCCAGGCCTAACTAATCTTAAACAATTAACTATACAGCCTTTCCTATTTCTTCCATCTACTAAAATCAAATCAAAGTACCCATCAGAAAAACTATTACAAACAGTATAATATGGTCTTTCCAACAAATAATAATTAACTGCATTACAATCTTTATTATCATTTATAATATTTGATATATAATTATACCATTGAAGATTATGCTCAATAGAAACCAAATTTGTAGTTCTTTTAGAAAACCATACCGTAGAGGCTCCGCTGCCAAATTCTAAAATTCTAGCATTAGGATTTTTTTGTAAAAAATCTTCTAAAAAAGCAATGGCATCTTCACTTAGCCAAGGAACACTTCTAATTTGTGGCAGAGCTTGTTCAGCAAATAAAAACAGTGGCAATAAAATAGATAGTAAAAACACTTTTTTCATAAAATTTTATCCTATTTAAAATTAATACAATTTAATAACCCCAAAAAGATCAGCAGTAACTTCATATTTTAGATTTCTCTCTTCACAAAACTTTCTAACAGCATTTCCAACGCTTTTTGTTCTGCTAATTTTTATACAAGACCAGTTATCTCCACACTCAAAACCATACTCCTGAACAAGAGGATAATTTGCATAAAGATACTTATTAAAAAATAATTTTTTGATAAAAAAATATTTACATTTCACATTTATGTCAATTCATATAACAAAATTCTCTCTTGCCTTTTGGTGCAGATCATAGTTTAATATAAGGGACCATTTTTGAATAAAATATAGGCAAATCAATGTCAAAAATAAAATCAATAAAAGCTTTAGAAATTTTAGATTCAAGAGGAACCCCTACTGTTGAAGTAATCCTTAAAACTGAAAATGGAATAGAAGCCATAGCAAGAGTTCCATCCGGAGCATCTACCGGCGAGCATGAGGCACTAGAACTAAGAGATAACGATAAAAAAAGATATATGGGAAAAGGCGTTTTAAAAGCAGTAGAAAATGTAAATGGACCTCTAAAAAAATTATTGATAGGCAATTCGGTCTTTGAACAGGAAAAAATCGACAATAAAATGTGTGAGGCTGATGGAACAGAGACAAAATCAAAATATGGTGCTAATGCCATACTCGGCATTTCTCTAGCAGTAGCAAGAGCAGCAGCTATTGAGAAAAAAGAACCCCTATATGCTTATCTTAGAAAAGCTTCATCATATACCCTTCCCTGCCCAATGATGAACATTATCAATGGTGGAGCCCATGGAGACAATTCCATAGAATTCCAAGAGTTTATGATAAGGCCTATTGGAGCTCCTAATTTTAAAGAAGCTCTTCGCTATGGAGCTGAAGTTTTTCATACTTTGAAAAAGATTTTAAAAGATAAAGATTATGCAACTTCTGTTGGTGACGAAGGCGGCTTTGCTCCTAATTTAAAATCAAATGAAGAAGCCTTAGAATTAATAGTTCAGGCAATTGAAAAAGCAGGTTTCAGGCCAAAAAAAGATATTACTATCGCTTTAGATCCAGCATCTTCTGAATATTATGATCATGAAACAAACAAATATATCGAAAAGAAAAAAAAGCTAAAAGGTGAAAAATTCAAATCCTATTCAAGCAGTGAAATGGTTGAATATCTAACCTCTTTAGTTAACAAATTTCCTATTGATTCCATCGAAGATGGCATGGCAGAAAATGATTGGGACGGATGGAAACTTCTTACTGACAAACTAGGGAATAAAATACAACTTGTCGGCGATGATATTTTTGTAACAAACATTAAATTTTTAGAAAAAGGTATAGATAAAAAAATAGCCAACTCTATTTTAATTAAACTAAATCAAATTGGAACACTCACAGAAACCCTTCAAGCCATTAATCTTGCCCATAAAAACAACTATACTACAGTAATATCTCATAGATCCGCAGAAACAGAAGATACTTTCATTGCAGACCTTACTGTAGCTGTTAATGCAGGGCAAATTAAGACCGGATCCCTTTGCCGATCTGAAAGGATCGCCAAATATAATAGGCTTTTAGAGATAGAAGATGAGCTAGGACCAAAAGCAAAATATTTTAAAATTTAATAAAAAAGGAAGGAAAATGCTTAAAAAAAAAATAAAATTTTTTATTTATAATTTTTTTAATCTTCCTTCAATAAAAAACATCTCTTCATTCAAGTCTTTATTAGGAAATGAATTAATTACCTTTGTAGATGTTGGTGCAACAGATGGCATAGATAAAAAATTTGAAGAAATTGAAGAACTTCTACATATAATTACTTTCGATCCTGATCCTAGAGCGAACATAATAAAAATGGGGAAAAAATTTAATAACTACTCTATAGGATTATGGTCTAATAAAAATGAAAAAAAATTGAACTTATTAAAATATCCTCAAGCTTCAAGTTTATTCAATATTTCGGACGAATTAAATGTTTTTTTAAATTCTGAAGAACACAAAAAAATCGGAGAACAAAAAATAGAAGTAAATTCTCTAGAAAATATTCTAAAAAACAGCATTGTAGATTTTCTCAAAATTGACGCAGAAGGAGCCGATTTAGAAATATTAAAAGGTGCTGAAAAATACCTATTAAATTCTTGTTTAGCTATTCAAGTTGAAGTATCTTTTATGGAAAAGCATCAGACAGCGCCTCAGTTTTCTCACATTGACCAATACTTAAAAAAATTTGATTTTATTTTATTTGATTTAGAATCTCAAAAATGGATCAGACATAATAATACGTATAACATGCTAAGTAATCCTCAGCTTATTTGGGGTAATGCTATATATGTGCTTTCAATTAAATCATTTTTAAAAAAAATTACAACTTATTCTTTTGACCAAAAACAGAAAACCTTACTTAAATATTTAATACTTTTATTAATTTTTAGATTTCATGATTATGCCCTTGATCTTTGCATCGAAGCTTCAAATCAACAAATAATTTCTCCCTCGCTAAAAAAGCATTTATTAAAATTAATTAAAACAAGCATTCCCTCTACAAAGCAATATGTTTTTAAACACTTTTTTGGAATATTTATAGCTCTTTTAATATTACCAGTCTTTTTATGGCATAAAAGAACAAGAAAATTTATTCTTCGGTTTTTAAAAGGAAAAATCATAAATTTATCAAAAATACTAATAAAATTTCGCCATGGCCCACAAAAATGTTGTATTAACGGATAATTTATCAAAAAGACTCATTCTTTACATTTACCGCAAATCCATGAATCAAAAGAAAAACGCTTGACCGTCAAATCTCTTTGATTTTCAAGCCATTGAACAAATTCCCTTAAGCCTTTTACTCCTTGAATTTGTGCTTTTTTATTGTCGATTTCCCTCTCTAGATTAGCAGGAACATTAATTGGAGGAACTTGAGTAAATTGTCTTATACTAAAGTTTGTTCCGGCAGAAGCATCCTTAGGAAAAACAGGTTGTTGGTTAATATCTCTTTTTTGCATAAACCCTTTATAAAGAATAGGAAGCCAAAAACTTCCGAGAACTAAAAGCCCCCATTTATGACTGAAAAAAATGTCAATTGCAAGGGCTGAAATGGTAATTGCAGTTTTTTGTATGGTTTCTGGATCCTTTGTGCAAAAATCATATGCTTTTCTTAATAGCGCTTGAACTTTCATATTTAAAAATCTCCTCTTTTTTTTAGGAGTACATGCTATTGACTATCAAGGAAATAATTCAACATTTTTTTTTGAATAATTTACTAATCAATAGTCCTTCTTGAAAAAAAACAGCCTTAACTATATTTACTAAAAATACGGGGAGGAAGAATATGCAACATAGGCTCGCTCTTTTTGGACAAGCCGAAAAGGGAAAATTTCACGTTCCATATGTATGCCATTCCCTCCCCCAACTATCAGATATATTAGGGAATCCCCCCAAAGACACCTTCGGCCTTTTTTTTGCTATACAAGCCCTATTATATAATAGGGAGATCCTGTTCTTTAGGGTTAAAGAAGAGGGCTATAGCACCGATGATTACATTGAAGGGCTAAACTTTTTAAAAAATAAGAACAAAGTGAACCATATTGATGCTATTTGCATACCTGGCGTTGGAACGATGGAAATAATTGAAGCAACTAATGAAATCTGTTTAATTCATAATAGTTTTATTATAACGACAGAAAAAGATCTTTATGATTATTTAACCCTTAAATAATCCCTCTAGCTTGAGCTATCCACTTTTCTTTTTCAATTGTAGTATCAGGACCATGACCCGGAATAACTTTAGTTTCTTTAGGCAATTTTGATAATTTTTCTAAGGATAGTCCCATAAGCTCTGGCTGTGCAGTTGGAAGATCCAATCTTCCATAAGATCCTTTAAAAAGAGTATCTCCTGAAAATAATAAATCTTCATCTTCTAAATAAAAACAGCAGCAGCCAGGTGAATGACCCGGTGTATGAATAACTAAAAATTCCAAGTTGCCGACAGAAATTTTTTCATTATCTTCTAATAAATGATCGGGCTTAATTTTTTCTACTGCCAATATTTCTCGCAAACCATCACTGCCGGGATCTTCTAAATTCTTAGCATCTAATTTATGAATACAAATTTTTGCATTTGTTTGATCTTTTAATTTTTTAACTTCGGCAATATGATCCCAATGCGAATGAGTAATAAAAATCTTATCTAGTTTTAGATCATGTTTTTCTAAATAGTTGAGGATTTTATTTGAAGAATCAAAAGAGGGATCAATAACACAAGCAAGTTTAGTTTTTTCACATGCACATAAGATAGTGTTATTTTGGATAGGACCGCAAACAAATATTTTTAAAAGCATAACATCCCAAAAAATATACGCACCGGAGAGGAGTCGAACCTCTAACCGCCCGGTTCGTAGCCGGGTACTCTATCCAGTTGAGCTACCGGTGCTGTTTGGTACAATATGATCTTTAATATTCGGCTTTTTATCAAGATTTTTATCTTCTTAAAAAAGATTGTTATTATAAAATATAATATATAATTTTATTTATGAGGTATCGACAAAAAATTAGAATAGAGCTAAATATTCAATTAGAGAGAAAATACAGGTTTAAAGGATGAATTACAAAAGCGCTTTTATAATTCTAGACATGCAAAATGATCTTTGCCATCCGGAAGGAATTTTTCATAAACATGGCCTTACGGCAACCAATGTAAAAAATATTTTACCAAATATTATTGAAATGATCCATTTCTGCAATAAAATGAATATTCCGGTTATTGCAACACAGCTTACAATTTTAGAAAATATACAAAAAGAAGCTATTGGTCTTGGAATATACAAAAAAATCAGACCATTTTTAGAAAAAGAAGGACTAAGACAAGGCAGCTGGGGACATGATCTTTTAGAAGAGCTTTCTAATGTTAATGTAAAAATAAAAAAATGGGGAATATCTTCTTTTTATCAAACAGAACTTCCAAGATACCTTTCTGCCATGCAGATAAATGAACTATTACTGGCAGGTTTTACAACAAACGGAGTTGTTGAAACAACTGCAAGAGAAGCTGTCGGCAGAAATTATAAAATTGCAACCCTTACAGACTGTGTAGCAAGTTATAGTGAATCGCTTCACCAGGGCTCTTTAACAAACTTAGCTGCATTTGGTGAAATAATAAGCGGCAAAGAATATAGAGAGCAATATACTAAAAATTTACAAATATAGGTTTTTTTAATGAACATTGTAATTTTAGGGGCAGGAAATATCGGAGCATATTTAGCATCCGTCCTTGCAAAAGAACAGCACAATGTTATTCTTATAGACAAGGATGCTAGCAAGCTAGAAAGAATCAGCGAAGAAGCCGATGTAGCAACGCTCTGCGGATATGGTTCCAGATGGAAATTGTTAGATCAATTAATTGAAAATGAGCCGGCATTATTTATTGCCATGACTGGAGATGATGAAACAAATTTAGTTGCTTGTTCGATAGCAAAAAATTTAGGTTATCCCCGTACAGTCTCAAGAGTAAAAGAAATCGGATTTTTAGCAAGGTCACGCCTTGATTTCGGAAGGCTTTTTTTTGTTGATCATTTTATAGGAGCTGAAGTTTTAGCAGCAAATGACATATTAAAAAACATCATAAATCCAGAAGATTTGGCAATAGAAAATTTTGCACATGGCTCCATTCAAATGAGAACGATAGTTATTCCAGATAGCTGGAATAATACAAAAATTCCACTTTGTAAACTTGATCTTCCACAAGAAATCATTATCGGACTGATTAGAAGAAAAATTCCTGATCCTTCTAATCCTAATAATAAAAAAGATGTCGTAATTTTCCCACATGGAGATGACCATATTGAATCTGGAGATGAAATTACAATTATCGGCGAAACAACGTTCATGCATGATCTACATACCTTTTTTAAACTCCCACAAACAAAAGTTCATTCTGTTGTAATTGTTGGAGGAACTCCAGTAGGTATGAGACTGGCCCATATTTTAGAACTTAGAAATATTAATGTTAAGCTGATTGAAATGGATTTAAAAAAATGTGAAGAACTCTCCGAACTTTTGCCAAGAAGCTCAATTTTGAATCAGGATGGAATGAACCTTCAATTCTTAGCTTCAGAACAGGTTCAGTTAAGCGATGCTTTTGTTGCTTGTACCAATGAAGATGAATCTAATTTTCTAATTGCCGCAACTGCAAAACATCTAGGATGTAAAAAAATAATAAGCTTAATTTCCGACACAAGCTTAGCTCCTATTTTAAGAGATCAGAACATTCACTTCTCTGTATCGGAAAGAGTAAATATTGCTAATAGAGTCTTATCAATAATTCATGCTGAAAAAATACTTTCTATTGCTTCTCTATGTGATAACCAAGCAAAAGTAATCGAAATAAAAGTTTCTGAAGATTGTGAACTTGTTGGAATACCTCTTTCGGAATTAAGCGCAAAACTTCCGCAAAACTTACTAATCACTGCTATAGAAAATAGAGGCAGGGTAATGATTGGAAAAGGAGATAGGATTATTTCTCCAAATGATACAGTAATATTAATTACCAGCCCAGAGCTGTTACATGAACTACAAGAGCTGTTTTAAGAGGAAATAAGTGCAGTATAGAGAAATTTTAAAAGTATTAGGAAAATATCTTTATTGGTTTTCGCTTATTTTAGTTATACCATTGATAATTGCCTTATATTTTGAGTTTGTCCGTCCTTCACCTCACCCTAATTCAACTATTGCTTTTTTAGAAACCATTGCTGTTACCCTCGGAGTAGCTTCTCTTTTTTATTATTTCGGCCACAAATCTAAAGAAACCCTACATAGAAGAGATAGTGTATTATTAGTAGTATTGATTTGGTTAATAACCGTAGGTATCAGTGCGCTCCCCTTTGTCTTTTCTAATACACTAACAAATCCCTTAGACGCCTATTTTGAATCGATGTCAGGATATACAACAACAGGTGCCACAATAATGGCTCCTAAACAATACAAAGATGGAACTGAAATTGAAAAAGAATACAAATTAATCAACGAACATTTCCCAAATAAATTCTATACTTACTATGGAACAATAGAACCGGTAAGAAATCCTCAAACCGGGGAAATCTTATTTGAAGGAATTGAAGCGGTCAGCAAAGCTGTACTTTTTTGGAGAAGCTTCATTCAATGGCTTGGCGGACTGGGAATTGTAATCTTATTTCTAACGGTTCTTCCTGCTCTTGCCGTTGGCGGAAAATTTTTATTGCAGGCTGAAATGACAGGACCAATAAAAGATAGTATAGCCCCCCGAATTAAAGAAACAGCTTCTTTACTTTGGAAGCTCTATTTAGGAATCACTATTATAGAAATCCTTCTTCTTATTTGGACAAACAAAGAAATGCCCCTTTTAGATGCCTTCTGTATCACTTTTTCTAATTTATCTACAGGTGGATTTGCTATTCGAAACGAGAGCATCGCAAGTTACAATAATTACAACACTGAATGGGTAATCATTTTATTTATGTTCATAGGAAGCATCAACTTCGCCTTATATTTTCATATTTTAAAAGGTAAATTTTATAAAATATATGAACCAGATTTCTTCTTATTTGTAGCAGTAGTTTTAATTGGATCGTTTTTAGTCGTATATAATTTAATCGGAACAGAAAGCTATAGCTTATCTGGCGAGCCCGCTGGACATTACACATTATGGAGAGCAATTAGGTCGGGTACTTTCCAGGCTATTTCCGCACAAACATCTACAGGCTTTGCTACAACCAATTTTGATAAATGGCCCTTTGCCTGTCAGGTTTTTATGTTCTTACTAATGTATTTTGGTGGAATGTCAGGCGCTACCTGCGGAGGAATAAAATCTTCACGTTTTTATATTTTGTATAAGATCATTATTAACAAAATTGAATCGATTTTCAGACCTTCGACAGTAAGACAGCTTAAACTTGGACAAAGAGAAATTGATTCCAATACAGCAATTACCGTAACTACTTTTTTCTGCTTAGTAACTTTCTTTTCTATATTAGGTGTGCTAGGACTTGTTTTTGATCATGTTGATTCGGAAACATCTCTTGGTGTTGTAGGCTGTATGTTAAATAATATTGGCTTTGCTTTTAGAGTCGCAGGCCCTTCTTATTCTTTTGCTTTCCTTCATCCCTTTGGAAAAATTCTATCCATATTCATGATGCTTCTTGGAAGACTTGAATATTTTATTATTCTTCTTCTATTTGTCCCAAGCTTTTGGAGAATAAAAAAATAATTACTTATTTTTTTTACAATTGCAGTTCGAACAATCGTGATGATCCTTCTTCTTATAGTCCTTGCAATAAAAACCATCCCCCTTAAATTGAAAAGTAGCATCTGAGCCGCCTATCTTTCTAGAAAATGTCTCCTTTTTACATTTAGGACATGTTGTTAATTCATCATCGTTTATCTTTTGAAAAAATTCAGCTTCATGCTTGCAGTTTGAACAAATATAAGAATAAGTAGGCATATTAATTTTCCTTTTTAATAATTTAAGGGGAACTGAAGTTCCCCTTTAAAAATATTTTTTATATTACATCATTCCCATAGGTCCCATGCCGCCCATACCACCCATGCCCATAGATGGGTCCATTGGAGAATTATTGTTATTTTTAGGCTGCGGCTTATCGGTAATCATTGCCGATATAGTAATTAACAGAGCTGAAATTGAAGATGCATTAATTAAAGCATTTTTTGTAACAAGTACTGGATCAATAACACCATCTTTTATTAAATCAGAAAATTTATCTGTTAGTCCATTATATCCCCATGAACCTTTTTTCTCTAAAATCTTCTCAGCTATAAGATCGCCCTGCTTTCCACAGTTGTTCGCTATAGCAATTGCCGGAGCATAAAGAGCTTTTCTAATAATAGAAACGCCTATCATTTCTTCTTTAGGAAGTCTCAATTTATCCAGTTCTTCCAAACATCTTAAAAATGCAACGCCACCTCCAGGAACAATCCCTTCAATAACAGCTGCTCTAGTTGCATGAAGAGCATCTTCAACCCTTGCTTTTTTCTCTTTCATTTCAGATTCTGTCATTGCACCAACATTTACTACAGCAACGCCACCAACAACTCTTGCTAGGCGCTCTTCTAGTTTTTCTCTATCATAATCTGAAGTTGATCCAACCATCTCATTTTTTATCTGAGATATTCTTTTTTGAATATTAGCCGCATCACCTTCGCCATCAATTATTGTTGTTTGGTCTTTTTCAATAGTAATCTTTTTAGCTTTTCCTAAAACTTCAAGGCCAACTTCTTCTAGTTTCAAACCAACTTCTTCTGATACAACTTGTGCACCGGTTAAAACAGCGATATCTTCTAAAACCGCTTTACGACGATCACCAAAGGCTGGTGATTTAACAGCACATATTGAAAGGCCCCCTTTAATTTTATTCACTACAAGTGTAGCTAAGGCCTCTGAATCGATATCTTCTGCTATGATCAACAAAGGCTTGTTTCCACCTTCCATAACTTTTTCTAAAATAGGTATAACATCTTTTGCTGTTGTTAACTTTCTATCTGTAATGAAGATATTTGCATTTTCTAATTCAACGCTCATTTTTTCCGGATTAGTTATAAAGTATGGAGATACATATCCTTTATCAAACTGCATACCTTCCACAACATCTAAAGTTGTTTCAATCCCTTTAGCTTCTCCAACTGTAATAATTCCATCTTTACCAACTTTTTTCATCGCTTGAGAAATAATAGCTCCTATTTCTTCATCATTATTAGCAGAAATGCTTGCTATCTGCTTCACTTCTTCTTCTGTTTTAATTGGACTTGCAAGATCAGATAATTTTTCGATAACAACTTTAACAGCTTTTTCTATTCCTTTTTTTACAATCATAGGATTTGCGCCGGCTAAAACATTTTTTACCCCTTCCCTGAAAATTGCATCAGCCAAAACTATTGCTGTTGTTGTGCCGTCTCCTGCAACATCGGAAGTTTTAGAAGCAGCTTCTTTTACAAGTTCAGCGCCCATATTTTCAAATTTGTCTTTCAAATTTATCTCTTTCGCTACCGTCACGCCATCTTTTGTAGATATAGGCGAACCAAAATCCTTCTTTATAATAACATTTCTTCCTTTAGGTCCTAATGTTACAATTACAGCTTTCGCTAATGTTCTAATTCCACTTAAAATTGATTTAAGAGCTTTTTCATCGAATTGCAAAATCTTTGGCATAATAGGTCTCCTTAAATTTTTATGTTATGATAAAATTGCAAAAATATCGTCTTCAGACAGAATTAATAATTCTTCTTCATTTTCTTTTACTTCAGTTCCGGCAAATGATGAAAAAATAACTTTATCCCCAATATTAACAGACATTTTGATCAAAGCACCTTTATCATCTATTTTACCAGGTCCGACAGCAACAACCTCGCCAACCTTTGGTTTTTCTTGAGCTGAATCAGGAAGTAAAATCCCTCCTTTTGACATCTGAGCAACAGATCTTTTTATTAAAACTTTATTAGCTAAAGGCTTTATCTTTTTATTCATCCATTTGACGAGGTGGAAACCCATCCATTCATGGGTGGGAGGAAACCTCGCTCCTTTTTAGGTTGCTTTAATTCCAAAGTTTAAAATGTGCGTGCATAAATGGTTTTAATGACCTCCCTGCACGCCGGGAATGAACTCCTTCGGGATTGTTATTAGCCAGTACTTTGTCCTCCACACTGAGAGTTTCCTCTCTGTTTAATGAAAAACTTACAGAGCAAGGTACTAGGAGTAATT
This sequence comes from uncultured bacterium, assembly GCA_964400755.1. GTDB lineage: Bacteria > Chlamydiota > Chlamydiia > Chlamydiales > SM23-39 > CAYNVX01. The sequence continues at coordinate 1,661 of CAYNVX010000001.1, read as the reverse complement.
GTACATCCCTTGGTGTGTTCTTTAACTCTACTAATAACTTCTGCATAAAGTTTCCTTTTTGCTCCCTAATCAACCCTTGCAAAGCACTTTCGTGCCCATCTCGTTGTAAGTCATCTTACAAGCGTCTGCCTTTAGGCAGGCATGATTGACCATTTTCAATCTCCTGAATATTTTTACTATTTAGTGAAAAAATAATATTAGGAAATTTCAATTATTGTCAATAGCCGGAAAGCAATATTTTAGCAAATCAAGAAAGAGTCTGCTAATTTTCGTAATCGGAAATGAGATAATTCTTCCGAATTTTTAAAAAATCCTCTCTTTCCTTTTTTTGAAACTCTATCATTTTCCAAGCTGCATATCTTTCATTTTTCAATATATTGTAAATCTCATCTGTTCCATTAGCTTTACAAAATAATTCTTTGGATGATGCATTAGAATCCAGTCTTTTTAAAAATTCTTTGGGATAAATACTTTTTAACATCCCTAATATTAAATATTGAACCGCTAAGGGACGATATTGATCGTAATCAGTTATTACTATCATAGCTCCATGACAGTTTTCATTTTTATAAAGTCCATAAAAAGGCTTAAAATGAAATGGTTTAAATATTACACCGGGAAGCTTTTGTTCATTTAATTTTAATGCAAATAACTCAGCATCTATCCATGGAGCTCCCACAATTTTAAAGGGCATGGTATAGCCTACTCCAATATTCAACACCTTTAATTCCCCTAATATTCCGGTTGAAGGGTAATATATAGGAGTATCTGCTTCAGGAATATGAGGACTTGGAGGGATCCAGTGCAGACCGGTATCCTTAAATGACATTTTTCTTTTCCATCCCTTCATGGCAACAACCTTTAAATCGCAGCCAATCTTATATTCCTTATTAAAAAAAGAGGCTAGCTCGCCTATTGTCATGCCATGGCAATAGGGAACATTAATATATCCGATAAATGATCTGAATTTCTCATCTAACATCGGACCATCTACTATCAATCCATTTATGGGATTTGGACGGTCTAAAACTACTACTTGAATTTTATTTTTAGCAGCCTCTTCCATCATATAGCAAAGCGTAGCAATATATGTATAAGACCTAGTCCCTATACATTGAATATCATAGACCATAGTATCGATATTTTTTAACATCGCCTTTGTGGGCCTTCTTGTTTTTCCATGAAGGCTATATATAGGGATTTTATCTTTGTCTTTTGTATCACTAATGCTTTCAAAAGCATGTTCCTTGCCATCAATTCCATGCTCTGGAGAGAAAATAGCGCTTATTTTATAATCAAGCGCATGTTCTTTGAAATTATCTATCGTAGATTTCATATTTTTATCTATACCAGTATGATTGGTAAGGATTCCAATATTCTTTCCCTTTAGTTCTTTATAAAGCCCCTCTTCAAAATAAACATCTAATCCTGTCTTGACATTTGCAAAAAGAATAAAGGGTAAAAACAAAAAATAAATTGATAACGACTTCATTATTCAGTCCTTTTTTTATAGTTTCCTATAAAATCTTTTTTTTTTGAATAAACTCTTTCATCTAAATAGATATTTTTGATATAGATGCAGTAATTTTTTATATATGCGCAAAACCATGAAAGACACAAAATCTGAATCACTTTTTGTTCAAGATGCCTTAGAATTAATC